>JBEKNN010000032.1:0-46244 GCA_049522755.1 Bryobacteraceae bacterium | reverse complement strand
CTCGATGATGCGCTCCGGCTCGCGCACCGTAAATTCCGCCAGACCGGTCAGCGCCGCGATCCATTCCCCCCATGAAGCGCGCTCGGGGAGCGCGGCGAGTCTGGCGATCACAGGCAAGGCCAGGCCGGTGAGATTCTCCACGGATTCGATGCGCCGCGCCAGGGACAAGCGTGCCTCTTCATCCTGCTCCGCGGCGTAGCGGCGGTGAAACTCTTCGCGCAGCCCAGCGAGGCGCGTTTCCCAGCGTGAAAGGCCACCGATCACAGCCGCGTCCACCAGCAGCCTCTCCCAGAGCGCGGGGGTGGCGGGCTCGCTGTCCTCGGGCATCTGGCCCAGCGAAAGGTACTCGGCGAAGCGCGAGGCGGAGAGCCGTTCCGAGGCGCAGTGCAGCAGCGCGAGCAGGCTGCGTCCGGCCACATCGGGCCGGCGGGTGGCAAGCGAGCATGTCCAGGGAATCCCGGCGCGGCGCAAGGCTTCGATGATCAGCGGCTGATGGCGTTCGGGAGAGCGCAGCAGAATGGCAATCTGGTCGAAGAGCACGTCCCCGGCGACCGCCGCGTGAATGGCGCGGGCGATCTCCACGCACTCCAGGGCCTCCCCGGAGGTGGAGCGGATCACCACGCTGCCATCTTCCTCGCGTACCGGGACCGGGTCGCCTTGGGAGAAGAGATGCCTCTGGAGCGAAGCCAGCGAAGACGCCGGCGCCGCGCCACCCGGAGCGCGGCGCAGCTCCAACGACACGCGCGCCGCACCCATCACCGACTCCAACAGTTCGCGCTCGAGGCGCGTACGCGGCTCGATATCGAGAGCCACCACGGCCGTCTGGCGTATGCGGTTGTAGCTGGCGGAGAAGGCGTCGCGGGCCATGGCGACGCGCGCGGCATGATCCGCAAAGCGGCGCTCAGAAAGCTCGCGCGTATAGGCGGCAAGCAGTTGCGCCAGGTCGGGGCCCGATTCCCCGCAGGCGCGCAGACGCTCGGGATCGACGCCGTTGAGACGCAGTTCTTCAAATGTCGCGGTCAACGCGCGGGGAAAGCCGGGAAACGTAGCGACGGGCCGCAAATAGGTGAGTTGGCTGGCGCTCAGAGCTTCGGCGGTGACGCGCGCCGCCAGCGCTTCGCGCACGAATCCGCCGATGGGAACCAGCCCGCGGCGGTTCATCTCCGCGGCCGATAGATCTATAACAAACTCGCGAAATGCGAATCGGCCCACCGCTAGCAGAGCCGTCCCGCAAGCCTCCAGCGCCACCTCGTCGGCCGCTGCACGGACGGTTGCCAGAACCAGGACTGGAGCTGCGGCGGAGTATTGCGAAACGAATTCCACAGCGCGGCGGCGCAGATCGGCGTATGAGGTCAGAAGGGAACCTCCTCGTCGCCGCGCAGAACCCGTTGCCTGTTGTCCCAAGACTCCATATCGCGACGTTCCATATCTCGATCCTTTTCCTGCTGCCGGTCGTTGCGGTAAGCTCGAACTTTATCGATCGGGTTACAGCGGACCTCGCCAGGCTCCCAGGCCGATTTGGACCAATTGTTGCGCGCTGAGGCGGTCGCTGGCAACAGCCCCTGAGAAACCAGCGACGAAACGAGTCTCGTCAACGGAGTTGTCATGTGGACGGGCGGCGACGTGAATGCGACACGGGCTGGTTCCGATCCAATTCGTTCTTCCGCCGCACCAGTTCGGCCAGTCCGCATTACTTGCGCCATCTACGACGTGGCTACCGGAACAGCTTCAATCGCTTAAGATCGTCCTCCGTCCAATGGGCCTCCCTCTCGATAATGCTTTTCAACGTCTTGGGTGTGAAGGTGTCTCCCGGCGCGTGAAATGTGACAGTGACTCGACGGCCATCCGGATGGTAATAAATCTGGTGGGAACCGGCGCCACGATCGAACGCAAAACCGTCACGCACCAGCGCGGAGACAATCTCGCGAGCAGTCAGGCCGCGTAGCAGAGCGAAGTTCACCGCAATGGATCAGACGTTGACTGTGACACGGGGCTCCACTGTCAATTGAGTTCCCTTCGTGATTTCGTCTGGGAGTCGTTCGCCGTGCTCGACCATGCTGTCCACTACTAACTGAACCACTTCATCTATGTGTCTAAGAGCTTCCTCGCGCGTGTATCCCCATGTGGAGGCGCCCCGATCTTCCAAAGCGGGGCAATACGCGTGCCAGCGTTCCTCGTCGGGTTCCACCACCACTGGAAAGGTATAGGTCTTCATGACGCGGAATTCGTTTCGACGCTTTCAGTGTAGGCTCTCCGACGTCTTTCGTCAAACCCAACGAAGGGTGAGTTTCGGCTGGTTGCACCGCATGGACGCAACCAGCCTTAGACCTAAGACCGCCATTAACGCCGCCAGTGTCCGCCGCAGAACGCCAGCCATAATATCGCGGCGCTACCCACGCCCACGGGATGCCAATATCCACCAACCTACACGTATCCGGAACCGGGCGCCACCGGCAGCCGGCGACGATGGGCGCTGGGCGCCATCTCTTTTCTTTCAGTTGAGGAGCAGACAGTCGGCTTCCCTGTTCGCCAGCGCGCGATCGAAGGTGACCAGAGTTCCATTGCTCCGTGCAGCGAATGCGACGATATAAGCGTCGGCCCACACCTTAGGAGAAGCCACTCGCGAGCGGGACAGTTTTCGAAACGCCGGATCGAGCGAATCCGGCTCCGGCAACAACGCGACGCGGTCGTCTTCAAACAGGCGGTCGTATGCGTGCCATGCCGCGCTCATCGTGAGCGGCTTGCCATTCATAGCCGCCGCCGTGGTCAAGAGGCGCAGGACGCTAATCTGCGTGAATCGAGAAAAGGCAATGATGGCGGACACGTCCGACTCCCACCACTTTCTGGCGGGCGCCCGGTGTATATGATCGGCCAACAGTACGGCAAGCCAGACATTGACATCAGGGAAACTCAATGAGGTCATAAATCTGCTCGTTGGTGAGGGTAAAAGGCCGGCCGGTCGAGGCAACAATCGGTTTATCGAGATTCAGCCGCTTTTTAGGCCGCTGCGTCTCGGTAGCGCGAACGGCGCTCTCTATACTGCTTAGAATGATCTGCCGGGCGGAACAGCCTCTCCGCGCAGCCGCCTCGTGGAGACGCCGGTGGAGCGCTACGGGAATATCCAGCGACGTGCGGACAGTCTTTTCAGCCACAGGACCATGTTATGCGGAGCGACTTAAATAAGTCAACTGGCTATTTTCGACGGGTTGGGCGCTTGTCTTCATCCGGGACGCGCCGGATAAGCTCCCAACGTGCGCCGCGGCCGCGGCCCGCCAGCCGAACCCGGCCAGCCCGCTTCATCTCCGCCAGCACCTTCTTAATGAGTTGAGGACTCGCAACTGGCAGCTGAGCGGCCAGGTCGGCTAAAGTGAACGGCTCCAGCTGCGCCAGCGCGGTCTGGCGAACCAGATCGCTCTTGGCCGGCCGAGCCTCAACCGATTTAAGCTGCCGCTCAAACTCCTTGTAGCCGCTTCGCAACATGCTCAGGAAATAGTTCCACCACGGAACGATCTGGTTCTTGCCCTCGTGCCAACCCTCCGAGCACAGCTTGAGAACGCGATAGTATTCCTCCTTACTCTCTTCAATCAGTCTCTCCAGGCTGATGTACCGGGCTACCTGAAAGCCGTGCGATTGAAGCAGCAGCGAAGTCGCGAGCCGTGAAACGCGCCCATTGCCGTCGCGAAATGGATGGACGCAAAGGAGGTCGAGAACGAATGTGGCCACGATCAGCAGCGAAGGAAGACGTTCTTCATCGCCGGCGGCCCGATACCTGCGGCATAGCATTTCCATGGCCGCGGGCGTCTTCTTGGCTGAGACAGGCACGAAGCGAAGGCGGGGCTCCCCACTCGGCAGGATCTCGACGATTTCATTGTCGCTTCTTTTCCATTCGCCGGCGTCCGCGGAAGATCCGCCTTGGGCAAGAGCATGCAGGCGAAGGATCACATCGGGAGTGATTGCGACGCGGTTTTTTCGCGAGAAAGTCCAATCGAGCGCAGCCCTATATCCGGCCAGTTCCTCCTCCGACCGGTCCCGCGGCCTGGCCCTTCCAATCACCAGCGGGCGCAGCCGGTTCGCCGCAACGGTAATGCCCTCGATTCGATTCGACGATTCGGCGCTTTGGATGATCGCCTGCTCCCGCAATACCTCCAGCACTTCAGGCTTCTGTCCGATCCAGAGGTCCTGCTTTCCACGCGCTTCCGTACACGCGCCGAGAAGCCAGCCGGTTCCGACCGGGATGGTCAACTTGGCCAATCTGGAGGGGTCGAGGGTCAACATGGTACCGGCCGCCTAGGTGGAGTAGCTTAATAATAGCTTATTCGGCGTCGAGTAGCCAATTCAGGTTTCTTGCCCATGCCGGCGGCGGACGAGCGTTGGCAATAGATCCGGTTCCAGCACGATTCGGAAGGGTAGGTCTGCATGACAGGATATGCCTTAAGATGCCTGTCCGCTTTCGGTGCAGGCTCTCCTGCCTCTTTCGACAAATGAGGGCTCCGGCTGGTTGCGGTTTGCGTGGACGTGACCAGCCGGACGTAATCAGCCGGAAGCTATGCTTGAGAGACGGCCGCAGGTCGGGCAAACTGCCCCGCCTCTAACGCCGCCAGTATCCGCCGTAGAAACGCCGGCCGTAGTATCGCGGCGCTACCCAGTACGCATGCGCGTAAGGCCGCGGAGCCCAGTAGCCGGCATGCCAGTTCCAACGCGCGCCCACAGGCTGCCAATATCCGCCGACCCACGCGTATCCGGGACCGGGCGCCACCGGCGCATACCCTGCGACGATGGGCGCGGGCGGCGGCGCGTAAACCGCTACCGGAGCGGGCGCTCCGAATCCAACGCCAACGAAAAACCGTGGACCGGCGAATGCCGCGCCGCCGGCCAGCAACACAAGAGCGAGCAACTTGCTTTTCATAGGTCCTCCTCCTACGAGCCGCTCTCTTCGAGCGGCCTCGCCCGCGTCTAGTGCAAGAAATATGCCAATCCCAAATAGCTCTAAATATGCGAAATTGCCGGCTCTGCAAGCCGCTCCAGGTGGTGGAAAGCCGCCGTCGTGGTGGATTTAGGCCAGTTGCGCAGCCGTCCGCGCCTTGCGTATGCGCAGATAGAGAATCCGCATCAGCGCGAGCGTCGGAACCGAGAGGAACGTGCCCGGAACTCCGGCGATTTCCGCGCCCGCGAATACGCCGAACAGCACCAGTAATGGATGCAACTCGACGCCCTTCTCCATCAGGTGCGGCGAGAGAAGGTAGTCCTGGAATATCCGGTAGATAGGCAAAAAGATCACCACCGCCAACACGTGCGAGCTCGCCACGCCCACCACCAGCAGGATCAGCACGCTGGCCGTTAGCGGTCCCATCATCGGAATGAATTCGAGCATCCCCGCAATGGCCGCGAGCAATATGCCGTACGGCACTCCCATAATCGTAAAGAAAATGCTATAGCTGGTGAAGGCCGCCAGCGTCAGGCCCACCAGCGCGCGCATGTAGCCGGCCAGTAGCAGGTCGATATCGGCCATCGTGTCGTCGAGCATTTCGCGGTGCGGACCTTGAGCCACTAGATCCAGAATATGCTTGCGGATCAAGTGCCCATCCTTCAGGAAGAAGAAGGCCAGAATAGGGATGATCACCAGGTAAATCAAGTCGCCGGCCGCGGTCAGGAATTTCATGCCGTATTGTGGCAGCGAAGAGATCAAATCGTTAGAGCGCTTCGCCACCTCCAGGCGGAGCTTGCCGATCAGCTCGTCTTTCAGCGAATTGATGGCAGGCGTGACCTCGGGCGTAGGCTGCTGCCAACTCGCCAGCATATTGGGAAAGCTCTTGTTCAGCGCTTCGGCCTCCTGCACCGCGCGCGCGCCTATCAGGCTCCCGAACAGCGCCACCAGCGCCACGAAAATCACGAAGGCCAGCGCCAGTGCGGGCGTACGCGTTTTGCCCGGCAGGAAGCGGTCGAGCAAATTCACCAGCGGCGAAAGCAGGTACGCGAACAGCACCGCCAGCGTAAAAACAAACAGCGTGGACCGGACCATGTACACCAGGTACAAGGTCAGCAGCACCACGGCGGCGGTGAATGTGCAACTGGCGGCGCGGCGGTTGATGCCCAGCATGGTTCTGCCAATTCTAGCGCGGCGCACCGGCTGCGCGCTCCTCCGGCAGCTTTTCCACCTTCACGCGCGCGATGCGGTTGCGCTCCATCTCCACAACCGTAAATCGCCGCCCGCCGTGTTCCACCGATTCGCCCGCGTGTGGAATCTCGCCCAGCTTAAAGAGCAGGAAGCCCGCGAGCGTTTCAAATCCGCCATTGGCGGGAATCTCGATGCCGTATTCGTTTTCCAGGTCGCGTATGCGCGTGGCGCCATCCAGATCCAGGTCCGATTCCGGCGCGCGCGGCTGCGCCTTTTCGTCGTGTTCGTCTTCGATGCGGCCCACCAGTTGCTCCAGCACGTCTTCCACGGTGAGCATGCCGGCGATCGTGCCAAACTCATCCACCACCATCGCCATGTGCGAATGGCCGCGGCGGAACTCTTCGAGCAGTTGCGAGAGCGGCTTGGTCTCGGGGACCACCAGGTGTGGACGCAGCAGTCGCTCGATGCGGAAGGCGCGGCTTGGCCGGCCGCTGCGGATGGCGTTGCGCCGCTCCTGCCAGATAGGCAGCAGATCCTTGTAGTGAAGAATGCCGATAATTTTTTCGGGCGTTTCGTCGTATACCGGCAGGCGCGAATGCTGCGCTTCGATCATGACGCGCAGCACGTCGTCCAGCGTGGCCTTTGCGTCGATCGCGACGATATCGTTGCGCGGCACCATCACCTCCCGCGCCACCACCGTTTCGAGGTCCAGCACGCGATGGATCATGTCCTCTTGCGCTTCCGGTAAATACCCCAAGCCCCGGCTGGAGCTGACAATCAGCTTGAGCTCTTCGGTGGAATGCCCGGCCGCCTTGCCGCTTTTGGGCGCGGCCACGCGCGTGAGAGCCGCCGCGGAGCGCTCAATCACCACCACAAACGGGACCGATAGACGATAGAAAAACAGCAGCGCCGGCGCTACCAGAGCGGCCACCCGGTCTGCCCGCGCCATGGCGAGATTCTTAGGGACCACTTCGCCCAGCACCACATGCAAATAGCTGATGACCAGAAACGAAGCCACCAGGCTCGCGGCGTGCAACAGCTTCGCTGTCACCGGCGTAATCACCGGATGTAACGCGGCGATGAGGATGCGGTAGAGCGTATCCTCGCCCGCCCATCCCAAGCCCAAGCTTGCAAGTGTTACGCCCACCTGCGTCACCGAAAGCAGGCGTCCCGGATTGGATAAAAGGTTCAGCGCCGCTTGCGCGCCCGCATGCCCTTCTTCGGCCATCTGGCGAAGCCGCGAATGCCGCACGGAGAGCAGTGAGACTTCGGCGCCTGCGAAGAAGCCGTTGATCCCAATCAGAAAAACGACCAGCAAAAGACGAAATGGAGAATCGGTCACAGTTCCGGATTAATTTTACCCGGAAACGCATAACCAATTCTCAATTTCGTCGTCTTAACAGGTAACTAACTAACTCCGTTACGTAGGTGGGCGTCCTCGATTGTATCCCCAGGGGGCGCCCATATTTTTACCCTCACGGAATTCTACACCCGCAGTATCACTTTGTAAATCCCTATTTGCGCCGGATTGCCCTGGAATTTTCTCAGCCTCCGTAGTTGGACTTGTCAGGTGGCCCAACCTGAAGCCACCAAGCTTGAGCCAACAAGGAGGAGATTTTACATTGGAGAACACAATTGTTTCGTCGCTCACCGGCGTGGACGATTTCTACCCACGGGCGAATTGGGGACCGACCACCATGTTCCCCTGGATGTCTATGAACCCAGTCTTGCCGTTCCTCACGATGCGGCTTGCGGCCAGACAGAAAAATAACAAGAGGGCAGTAGCGGCGTGCCGCGTCACGATTACGCGAGTATAGCGCGCGACTCTGAGACGCTGGTTCGGCATCGCTTCCGATAGTCCGATCTGATCTACACTGGCCCTCTAGTCGCCGACTCGCGGAACTGTCTGCGGCCGCGACGGCTTTTTCATCGTCACCGTCCGCCTCTGCGCCTCAGCGTCTCTGCGTCGAAGACTCTCTCCGCCGCATCAGCCATCGCCCAATCAGATACACAACCAGCAGCGCCGCACCAATAATAGTGAATAGAACCGCATACCGGTGAATCTCCCCTTCCACCGCCTTCCACCGCTCGCCCAGGAAGTATCCCAACGATATAAACGTGGCCGCCCACAGACAGCCGCCGCTATACGCGAATAGCGCAAACTGCCGCGGCGCAACCTCACTCATGCCGGCTGCGTAGGCGGTGAGGTGTCTCACTCCGGGCACGAAATAGCCGAACGTCAGGCCCCAGTGACCTACGCGGTCGAACCACGCGTGCGCCTTCATCACGCGTTCCTCGGTAATATGCACGTACCGGCCGTATCGATGGATCAGCTTGAGACCGAACGTGCGCCCCAAATAGTAACTGATGGTGATGCCGCATGTGCTGCCTGCCCAGGCGGCGGCAAAGGCGAGCGGTAGCGAGAGATTGCCCTTGAATGCCAGGTATCCGCTGAAGGCGAGCAGCGTCTCGTCGGGAACCGGCAGCCCCACAATCCCCAGCATCAACAGCACGAAGACCGCAAAGTAGCCGTATTGCGAAATCCACGCCAGTATGTCCTGTTCCATCGAGCGCCTGGTTAACTAAGCTGGCGTCAGACCACCATCTCGCTGACGCTAACCGGCGTGCGCGCGCCTTCCACCACCACGATGCCGCTTTCGGTTACGTGGTGGCCATTCCGGCGGTCCACTTCGTGGTCGTAACCGATAACGGCATCCTCGGGAATGCGGACGTTCTTATCCAGAATGACGCGGTGCAGGCGGGCGCGCCTGCCGATGTCGCAATTGTCGAGAATGACGCACTCGTCCACCATGGCCCCGGAGTGGACTTTCACGGCGCGCCCCAGCACCGAGTTGCGCACCATGCCGCCAGACAGAATGCAGGCGCCGGAGACGATGGAATCGATGGCCTGTCCGCGGCGGTGCTCCTGATCGAAGGTAAACTTGGCGGGCGGATCGGGATAGCCGGTGGTGCGGACCGGCCATTCGCGGTTATAGAGATTCAGCGCGGGGGTGATGGCGCGCAAGTCCATATTGGCCTCGTAGTAGGCGTCGATAGTGCCCACGTCGCGCCAGTAGGGCTGCGCGTCCAGCGGTTCGCCGGGAATGCGGCTGGTCTGGAAATCGTAGGCGTACATCTCGGACTTGCCGGCCAGCTTGGGCAGGATATTGCGGCCGAAATCGTGGTCGCTCTGCGTCTCGGCCGCGTCGTCGTGCAGCAGGCGCAGCAGCGTCCGCGTCGAGAAAACGTAATTGCCCATGGAGGCGAAGACGCGGTCGGAATCGCCGGGCATGGTGGGCGCCTCCGGGTTCTTCTCGTGGAAATTGAGGATGCGGCCGTCCTGCGCCGTCTCAATCACGCCGAACTCCGCGGCGTGTTTCCGGTCCACCGGAATGGCGGCCACGGTGACTTCCGCCGCCTTCATCACGTGATACTCGATCATGCTCATGATGTTCATGCGGTAGATGTGATCGCCGCCGAAGATGGCCACCACGTGCGGGTCCGACTGTTCCACCAGGTTGATGTTCTGGTAGATGGCGTCGGCTGTGCCCTGATACCAGGTCTCGTCCGGCGAGCGCATCTGCGCGGGCACGGGAATGATGAACTGGTTCTTCAGCAAGCTGCCGAACTGCCAGCCTTCGTTGAGGTGCTGCAGCAGCGACTGGCTGCGGAACTGCGTCAGCACGTAGATCGAGTAAATTCCCGAGTTGATGAAATTACTGAGGACGAAATCGATAATCCGGTATTTGCCTCCAAAGGGAACGGCCGGCTTGGCGCGCTCCTTAGTTAAAGGGAAGAGGCGGGTACCCTTACCGCCTGCCAGTACGATGCCCAGGACCCGTATGCGCATAGGTTTTCAACCAAGGCCTATTTTTTCAGGCAATTGCGGTTCTGGCAAGCGAAAAATCATTAAGACATCCAGCCTGGCGCCGATAAGAAACCGAGGGTCTTTGACAACCGTAACATGCTTCCAATTCTAGGCATCTTGATCGTTTTTGGGGCCGTCGTTGCCGGCTACATGATGGAGCACGGCAAATTGCTGGTGCTGGCTCAGCCGGCCGAGCTGATTATCATATTCGGCGCCGCGGCGGGCACCGTGGTCACCGCCAATCCCCTGCCGACGCTGATTCGATTGGGAAAAGCCATGGCCGCCGTGCTCTCAGGCAGTCCGTACACCAAAGCGTTCTACACCGAAAACATGAAGATGTTGTTCGACCTGTTTTCCATGGCGCGCAAAGCCGGTACCGCCAAGCTCGAAGAGGACATCGACAATCCAACCAAGAGCGACGTGCTGAAGAAGTATCCCAAGTTTCTGAAATCGCACGCCGCGCTCGATTTCCTGTGCGACACGTTGCGCATGGCCGTCTCGGGCGGCGTCGACCCTATGGATATCGACACTATGATGGAAGTGGATTTGGAATCGCATCACCGCGAGGCGCATGAGCCGGTGGCGGCATTATCCTCCATGGCCGATTCGCTGCCCGGCCTGGGAATTGTCGCGGCCGTGCTCGGCGTGGTCATCACCATGGGCGCTCTGGGCGGGTCCAAGGAAGAGATCGGCCAGAAAGTAGCTGCCGCGCTGGTGGGCACTTTCCTGGGCATTCTGCTGTGTTACGGAGTCTTTGGGCCAATCGCCTCCGCCATGGGCAAGCGCAACGACGACGAAGGCGCCTATTTCGGCTTTCTGCGCATGGCGGCGCTGGCGTATGTGAAAGGCTTGAGCCCCATGATGGCGGTGGAATTGTCGCGGCGCGCCATTCCGCACAGTCTGCGGCCGAACTTCAAGGAAATGGAAGCGGCCTGCCGCGGCGGGAAAACGGCGGCGCCTGACGCGGCGGAGAAGGCGGCATAAGCCATGCCACAGGAAAAAGAGAGCAGTGCACCGGATAAAGCCAAGCCGCGCATTATCGTGATCAAGCGGCCGCGCAAGGCCGCGCATGGACATCACGGCGGCGCCTGGAAGGTGGCGTACGCCGATTTCGTGACCGCTATGATGGCGCTGTTCATCGTGCTCTGGCTGATGGGCGCCGACGAGGAAACCAAAAAGATCATCAGCTCATTCTTCAACAACCCCACCGGGCCGGGAAAGCTGACCGGGACAGCCGCCGCGGGTGCGGGAAACAGCATCGAGATACCCAAAACCGACATGCACAAATTGCGTGAGAAGATCCAGCAGGCCCTCATGAAGGTGCCCAATTTCAGCAATCTGAAGGACCATGTGGAGATCACCATTACCTCGGATGGCCTGCGCATCGAGCTGCTGGAATCGGAAGCGGGCGTCTTCTTCGAACAGGGCAAGCCCTTGCCATCCGCTGGCGGAGCGGAGTTGTTGAAGATTCTGGCGCACGAGCTGGGCGATCTTCCCAACGATGTGCTGATCGAAGGGCACACCGACTCCAAGCCGTATGGCGGCGACGCCTCCTACAGCAATTGGGAATTATCGACGGACCGCGCCAACGCGGCGCGAAGGCTGATGCAGGCGAACGGATTGCGTCCGCATCAGGTAGCGCAGGTGCGCGGTTACGCCGACCGGCAGTTGCGGCATCCGGAAGATCCGGAAAGTCCATCGAACCGCAGAATCTCGGTGATCGTACAGTATATGGCGGGCGAAGATAAGAAGGACGCGCCGGCAAAGAAGTGAACAAAACCGGCGCCGTTAACAAAATCGGCACTTGTTGGAGGACGCGCAGAGCATTATAGTTGGTGTGAGCGATGAATCTACCGAATACGCTCACCATCGTCCGCATTTTCTTCGTACCGCTGCTCGTCGCGGCGCTGGTGCAGGAGCGCGTCGCTATCCACATTGGCGGCGTTCACATCACCAACGAGTGGCTGGCGCTGGCCATCTTCCTCTCGGCGGCGGCGACCGACCTGCTGGATGGCTATCTGGCCAGGCGCTGGCGTCAGGTGACCACCATCGGCACGCTGCTCGACCCCATCGCCGATAAAATGCTGGTTTCCGCCGCGCTGATTTCCCTGGTGCAGGTGGGCGTTTTGCCGGCGTGGATGGCGATTCTGATTGTCGGCCGGGAATTCGCCGTTTCCGGTTTGCGCAGCATCGCGGCCGCCGAAGGCTATACCATCAAGGCCAACGATCTCGGCAAGACCAAGATGCTGGCGCAAGTGGTGGGCATTTCCGCCATGCTGCTGAGCGTGCGCCATCCGGCGCTCTGGCCGGCGGCGATGGCGATGATGTGGGGCGTGGTCTTCTTTTCGATCCTGTCGGCGCTGAGTTATTTCCGTAAATTCTGGCGCAAAATAGACGGCCGCATCAAGAAACGCCGCCGCCGCGAGCTGCTGCTATTAGAGCGCAAACGCCAGCGGGAAATCATGCGTCAGATGGGGTCCGCTGCCGGGGCTGAAGGTTTGGGCGCCACAATCTGGAAACCGCCCGAGGTAAGCTGAACTGTCCGCACCTGCCCCCTGGGACCCACTTCGCCGATCGGCTTGCCGTTCAACGTAATCGTCACGCCGCCGGCGTTGCCCACCCGCAGCAGCACCGTATTGGCCGCCTCCACGGTGCGGGTTTCGTTGGCTTTGAGCGTGCCCGAAAACAAATACTTGCCATCGGAGCGCGCCATCACCCATACGTCCTCCGCGGCTGTCACTTCCACTTTGACCGCGACCGGCTGACCGGATGCAGCCGGAGTCTCCGAGGCCGTCGCCTTTGCCGCAGCCGCAGTGCCAGCCGCGGGCACAGTCGCAGATCCGGGGACCGACGGGTCGACCGGCGTGGAAACTTCTCGCGGCGCCGGCGCAGCGGGCTGTGGATCCGGCTCGGCATTCCTGGCTGGCGCCGCAGGTTGTTGCCGAGACGCCGCCGGCGCTGCCGCCATGGTCGCCGGATGGCGCTGCCGCTGCCACCATCCATAGATCAGCGAACACCCCAACATCGCGACCACCACCAGCCCCAAAGCCGGCAGGGGAGAACTCCAGGAGGAACGTCCGTCGCTCACATGCTGCCACGCTTCCACTTTCGGAACATAAAGCTCCGGCAGTGGAGCACTCTTCTTTGCGGCGGCACTCGCGGCAAATGCCGGAACCACCGCAGCCGGGGGCATCAGCGCGCGCTGCACTTCATTGGCGGCTTCGTCTTCATCGAGGCCCAGCATACGCGCATACTGGCGTACGAAGCTTTTCGCGAATACGCCGGCAGGCAACACCTCGAAGTTCTCTTCTTCGATGGCCTGCAGGAACCGCGACGAGATCTTGAGCTCTCGCGAGACTTGATCGAGGTTCATGTTGCGGCGCTGACGTTCGCGACGCAGAGTCTCGCCTATGGATGCCATACCGACGGGATTCGCTACCCCTAAGTCCATAATACAATAGGAATAACTCTTAGCCACTCATGCATTTCGCAACTGTGCGAAACCGCGCGGATGGCTCTGCTAGCATAAACGCTTGATCTCGGTGGTAGTGGTCAATTGGAACCGGAGAGAATTGTTGCGCGCCTGTCTCGATTCGCTCGCCCGGCAGGCGGGCGCCAGTTTCGAAATCATCGTGGTGGATAACGGCTCCACCGACGGATCGGCCGATCTCGCCGCCGGCCAGTTCGGCGCGCGCGTCATCCGCAACGCCCAAAACCGCGGCTTCTGCGCCGCCAACAATCAGGGCATCGCGGCCGCGCGCGGGGAGTTCATCGCGCTGCTGAACAACGATGCCGAGGCCGAGCCGGGATGGCTCGCCGCGCTCCATCGCGCCTGCGCGAAGCGCCCGGATGCCGGCATGGCCGCCAGTAAAGTGCTGGTGTGGGAAGACCCCAAACGCATCGACAAAGCCGGCCATCTGATTTTTCCCGACGGACAAAACCGCGGCAGAGGTTCGGGCGCGCTCGACCAAGGCCAGTTCGACCGCCAAGAGGAAGCCCTCTGGCCGGATGGATGCGCCGCCATGTACCGCAGCGAAATGCTGCGCCAGATCGGCGGCTTCGACGAGGATTTCTTCGCTTACGGCGACGATGCCGAGCTCGGTCTGCGCGCGCGCATCGCCGGGTGGAGGTGCATCTATGCGCCGGACGCCGTGGTGCGGCACCATCGCGGATCCACCATGGGTAAAGGGTCGGCGCAGCGCCTGGCGCTCATCGAGCGCAACCGCGTGCTGCTGGCTGCGAAACTGTTTCCGTGGAGCCTGCTGTGGCTCAACCCGTTTTACTTCGCGATGCGGTTGTTGGCGGGGGCTGCCATGGCCGGGCGCGGCGCGGGCGATACCGCGCATTTTCCCGGCCTCCGCGGCAAATGGCAAATGGCGGCGGCAATTGTGCGCGGCGACGTTGCGGCGCTCCGTCTGATTCCCAGGATGCTGCGCAAGCGCGCGGAGGTTGCGCGCATCCGCCGGCTGCGGCCCGCGGAAATCCGCCGCCTCATTCTCGACAACCGCTTGAGCTGGAGGGACGTCGCATGAGCGGCGACCTTGGCTCCTGTCCGGGCGCCTGTCTGATTTGTGGCAGCGCCCGCGTCGCGCCGCTGTTTACCGCCTCCGACCGGCTCTACCACACCACCAACAAGCCATTTTCGGTGGTGCGATGCGGCGACTGCGGCCTGATGCGTCTCAACCCGCCGCCGGCGCCCGGCGAGCTGCACCGCTACTATCCCGATAACTACTGGTTCGCGCCCGATTCCAGCGCCGCCAGCCGCATGGAAGAAGCGTACCGGCGTCTCGTGCTGCGCGATCACGTGCGGTTTGCCGCGCAAGCCATCGCCCATTCGCGCGCGCAAGGGCCGCTGCTCGACGCCGGCTGCGGCGGCGGACTCTTTTTGGGAATGATGCGCCAGCGCGGCGTGCGCGTTCTCGGCCTCGACTATTCGCGCGAGGCTGCGGCCATCGCGTGGCGCCGCCAGCACGCTCCGGCGGTCTGCGCCACGCTCGATGCCGCGCCCTTCCGCGCCGGCAGCATCGGCGCGCTCACCATGTTCCATGTGCTCGAGCATCTCTACGATCCGCGCGCTTACCTCACCGCCGCACGCGAGCTGCTGGAACCCGACGGCCGCCTGATTGTGCAAGTGCCGAACGCGGCGTGCTGGCAGTTCCGCCTGCTGGGCCGCCGGTGGAACGGCGTCGACATACCGCGGCACATCTTCGATTTCCGCAGCCGCGACATGGAAAAACTGCTGCACGGCTGCGGCTTTGCAGTGGTGCGGCGAAAATATTTCTCTCTGCGCGATAATCCCGCGGGCCTCGCCAGCAGCCTGGCGCCATGGCTCGATCCCATGGCGCGGCGCGTGCGCCGCATACGCGAAACCGGCCCGGCGCGCCTGGCGAAAGATCTCACGTACCTCGCGCTGGTTGCCGCATCGCTGCCGTTCACGGTACTCGAAGCGGCATTTGGCGCCGGCTCCACGGTGATGATCGAGGCGCGGCGGCGATGAAAGGCGCCGGGAACTACACCGCCATCGCCTACCGGCTGCCGCGTTTTCTGCGCGGGCACATTCTCTGTTTCGAAACCGATATCGAAGACGCCGTCGCCGCATTCGCCGCATCACTTCCCGCCGGCGCCCGCGTGCTGGACGCCGGCGCGGGTGAAGGCCAGTACGCGCACCACTTCCAGCGTCATCGCTATTGCGGGGTCGATCTTGCCGTGGGCGATGCCGCCTGGGACTATAGCCGCCTCGACGCCATTGCCGATCTCACCGCGCTGCCGTTCCGCACCGGCGCGTTCGACGCCGCGCTGCACATCGTCACCCTCGAGCACCTCCGCGAGCCGGGTCGCGCCCTCGCCGAAATTGGACGCTCGCTCAAGCCCGGCGCCGTCTTGCTGGTCGCGGCGCCGCATGAGTGGGAGGTGCACCAGGCGCCGCACGATTATTTCCGCTACACGCGCTATGGCTTGGCATACCTATTGGAAACGGCCGGGTTCGAGAAGTTGGATATCCACCCCTCGGGCGGCTATTTCCGTCTTCTGGCGCGGCGGCTGCTCAACGGGCTACAATTCTTCACAGGGGGATTTCGCTGGATATTTTTCATTCCGGCCGCGATTCTCGTAGCCCCCTCGGCGCTGATCCTGCCGTTCCTCGACTTTCTCGACCGGGACCGTAACTTCACACTCGGATACATCTGCACGGCCCGCAAGCGCCGATCAGAGCCGCGACCGTAAGGGAGCGATTTTTGGCGCAAAAAGGAACTCATTTGGACGGAGTCATCGTAGTCGACAAACCCGAGGGCTGGACCTCGCACGATGTGGTGGGCAAGATGCGCAGCATCATTGGAGGAAAGTCGCGCGGCGTTCTAGCAGGCAGCGTGCCCCGCGCCGCCAAGACCAAGGTGGGCCACCTTGGAACGCTCGACCCCATCGCCACCGGCGTCCTGCCGCTGGTAATTGGCCATGCCACCCGCCTGGCTCAGTTCTATACGCACAGCGACAAGATTTACGAAGGCGTAATCCGCTTCGGCTGGGCCACGAATACCTACGACCGCGTGGGCGAACCGCTAGGCGAGCGCCGCGACGTGCTTATCGACGCCGGAGAATTGGAACGTCATCTCCAGAAATTTCGCGGCACGTTTATGCAGACTCCGCCCGCGGTTTCCGCCAAGAAGGTGGACGGCCGCCGCGCCTACGAGCTCGCCCGCAAGGATATCGCCGTCGAGTTGGCGCCGGTAGAGGTCCAGGTCTACGAGCTAACAGTGCTCGCGATCGACGGCCCCGATGTCCGCCTGCTTGCGCGCTGTTCCGGCGGTACGTATATGCGCGCCCTCGCTCACGATCTGGGGCAGTCGCTCGGCTGCGGCGCGCATTTAGCCGAGCTGCGCCGCCTCGCCAGCGGCGAATTCAAAATCGAGCAGGCGCGCAGCATCGCGCAACTGGAATCGCTCGCAGCCGCTGGTGTTCCCCACGGCCAAGTCGGTTTGATCGACGCCATCGTGCCCGCGTCGCAGATGATGCCAGGCTTTCCCAGCGTGTTTGTCGACGATCTCACGGCCGCACAAATCCGCAACGGCCGCAACTTTCCGGCATCGCCATTCCGTTCGCAGCCAGCATCGCGGTACGTGAAAGCCATATCGCGCGAGGGCCAGCTGGTGGCTGTCGGCGAGGCGGTGCTGCCGAACATCTATCATCCTCTGGTAGTGCTCTGATAGTAGTTGCTCTGATTGTAGTGCTCGGAGGGACCTTTCCCAGACCTCTCGAGGCGTACCAGTGGGACGGCTAGTACGCTGCGTCAATCGAGAGAATGCCTGTTTACGTTGGTGAATTGTCCCTATCTGGAGCGCGAGTGCCGATCGCGCGAAGGTCGCTGCGGCAATGGCGACTGGAACCAATCCAGCGCGCAGCAAACTCTGATGAATGAGTGCGTTACACACCTTTCAAACAGGCGGGCCAAAAGAATCTTCGCTCAAGCCCGGTCTGGAGTTTGGCTTTTCTGGTGGGAAACGGCGGCGTATTCCGGACCATCCGATTCTCGAAATCGTGCCCATGCCGCTTTACTAGTTATCCATGGATAACTTGTGTGGTAGCGAGGGGCCGGGCTAGCGTTAGCACTGCGAGGTTAACCTATTGAAGTATATTCTAAAGAACTTTCTCCGCGACGAAACCGGCCAGGATCTGATCGAGTACACATTGCTGATGGCATTCGTCGCGCTAGCGTCGGCGGCTATCTTCATCGGCGCGGGTAGCAGCATTTCGTCGATTTGGGGTAGTACCAATTCTCAACTGTCTTCCGCAGCCGCTTCGGCCGCGTCCTCATAGTTCGGGCTGCGCCAAGCGTCGCGGCAAATCAAGCGGCGCCCGTCAGCTCGCGGTAGTAAACCACCAGGTCGAGCGGCGGCGGCGCGTGTCCCATTGCGCGCAGGAAGCCGGAAACCTGACCGCGATGGTGCGTCCCGTGATTGACCATGTGCAGCACCAGTTGCCACAGCGGCTGCTTCCAGGTGCGCCCCTTCAGATCTTGATAGACGATTTCGGCCGCGGCCGCGTCATCGGTGAGGCCGCGAGCCCAACCTTGCCAGCGCTCGTGCAATGCGGGCCATTCGGTTTGCAGCGCGGCGAGGCTTGTTTCCGCGGGGAACTGCGGCTTCGGGCTGCCCGTGACCCGCGCCAGCCAAAGGTGATCGGCGCGCGAGACATGCGTGAGCGCGCCCAGCACCGATCGGTCGGCCGTGCCGAAATCCCGGTTCAATTCCGCATCCGATAGTTGCGCCGCGGCCTGGAGCAGTCGCTGGCTCGCCCAGACGGTGTAGCCGAGATGGGTGCGCAGCGCGTCGGCGGAAACGGACATGTAAGACAGGCCTCCTGGCCTGTCTTACATTGCAACACGATTCCATCGCAGTGCACGCCATTGCAGCACGATTCCGTCGCAACCCAGCCCATCCGCAACGCCCCATCGCACCAGCAGACAGGCCGGGAGGCCTGTCCTACCCGAGCGCCGAAGGGTTCGCCACCGTCGACAAATCTCCCAGCGGCTCGCCCAGATATTTTTGCCGCATCAGCCGCCGCACAATTTTCCCGCTTTGCGTTTTCGGCAGCTCCTGCACCACAATCACCTCGCGCGGCCGGAAGACTTGTCCCAGCACCTCGGCGACAGTCGCACTCACCGCCGCCGCGCTGAGCGTCACTCCGGGTTTCGCCACCGCGTAGCCCACAATCGCTTCGCCTTTAATCTCATCCGGCACGCCGATCACCGCCGCCTCCGCCACGCCCGGATGTTGCATCATGGCGTCCTCCACTTCGGCCGGTCCCACCTTGCGGCCCGCCACATTCATCGATTCGTCGGCGCGGCCGTGCAGGAACCACTGGCCGTCTTCGTCCACGCTGGCCCAATCGCCGTGGTACCACATTCCGGGGAAACGCGACCAGTAGGTTTCGATGTAGCGCTCCGGGTCGTTCCAGATGCCGCGCGTCATCGAAGGCGCCGGCGCCGTGCACACCAGGTAGCCCGTGCGGCCGCGCAAGGGGCGCCCGTTTTCATCCACCACCTCGGTGGCCATGCCGGGCGCGGGTCCGCCCAGGCTGCAAGGTTTGAGGGCCTGTATGGGCAAGGGAAACAGAAAGCATCCCACGATTTCCGTGCCGCCCGAAATGTTGATGATGGGACACCGGCGGCGCCCCACGCGCTCGAAGAACCACATCCACGAGGCCTCGTCCCACGGTTCACCCGTCGAGCCGAGAAGCCGCAGCGATTCCATGGGCGGCAGGGCGTCGAGGCCGGGCGGCGCCGATTTGCTGAGCACGCGGATGGCGGTGGGCGAGACGCCGAACGTGGTGATGCCGTGCCGCTCGATGGCCTCCCACAAGCGCAGCGGCCCCGGATAATCCGGCGCCCCGTCGTAAAGAAAAATTGTGCCCCCGAAAAGATGGTTGCCGAGGATGCTCCACGGCCCCATCATCCATCCGATGTCGGACAGCCAGAAGAAGCGGTCGTCCGCGCGATGGTCGAAGCCGAGCCAGATTTCCTTACCCATCTGCGCCAGGCATCCGGCATGCGTGTGGACCGTGCCCTTGGGCTTGCCGGTGGTGCCGGAAGTGTACAGGAGGAACGCGCGCGCCTCGGAATCGAGTGCGGCCGTGGGCGCAGTGGGCGATTGCGCGGAGAGAAACTCATCCCATGTGAGATGCCCCGCCGCATCGCCGCCGCCATACCGCAGTACTATGGTGTGTTCCACGGGGTGTTCCGCCGCTGGCATGGTCCGATCGAAATTCGGGATCTTTTCCAGCAGCGGCAGCGCCTTGCCGCGCCGCTCCAGATGCGTGGCGGTGAACAGCACGCGCGCGCCCGAATCCGCCAGACGGGTGGCGATGGCGCCGGAGCCGAACCCGGCGAAGATGGGCACAACCGTGAGGCCCGCCTTGAAGCAGCCGTAAAGAATCGCCAGAATCTGCGGCACCATGGGCATCGCGAGGGCCACGCGGTCGCCCGGTTCCAGACCCAGCGCCGTCAGACCATTGGCCACGCGATTGGCGTCGCCGCGCAATTCGCCGAAGCTCACGGCCCGCGTTTCGCCGCTTTCGCCTTCCCAAATGCAGGCGATGCGCCCGGAATCTGCCCAGCGGTCGAGGCAATTGTGCGCGATGTTCAGCTTGCCGCCCACAAACCACTGCGCCCATTCGGGTCCGCGGCTGGCGTCGAGCGTCTGCTGGTAGGGCTCGAACCATTCCACGCCCATCTCGCGCATCATTTCGTCCCAGAATCGCTCCGGCTCGTCGCGCGAGAATTGCAGAAAGGCTGCGCGATCGTGAAATCCCAGGCGCTCCATGAATCGCCAGACGTTGGTTTGCCGGATGAATTCGGGCGTGGGCTCCCAGATCATTCGAAACTCAGTGTAACCCGCCGGGCGATTGCGCTAGTCTATTCATTAGTTAAGAACAGTGCTTCGGGCCTACTCCAGGATTTCCCGTATTATACGGGCGGCGTGTATCGGTTTTGCAGCGTGCGCGGCGGCATCGTGCGCGGAGGATACGCTTGTGCCTCTGACGGTCTGCGAAATCGTCCACGATTTGCCCGCGCAGGATGGCAAGGTGGTGGCTGCCATCGGCCGCTATTCGTTCCGCGCGGATGGCCGCTCGATAGGCGAGCAGGCCTGCGACGCTCCGGGCCCGGCGCCGGTGCTGTGGCTGGTTGAGGATCTCAAGGACGGTCCCAAGCCGCCCGAGCCCCTGAATCTCGACAAGGCCGCGCTCAAGAAGAAGTTCGCCGATGTACAGCGCCGCAGCACGCTCGGCAAGTTTCACTTTGGGACTTCCGATTACGACCGCTGGGCGGTAGTCTTCGGCCGCATCGAGCGCCGCACCGGCGACGACGCGAAGAAGGCGCCGGCGAATCTGGTCTACCGCGGCAGCACCCTGATTTTCGTGATTACATCCAGCGAATGGTAGGGGTGATGAAGCTGTAACGGGGCGGGCGCCGCCCGGTCCGCCATAGGCGCCAGAATGACGCCCGCCCATACGGTGAGGCGCGTTCCTGCCAGGACGCACATATCGCGAAATGCCGCTTCGTGAAGCTCCGCGCTGAGCGGGCGAGTCGCTTTAGCCCGCCTCGATCACTTGGATGATATGGCGTTTTCCGTCTAAGTGGCAGGCTCAGGGATTCCGGTAACCGGACCCTGCAAGCACTGCGAACCCTTGATTACCGGATCACCCGTCCCGCTGCAAGCCTGCGTTTCCGATATCGGGCGAGGGCGTGCCGCGCGTCGCGGTCGGACCGAGCCGCGTATAGTGGCAGGCGTTTTATGCTGGTTGGAGTCGCATCGGCGCTCGCCGGATGCGGGAAGGACGTCGTCATGGAAGAACAGGAGCAAACGGACTTTTTCATCAGCTATAACCACCGTGATGGCCAGTGGGCTGAGTGGATTGGGTGGGAATTGGAACAGGCGGGGTACACATGCATCATGCAGGCGTGGGACTTCGTCCCGGGCGCCAATTTTGTAGCCGAGATGCATCATGCACTGCTCCGCTGTCACCGTGTAATAGCGATCGTGTCAGCTAACTATTTGACCTCCGCGTTCGTAACGGCAGAATGGACATCCGCTTATGCTGATGATCCTGATGGGAAACGCCGCAAGTTGCTCCCAATTCGTGTTGAAGATATTGAGATCGGAGGACTCCTAAAGGCGATCGTCTATGTCGATCTGGTTGGAAAAGACGAGGAAGCCGCTCGGCGCGCAATATTCGCCGCGGCGGAAGTTCATCGTCGCAAGCCAGGCAGCGCCCCTATATTCCCGAATCCCCAACTTCGAGTTGACTTCCCTCAGACGAATACGGCGGCCAACTCTAGCGTGGTCCGTTTCGCGCTAGTACTCACCGGTACAGTAGACGAATTAAGCAGGCCGCTCGTCGAGGCAATAGTGAAGCACTTACGGCAGTTTGCCCCGGACTCGCAACTCACACTGGAACAGATTCAACGGGGTTCGGTTGTTCTAGCATTCAGGTCTGCACGAGTTGTATTCTCGCGTCTCCAAATGTGGTTTACGTCCGAGACTTCCGGGCATTCGCCCCTTCTACTCGGGATGACCGTGAAGCGTATGTTCCTCTTGCCTCCCGAAACAGCACGTCCCGTCTCCGAGCGGCTGAGCCTGGGCCAGACGGAACGCGGAAGATTCAGCGATGCCGCAGTGCTGTATTTTGCTCTGGACGAAGTGCTTGGCCCCGACTTTCTATGTACACTTGCGGCCTATCTTAACTATGAGGACGATGGTCTCCGCAAAGCCACCTTGAGACTCCTGCTCGATCTTGCCTATTTCTCAGATGCCACACTGCCTTTGGTTCTTAGTTCCCTCGCCTCGCGGGGCATGAAATTCTTCATTGCCGATGAGCTCCAAGGCCGGGGCGCCGTAGGGTACGCCGCAGTCGCGGCACTGGTCGCTCTAAGGCCTGCGCCTGAGGAGGCAGTCAGAACCGTAGCGCGGCTGGGGTACGAACGGCCCGCACGGGTTGCCGCGGACGCATTGGCGGTTATGGAGTTTCAGGGTTCCCCCGCGTATCATCATCTCGTTTCGTCCCTTCTGGAGCGGCTCATCAGTGGCAAAACACGGGCATCGGATGATGCATCTATTGAACGAGTAGTATGGTCATTATCGCGCATCGCGAGGAGCGCTGCGCCGGCGTACCATCGGATATGGGCAATACGTTCGCTTGCGCTTCTGCATCGAATGAACTCGTCTGTCAAACACCTCCTAAGAGTCGTCGTCATGGATGACCGGTCTGAGATGGAGGTGTGCGTGGCGGGCATACAGGCTCTCGTTGAAACCGGCGATGTAGGCGCCGACTTAGCTGATCGTCTGCTTGAAAGGGTTAAGAAAACGGATTCCACTAATCTCCCGGACGCCACTGTGGATCTCTTAGCTATCCTTCGCAGTCCGAACGGGGATATGCTTGACGGCTTGATTTCCTTACTGAGCGCTGACGACGCCTCAGTACGACGGGCCGCGGCTAGAGCATTGGGGTCGGTGGGCTACAACGCAGCGCTCATTATTCCCGCACTTACGCATTGTCTCTCTGATGAGGATACTGTTGTGCGAGAAAACGTTGAAGCAGCGCTCCAACGCATAAGACGCGATACAAGTCATGCCGCTCTAAACATTGAGGAGCTCCTGACCGCTGAAGACGACATAATCCGTAAACGGGCGCTTGAGAATCTAAGAGACCTCCGCGAGGACGAGCAATAGCCATGCAAAGGTTCAAGCAAGAGACACTGTTCGAGTCGGTCAATCATGCCGTGCGGTCCCAGCGTCGCTCGCCGGGAGTTCGAAGTGGTGACGTCCGCCTCGGCAAACTGATTTCGAAGAAAGCCCACCTGGTTAACAGACATCTGTAGGACGACCCCGCCACCCCCTTTTCTGGCCGAATTACGCGCCACTCGGAGATAGCGGTCTCGCCGGGGCGCTGCGCGCCGAAGGGCCCCACGTCCGGTTGGGAAGGTTTGGGGTCAAGCCGTACCACAGATAGGATTGATCTCGTGAAACGCCGCTCACGTCCGGGAAAAGCGCGGGCGGCAATGGTCGCAACGTCAGGCTCTCTTTAGTAACCGTTCGCGTTCGCATTGCCGCGCGGTACTCTAACTGTGGGCGAATGACCGGCCCATTTTCCGATACCCCTCGTCGTAAGCAAATTTGAACTCCCCGGAGAGAGCACACTCGAATCTGGCAGCGAGAGCCTCAATCGTCGGGGAGTATTCGTCGTAGTAATCCCACGCGGGTCGATGCGCTTCCCAACGTATGGCTGAAAAATGCGCTAGAAACTTGTTGAGATATTTCACGACCTCATTCGTATGTTTCGCCCGTTCATGAATCGCCAGCGGAAACGCGTCCGCAAAGCCGGCAATCACGCGAAAATGGACGACATGGCAATCGTCCTGCTCTGGATCACAAAAGAAGAACTCGATGAGAACCCTAAGGTGAAGAAGCAGTGCGTACCCAACGGCTTGGGCTGCAGCAGGACAGAGCGCCGATAAATCGTTGCTGCGCTTTAAGACGGAATAGCACCGAAAATGCTGAATCTCGAAGGCGATATGTTCTGCGGCCTGCATCAGTTCGTTGGGCCAAAATAGTCTACACGCCTTTTCCATAATCGCTATTGTAGGGCTTTCGGCAACCGCCTGCCTGCCCGAGCAATACATGGCCCGATCGCCCCGCGCGGATTGATCGCAGAAATTTAGTCGATTTGCTCGGCTCATCCTGGGCAGTTCACAAGAAATCAGTCCTGTTCAAACGCCAATCACGTTGCTTGCAAAGCAGAAGATCCTTGCCAACATGTGCCACTTTTGGCGCAATGAAGATTGATCGACCGCTCGAAAAAGCTTCCGGCGTCTTCTACGAATCCGCCCTTGGCAGTCGGCCCGTACGGGAGTGGGTCCTGGGGCTAACCGTGGAAGATCGCAAACTCGTGGGCCGGGACATTCAGAAGGTGGAATTCGGCTGGCCGCTCGGCATGCCCTATTGTCGCAGTCTCGGCCACGGCCTGTGGGAAGTGCGGAGCGACCTGACTGACGGAAGGATCGGGCGGGTGATTTTCTGCGTGGCGCGGGAACGCATGGTACTGCTGCACGGCTTGGTCAAGAAAACGCAGAAGACGCCGGCCCAGGGCTTGAGACTCGCGCTCAAGCGTATGAAGGAGGTGTTGGGATGACGAATAAAAGGAAAGGTAAGGTTGGTTCATCTTTCGATGCGTTTCTTGCCGAACAGGGCATCTTGGAAGAGTGCGAGGAACAAGCCATCAAACAGATCCTCGCCGATCAGATCAAAGCCGCCATGGAGAAGGATCGCCTGACCAAGGCGGCGATGGCCATCCGTATGCATACCAGCCGTAGAGCGCTTGATCGTTTGCTCGATCCTACCAACACGAGTGTTACATTGCACACTCTTCAACGCGCTGCTGTAGCTATCGGCCGTCAACTCCGGCTGGAACTCATCTGAACCGGCGAATACGAGTACCTCCGATCAGCTTAAGAGGACCCGTGAAGATCTCGACGGCAAAGCCGTTTTCGAGCTGCCTGAAAGCGCCCGAGCGCAGTCAATTGCGAACGCGGGGTGGTCTTCCGGAGAGCGGGCCTAGACGGTCCCGTACAACCCCAAGCCGGGCGCGCCGCCGCCGAGCCCCCGCAACCCAAACACCCGTAAGTAGTTATACGAATTTGGCTTCGTTCCGTCAAAGTCCGCAGACACCCCTCCAAGCCCGATTCTCAGGAAAGCCAATCTGCCATCAACACAGCGATGCCATTCGCCCGCCAGCGGCGGTCCGCGAAGCAGGGTGTCCCGAAGATTGACGCAAAATTGACGAACTGCATTTGACGGGGCCGCCGCCCAACTGGTACCGTTAACATATATGTTCTGGCGGCTCCTGAGCTTTGGACTCCCGGCCCTAGCCGTAGCTCCGCTCTGCGCCCAAACGCCGGCCAATGCGGAATTTTTCGAGAACCAGATCCGTCCCGTGCTTGCGGATCGGTGCTACGGATGCCACTCTTCGAAACTGAAAACGCCCATGGGCGGCCTGGTGCTGGATACCAAGGCCGGCGTAAAAAAGGGCGGCAATGGCGGACCCATCGTCGTTCCGGGCGACCCGGCCGCCAGCCGTCTCTGGAGGGCTCTCACCTATAACGAAACCGAGCTTCGCATGCCGCCCACCGGCAAGCTGCCGGACGACAAGGTCGCCGCCTTTGAGACGTGGATTAAGGCTGGCGCGCCCGACCCTCGCGAGGATGCTCCCGCAGGCGCGGCTCCGGCCCCCACCGCCAAGAAGGGCATGGATATCGAGACTGGCCGCAAATGGTGGGCCTTCCAGCCAGTCGCGCCTCTCGCTCAGCCGAAAGTGAAGGACCACACCTTCGCGCAGCGATGGACGAAAGAAAAAATCGATTGGTTCATTCTTGCGAAACTCGAGCAAAACAAGCTCAAGCCTTCGCCCGTGGCCGACCCCGCCACGCTCATCGAGCGCGCCTCGCTCGACCTCACCGGTCTGCGTCCCACTTATGCCGAGGTACAGGCATTCATTGCGGATAAGTCGCCTGATGCCTATCAGAAACTGATCGAGCGTCTGCTCGCCTCGCCGCAGTATGGCGAGCGCTGGGGCCGTTACTGGCTTGACGTGGCGCGCTACGGGGAAGACAATCCCACTTCGGAGGCCACGAATCCGCCGTATCCGTTCGCGTGGCGCTATCGCGATTGGGTGATTGAAGCCATCAACAAGGACGTTCGATACGACCAGTTCGTGAAGCTGCAGCTCGCAGCCGATGAAATGCCGGACACGCCGCGGGATGATTTGCGCGCTCTCGGCTATCTCGGCGCGGCGCCGGTCTATCACACCGATCTGCGCCTTTCCAAAGATGTCATCGAAACTCTCTTCACCGATGGCTGGGATGAGCGCGTCGACGCCGTCGGACGCGGCTTGATGGGCCTGACCGTAGGTTGCGCGCGCTGCCATGACCACAAGTTCGATCCCATTCTGACCAAGGATTACTACGCGCTTGCGGGAGTGTTCGCCTCTACCATGGCGGCTCCCCGGCCGATAGCTGATGTGGACAAGGAGACCGAGCAGAAGTTCATGTCCACTTCGGTGCGTCTCTTCTACCTGAGCTACCTCGCCAACCTGATGAACAATGAGCCGGGCAGCAAACCGGAAGAGGCGGCGAAGAAATCCGCCCAGTTCACCCAGGAGATGTTCCAGGTCCGCGATTCGATGGCGTCCTTAAAGGACAGCCATCCGGAAATGTGGGCTTATCTGGATACTCTGGCCAAAGCGCCGCGGTCTGCGACTCCACGTCCGCCCGCCCCCGCTGTCGCGCCCGCCGCCCCTGCCGCTGGTGGAAGCCAAGCCGCGACCGCCGGTGGGAGCCAGGCCACGCCTGCCGCCAACGGAGACCCGGCCGCTCCCGCGCCGCGCCGTATTCCTACAGCCGCTGCGGCCGCCGCAGCCGCCAGACGCCGGCCCGGAGCTTCCGACCTCCCCTTCACGCAATCCGTTTTCGATGCGGGAATCTGGATCAACGGGTCCGATCCGGACCTGACGGTGGTCGATATTAAGCCCGGCGAACCGCGTGACATGCACATCCTTCCGCATGCGAACGTGGCCGCGCCCGGCGACCTCGCGCCGCGCCAGTTCCTTACGGTGCTCTCCAAAGGCGACACCACTTTCAAGCAGGGCTCCGGGCGTCTGGAGCTCGCTGACGATATCTTCACGCAGGGCGCTCCGCTGGCTGCGCGCGTGATCGTGAACCGCGTCTGGAATTGGCATTTCGGAAAACCGCTCGTGGCCACCGAGAGCGATTTCGGCACGCAGGGCGAGAAACCCACGCATCCCGAGCTGCTCGACGATCTCGCCGCGCGTTTCATCGCCAACGGCTGGTCGCTGAAGTGGCTGCACCGCGAGATCATGCTGTCGGCGGCTTATCGCCAATCGAGCCATCCGCGCGCCGACGCTCTGGCGGCCGACGCAACCAATAGCCTGCTCTGGCGCATGAATCCGCGCCGGCTCGACGTCGAGGCTTATCGCGATAATCTTCTCGAAGTGTCCGGCGATCTGGATGAAAAGAAGCCCGCTCTGTCGTTCGATCTCGACGCCGCCGACAACCATTTCCGCACCGTCTATGGGCGCGTGAGCCGCGGACGTTTGAATACCGTGCTGGCGCTGTACGATTTCCCCGACCCCATGATGACTGCCCCGCAGCGCGATCTTACTACGTCGCCGCTGCAGCAGTTGTTCGTCATGAACAGTCCATTCATTCAGGAACGGGCGGCAGATCTGGTCAAGCGCGTGGAATCCGAACCGGAAGTGGCGTCCAAGATTCGCGATATGTACCGCGACGCGCTGGACCGCGACCCCACGCCGAAGGAACTGGACCTGGCGCAAAGCTATCTGGATAAAGCGACGCTCGCGCAATACGCGCAGGCGTTGCTGGCAACCAACGAGTTTATTTTCTGGCCTTGAGTTAACTACCAACATGATATCTGCGAATAAGTTCCCTGCTAACCAGCCGAACCGTCTTTCCCGGCGCGAGCTGATCGCTTCTCTCACCGGCGGACTCGGCTCCATCGGCCTTCTCGGCATGTTGTCGGAAGAGCAGGCGCGGGCAGCCGCATCGGTTGGCGCCGCGCCTCCGAAGTTTCCCAACTTCCCTCCGAAAGCCAAGCACAACATTGTGCTCTTCATGGTGGGCGGGCCCTCGCAGCTCGACATGTTCGATCCCAAGCCGGCGCTGCTGAAATACCAGGGGCAGCGGCCCTCCGCGGTCGATCTTCGGACCGAGCGCACCACCGGCGGCATGTTGCCGTCGCCCTTCGAGTTCAAGCAATACGGGCAGGGCGGCGTTCATGTCAGCAGTCTGTTGCCGAACCTGGCGTCCACTATCGACGACATTTGCGTCATCAAGTCGATGTACACGTTCAACCCGACGCACACTCCGGCGCGCAGTCTGTTCCACACCGGCAACATCGCGGCGACGCGCCCTTCCATGGGCGCATGGATTTCCTACGGACTCGGCAGCGAGAACAAAGATCTCCCCGGCTTCGTGGTGCTGAGCCCCGGCCAGAGCGGCGGCGACGGGCTGGCGCGCGCGGGCTTCCTTCCCGCCAAACATCAGGGCACGCACTTCGACGATTCGGTGACTGAGCCGGATAAGATGATCCGCTTTCTGCAGAATAAGGAGCTCGATAAGGACGACCAGCGGCGGCAATTGGATTTGGTTCAGGCGTTGAATCAGGGGCATGAGCAGCAGTTCGGGCAGGACGAATATCTGGAGGGCCGCATCCAGTCTATGGAGACGGCTTACACCATGCAGTTCGAGGCGACCGACGTTTTCGACGTTCGCAACGAGCCGGAGTCGGTTCGCCAGGCCTACGGGGACACGCCGTTCGCGCATGGCTGTCTGCTGGCGCGGCGTCTGGTCGAGCGCGGCGTTCGCACCGTGCACGTCTACTACGGTCCCGGCCAGCCTTGGGACGATCACTCGCACATCAACAAGAATCTGAACGAGCGCTGCCCCGATATGGACAAAGCATCCGCGGCGCTGATCAAAGATCTGAAGCAGCGCGGGCTGCTCGGTGAAACGCTGGTGGTATGGGGCGGCGAATTCGGGCGCACCCCGGTTTCGGAAAGCGGCGACGGCCGCGACCACAACCCTTACGGCTTCACCATGTGGATGGCCGGCGGCGGCGTGAAAGGCGGCCTCTCATACGGCGAGACCGACGAGTTCGGCTTCAAGGCCGTGGACAAAACCGTATCGGTTCACGATCTGCACGCCACCATGCTAAATCAGCTTGGCATCGATCACACCAAGCTGACCTATCGTTACGCCGGCCGCGATTTCCGCTTGACGGACGTCTACGGCGAAGTAGTCCGCGACATCCTGATCTAACACTGGCTCCGTTCGCTGTGCACGCGCATGTACAATGCGGCCGATTGGGGGCCTATTTTGTGGGGCAGCCAATCCTGGCTGCAGCCGGCTCTCTTCGTCTCGCAAGTCCCCGGTTCCTGTCGCAAGAGACGCTCCCGGACGTCTTGGCTACTCTCAGTCGGCCCGGTATCTTCATCGTCCCGCCGTCAATCGCTCCGCCGCGCGCAGGCCGCCCGCGCGCTGAATTCCAGGCACCGGAAAATCGCGGATAAAATCGTCGTCCGATCCGCCAAACACCGTTCCTTCACGGCGCAGTTTTACGCTCACTGGCGCCACTGCCGCTGCGAACTGCGCCCAGATTCCGGCCTTCTTCATGCCGATCAATTCGATAGCTTCCGTATGGCCGCCATGCAGGTAAGCGAGCGCCGTAAGGATGTCTTGCACGCGGCATTGATCGTCGCTCGCGTTGAAGGTGAGAAAGTTCCGTACCGCGCGGTCGCGCGGCGCTACGGCGGCGCCGGTCTGGAACGCATCGATCAGAAGCACGGGGCGCCCGGCGGCGCGAATCTCCTGGAAAGCGGCGCTCTGGCGGGCGGCCGCCGCGCCATCCGGATCGACGATCAACACCGGCGCGCCGTGTCCTTCGAACCAGGCTCCGGGAACGCGGTCACCGGCGCCGGGCCGGCTTAATACCATGTTTTGCCCGTCGCGGCCATCGCCATCGCGCCGCGCGTCCACCTTCTCCGGCCACTCCGCCGCCAGAGCCAATCGCAGGGCTTCGCGCAGCGTCTCAGGGGCGGAGCCATCCCGCTGAGCTTCGGCCATGCGTTTCCACTGCTCGAAGATCTGCGCATAAGTGAGAGCGTTGGCGGGCAGCGTACGTCCCGATAGCGCCAGCATGTCTTGCAGCATCTCCACGTGCGGGCCATTCTCGGTGAACTTCTTGCCGGCGGCTTCGCCGAGAATGCGCTGGCCGAAAAAGCGGTAGACGGCCTCGCGATTCTGCTGGTTGAAATTGTGCGGAGCCTCGAGTTGCATCGTCTCCACATTGCTTCCCCGACCATAGAGATCGTAGATGGCGCGGATGGCCGGGAACTCTTCTTTGGGTGTGTTGCGGGTCCAATCCCCGGTGGCGGAAACCAGCAGCATCGGCTTGGGCGCAAACATGGAAGCGATCTCCACATTATTGGTTCCAATGCGCAGGCCGGGCGTGTTTTCGCAGACGTCGCCGCCCTGCATGATGGCGGAGACCATGTTCACCGGCGCGGCGAATTGCAGACGGTCGTCCACCGCCGCCAGCATCATGGTCTGGGTCGCCCCGCCGGACGCGCCGGCCATGGCGATGCGGGCGGAATCGACGTCGTCCAGCGAGGCCACGAAATCGAGCGCGCGGCTGGCATTCCAGAACTGCAGCCCGAACGGACCGAACGACCACAATTGCTCCACCGGACCGCCGAATGCGTGCGGCGTCTGCACCGTGTCGTTATAGCCCACCATATCCCAGGCGAACACCACATAGCCCTGGCGGGCGAGGCTGATGCCGAACGACTGGCCCGAATAGAGAGGCTGATTTTCCAGGCGGCCATAGGTCCAGTGGCCGTGCGGATTCAGGACCGCCGGATGCCTTCCCGCGGCGTGCAGCGGACGGTACAGATTCCCGCCCAGGTAGTAACCCGGCATGGTTTCGAGCAGCACCTTTTCGATGATGCTGTCGCGGTTCTCCACGCGCCCGAACACCTGCGCGTGCAGCGGCGTGCGTTCGGGCATGGGGAACATGCCGGCTGCCGAGAGGATCTGGCGGCGCAGTTGAGCCTTACGCTTTTCCCACTCGGCCTGCGTGGCATAGGTTCGCAGAGCGAAGTGCGTATCGGTGCCCGGAGTTTGCGTGTTACGCGCGTCCTGAGCGGGCGGCTGCGCGGCGGGCTGTGCGGCGGGCTGCGCGGCGAGGACGAGCGCGATTGCAGGGGCGCATAGGATGGCGGCAGTGAGTCTCATGGCTTGGAACGCTTCGATTATCGCTCACTGCGTCACAGCGATTGTGGCCGACTGGGAAGCGGCGCCTGCAGCGGGCAGCCGCGAGTGCCGGCTACTTTGTTTTGGAAAGTACTTGAAACTGCGTGCTTCTTGCGGTATGCTGGATTTGAATGGCGGCGCTGCGGCCCGAACCCGTTTTGCTTCACGACCGCGCGATGGATAATCTGCGGTATATCCGCCGGACCATCGAGCGCGCCGGGTCGTTCACGGCTGTGCCTGGGCTGGGCGGCGTGTTGATGGGTTCCACGGCGCTGGTGGCGGCCTTCATCGCGGGGCCGCGGACGGCGGACGCCCGCTGGCTCACGGTCTGGCTGGCCGAGGCGGTGGCGGCGCTGCTGATCGGTATTCTGGGCGCGGCGGTGAAGTCGCGGCGCGCCGGTATGACCCTGCTGTCCGGTCCCGGACGGAAGTTTGTAGCCGGGTTCGCCCCTCCCATGATCGCGGGAGCGGTGTTGAGCGCGGTGCTGTATCGCGCCGGGCTGGGGGAGTTTCTGCCGGGCGTCTGGCTGCTGCTTTATGGAGCGGCCATCCTCTCGGGCGGGTGGGCCTCGGTGCGCGTGGTGCCGATGATGGGGGCGTGCTTCATGGCGGCGGGAACGGTTGCGCTGCTTTGGCCCGCGGCCCCGGGCGATGTCTTTCTGGCGGCCGGGTTTGGCGGACTGCACATTCTCTTTGGAACGGTAATCTCGATTCGTTATGGCGGCTAAAACCAATACGGCGCGGCGCGAGCGCGATAAGAAGCAACTGGCTGTTCCCGTTGAAGTGCCGTCGGCTGGCGGCGCGCAGAAGCTCGACCGGATGATTCACGAACGGCTGCGCCTCGGCATTTTGAGCGCGCTTTCGGTGAACGAAACGCTGACGTTCAGCGATCTCAAAAAGCTTCTCGATACCACCGATGGCAACCTCAGCGTGCATGCGCGCAAACTGGAGGAAGCCGGCTACCTCTCGTGCCAGAAATCTTTCGAGGGCCGCATGCCGAAGACCCAGTTCAAACTGACGGCCGCCGGCCGGCGCGCGCTGGAGCGGTATCTCGATCACATGGAAGCGCTCATCCAAACCATGCGAGAGAAATAGGTCCTTTTTTAATGCACTCCAACTTTACACAACAAAGTACTCTGCACGCAGCGATCATCATGGACGGCAACGGGCGCTGGGCTTTGGCGCGCGGTCTTCCGCGGGCGGCCGGACACCGCGCGGGGGTGGAGACGGTCAGCCGCATCGTGGAGGCCGCGCCGGGCTTGGGCATCGGCGTACTGACCCTGTTCGCGTTTTCGTCCGACAACTGGCGGCGGCCTTCGCCGGAAGTGGATGCGCTGATGGCGCTGCTTTGGATTTACCTCGCCAAGGAGACGCCGCGGTGCGTGCAAAACGGGATCCGCATGGAAATTATCGGGCGTCGCGACCGCCTGGAAGAGCCGCTGCGGCGCGCCATTCAACGGACCGAAGCGGCCACGGCGCATGGGCGGCGGCTGCGCCTGCGCATGGCCGTCGATTACTCGGCGCGCGAAGCCATTTTGGCGGCGGCGCAGGAAACCACGCCGCTGTCGCGCGAGTCGTTGAGCGGCGCATTGGGGCCGCCGGTCGATCTGCTGATCCGTACGGGCGGGGAACAGCGGCTCAGCGACTTTCTGCTGTGGGAGTGCGCGTACGCCGAGTTCGTATTCTCGCGGCGCATGTGGCCGGAGTATGGAGCGGACGATCTGGCGTGGGCGGTTCGCGAGTTTCGCGGCCGGCAGCGAAGGTTCGGCGCCGTACCGCAGCCTACGGCAAAGGGCCGCGAAACGTGGCTGGAGTGAGATAATGTTATAGGATCTCCCACTGAGCGGCCACCAATATCCGGCCCACCACTCCCTGAAGAGACAAGGGAAAGGTCAGGTATGGAAGATCAACTCACTCCCAGGGAGATTGAGGTTCTCAAACTCATCGCCTCCGGGCAGAGCGGCAAGCAAATCGCCTCAGAATTGGGAATCGCGTTCCGCACAGCGCGCTCGCACCGGTCGAACCTCATGGAAAAACTGGATGTGCACGATACGGCTTCACTGGTCAGGTACGCGATCCGGACCGGCTTGATTCAGGCATAACGCCGCCCCCTAACAACTCGCGGGCCAAAACCCCATCACGCTGAACCCGAGATCGGTGCGTTAAGATTACCTCCACGTGCCCTCTTCACAATCCTCCGGTTCCGGCGATCACCGCGCCGCGCTGCTGGCCAGCTATCTCGGCTGGACGCTCGACGCGTTCGACTACTTTCTGGTGGTGATGTGCCTCACCGCCATCGGCCGCGAATTCCACAAGACCGACGAGCAAATCGCCATCGCCACCTGGGTGACGCTCGCATTCCGCCCGGTAGGGGCGTTCATTTTCGGGTTGGTGGCCGACCGCTACGGCCGCCGTCTGCCGCTGATGATCGACCTGGTGTTCTATTCCGTGATCGAAGTGCTCTCGGGCCTCGCGCCCAGCTACACCGCGTTCCTGGTGTTGCGCGCGCTGTTTGGAATCGGCATGGGCGGCGAATGGGGCGTAGGCGCATCGCTGGCGCTCGAAAAGGCGCCCGTGCGGTGGCGCGGCCTGCTCAGCGGATTCCTGCAGCAAGGCTACGCGATGGGCTTTCTGCTGGCGTCGCTGGCGTATAACTTCATCTTTCCGCACTACGGATGGCGGCCGCTATTCTTCATCGGCGGGCTACCGGCATTGCTGGCGCTGTTTGTGCGGTCGCGGGTGAAAGAATCGGAAGTATGGCAGCGGAAACGCCATGCCTCGTGGGGCGGCCTGCGCCGCGCCATTCTCTCGCACTGGAAACTGCTGCTGTATTTGATGGCCTTCATGATGGCCATGAATCTGGCTGCGCACGGCACCCAGGATATGTACCCCACGTTTCTCCTGCGCCAGCGCGGCTTCACCGTGTCCCAGCGCTCGTTCGCCACGGCCATCTCGATGGTCGGCGCCATCCTGGGAGGCTCCCTTTTCGGCCTGCTCTCCGACCGCTTCGGCCGCCGGCGCTCGATGATCCTGGCTCTCGCCGGCGCCATTCTGGCGATTCCGCTATGGGCCTTCAGCGGGCCGATAGTCCTGGTGGTGTTGGGCGCGTTCATCATGCAGTTCATGGTGCAGGGCTCATGGGGCGTAGTGCCCGCGCACCTGACGGAGCTTTCGCCCGATTCGGTGCGCGGCTTCCTGCCTGGATTCGGCTACCAGATGGGCGTGCTGCTATCGAGTCCGGTAAACTACGCCGAAGCGGCCGTAGCGAAACACATCGGCTACGCCGCGACAATGTCGATGATGGCCGCGGCATTCTTCGTGATGAGCATTGTAGCGACGGCGCTAGGACCGGAACGCCGGGCGCAGCGCTTCGGAGAGTAGGTCCGACCCCTGGTCCGACCCCTGGACTTTCTACATTTCGGGAGCGATCGGGCCAATTGTGGGGCAGGCGCTTTCGCCTGCCAACCCTGCGCTCGACCGAGGCCAGGCACGGGATTGGCTGCCACGCCGGCGCTTACCGGGTTGTACTCCACATAGTGAACCAGACCCAGTTCCGCTTCATCCCGCACACGATGGTCGAAGGATTCATCCTGCCAGAAGGCCTCCCCGGTTCGGCCAAGAATCAGGTTGGCTGGTCGCGCGGTGGAGCCTTTCAACCAACGCGTGATCACCCAGGCTCGGAGTTGATAAAAGTGCCTTCCGTTCTCGCTATACAAGAGAGCCTCGGCCACCACACGGGCTACTCGGGCATCCTGCAGCCATACCGGCCCGAAAGCAGCTTTGTCCACTTCACGGTCCAAGACGAGAAGGCTCGGCCCGCGGATAGATTTGCGCCTGTGGGCGCCTGCAAGCGGCCGGGCTCGCGGGATGGAGCCAGCCAAACGCCAAGTGACAAACAGGAAGGTCGCCTCTGTGAGATCGGGATGCCAACGGGGAAGCTTTCTGCGGTAGAACATAACGAGTTGGCAGGCGAAAGCGCCCACATATAGTGGGGTGGACAGTGGCGAGGCCCCGTCCTTGGTTGCCGGCGTAAAGCAAATCAATCCAACGGTTCCAACTGAAATAACGGGCGGCAATATTCCAATCGTGGTGAGCATCGCCGGCATAGCCAGTCAGAGCAAGGTGACAGTCTCCGTCCAGTGAATGGCGCGCCGTGCCTTTTCGATCCTGGGGATCCGCCGACTGACAAGAGGCGGCCGGCAACTCAACTCTGCGAATGCCCGCCCGATGCCGATGGAGCGCCGAGGGAATGCGCGGCCAGGGACGCGACAAGTCGATTAGGGATGACCAATCTCGGTCAGGTATCCGGTAACAATCGCGACGGCGGCAGCCAGCGTCGCTTCCAGCACGACGATCGATGCCGAGGATGCGCTTTTCTCATGCAGTTTGCGAACGTGCCGCCAGTTGACATAGCCGCAGGCTGAGATCCCCACGACTAGCCCGGCCTTCAGGACCAGGAGCCGCCCGTATGCGGTTGTCCAGAGGTTCGAGACGGCGCCCACGTAAAACCACGACGCGACAAGGCCCGCAGCTACTACCGTCGCCGCGCTAGGCAGCGCAATCGGCGAGAAGCGCCGCAGGATGAGCAAGCGCATTCGTCGAGACGTGAGAGGCGTTCCCATCGGGCCGAAACTCGCCGGTGGAACGGAAATCAATAGTACGGCAGAAAGCGTGCCTAGCCAGACGCCGGCAGCGAGAATGTGCAACGCGTGTACTGCCATGCGAGCCGTATCGCCCGACGCATGACCAAGCAGAGGGATGGTTGCCGTGAAGCCGACGACGGAAAGCGTAGCCAATGGCCAGAAGGTCCGGCGCCATACGGTCGCGGCGCAGGCGGCCATGAAGACGAGGGCCGCGATAAATTGAATTCCCCAGCTTTGGCCCCAGCGGCTGTGGAGAGCGATCAGCCTGAGGGTGTCCCACGATCGGGCGCCATCGAACCCAAAAGCCGCCACCGTGTGAGTCCACACACGCAGGCCGCATGCCGCTAATGCGAGTGAGGCTGCCCCTAGCGCGATACGCGCGACTGACTGCTCGATAGCGGGAACGAGGTCGGCGCCCAATTCTGCTATCGCTCGCCGTAGTAGCAGCCAGCGCGCGGCGCTGGCGCCGATGCCGACAAGAAGAGACGCATACAAAAGGGCTTTTGCGCTAGCTTCTAATACGACCGCCGGATCTGGCACCAGTCTCTCCCACTGTCATCCGATGAGGTCGGCGAGCTTACCGCGCGCTCTTCACGCTGAAGCTGAATTCGCCCTTCGACATGTGCCCATCGTCGCCCGCTGTCTGCCAACTGACGATGTACCGGCCGTCGGCGAGCTTTCCTTTGAAGTCAGCCACAATCGATGTTTCGGCATTTGCGTGTGCCGGTCCCGTCTCGACTGCTCCCGCGGGACCCTTGACCGCGATCTTGCTGACGGTCAGATCGGGCTTCTCGGCGAACCACATCTCGACGCGCGCAGGTGAGGCGTTGAGCGCCGCGCCCGCCGCCGGCGCGCTCTTCAAGAGTTTGTTGTGAGCGAGCGCCAATGTTGCGAAAGCGCCCGCCAAGAGGACAACGGCGAAGACGCTTCGACGTCGGAAAAAGTCTGGTTTCATAACGGACTCCTTGGTATGGTTGTTACTCGATCGGGAACTGAGCGCCAGGGGGGCATCAGAGTTCCATCTCCGATTCCGGAACGATATGGTAGCCAGTCGCGTCCGGATCGTTGAACCCAGGCGTCCATTTTGGCCTCCTGCTCGTCCCCGGTAAAATTGCATCATCCGCTTCTGGCTTGAAGATTAAACAATACACCGCTTCGCCATCCAGTCAAAGTGCCTGGAACGATTATTGTTCTCCTCGGTAGTCATCCTGCCTCTTGGCGACGGCTGGGGTTGTGGCGCCGACCCCACCGCTCGCCAAAACGCGCACACTTCACAACTGCCGAACCCGCCCGAGCCTCCGACCACCTGGACCGATGGCGTTCAAAAGACCACTCTCCGGGCGTCGTCATTCGACCGGTCATCTGGATGTTCACGGGAACCGCGCGGTAGCCGGCTATCCGCAGCCGCCCGATCGCCAGGCGAGTTTCTCGCACGAACTCGTCGGGCGCGCGGGACGATGAGACGGTCGCGCACGCTAAATCGCCAGCACCCCGTACCTCTCGGAGGTCTCCGCCGATCGATCCATGGCTGCGTGGCAGGCGCCGCGCGCCCTGCTTGGGCGGATGCATTGCGTGATAAACAAAATAATTTCAGGACTTGTCGATTTCACTGCGCCTCGTTCGACATATAACTGAAGGCTGGGGTCCGGCGGCCGAAGCGGTTCCGGAAGGCCCAGCCCGAAATCCAAAGGAGAAATGACGATGCAATTCATGATGCTGGTCAAGCACGCCGAGAACTCGGGCCTTCCGCCCAAGGAGTTGATGGACGCTATGGCGAGCCTCGGCGAAGAAGCGGTCAAAGCCGGTACGATGATCGCAAGCGGGGGGCTCGCCCCAACCACGCAGAGCACCCGGGTCCGGGTTTCCAATGGCCAGTTGACCGTGATCGATGGGCCTTTCACTGAGACCAAGGAAGTTGTCGGCGGCTTTGCGCAGTTCGAACTGAAATCCAAGGAGGAGGCGATCGAAGGGGCAGTGCGCTTTATGGAACTTCACAGGAAACACTGGCCGGGATGGGAGGGCGAGACCGAGATCCGCCAGATATTCGGGCAAGAGGAATTCGCTCAGTGCGCAAAGGAGCGGTCGGGAACAACGACCGGGTAGCATCCGCCAGGCGGCGAATCGCGACCCCGCGAACACGTCTACGTCTTCCCGGGGTTCCCGATCCCAACCCGAAGCGTCAGCTTCGCGAATTCAAGACCGCCACCTCCGCGTTGTCCCGCGAGCGCAGATCCTATGGCGCTACCGCGCCGGCGACGTCAGCCAGATCGCATCCTCCACCTTGGCGTGGTACTTGTGCAGCGACCGGCCTCGGCCCCCTTTACGGAAAAATCGAATTCTAAACCTGCGGAGTCAATAACTTAAAGAATCCATACCCCACAGACGACTCAACAAAAATTGCCGCTGCGCGAAGCGCTTTTTCATTCGTCCCGAAGCCGTCTTCGCAGGGGCCATAAAGTTGGGTCACAGCAAATTGAAAAATATTTTCCCCTTGCTTTCAGCAACCTACGGGGATTGATGCCTTGCAGCCGCAGCGCGTGCTGTCACTGTGGAGGCATATGAAGACGTTACAGCAAACCCTCGCATGCATACTGTTGGCGGCGGTTGCGTTGCTGGCGGTTTGCTCCGTTCTTCTAGTGCGCGCCGCCACTGGGGCTGTGGCGGCGCTGCCGCATGAGATTCAAGCCACAAGGTCCGCGCTGGTCGGCGAAATCGCCGCTACCCGGTTCGACCTCACGACCCAGATCGCCGCCACGCGCCGCGATCTGCTGGTAAGGACCGAGCGCGAGGCCGATGCGCTGCGCAAGGACGTGATGACCGAAGCCTCGGCAGTCCGCATCACTGCGGACCGGCGCTTGGGCGACACGCTTTCCCGCGTGGATACGGCGCTCGCAACCGTGGATTCCCTGCGCCTGGACCTCAAGCCCTCCCTCGATCACACCGCCGCGATCACGGCGCAGGTCGACGACGCCCTGCCGCTGTATCTCGATTGCGATCACAATCCCGACTGCGTCTTCAATCGCTACGTAGGCGTCTCCAAGGGCGTGGAACGCGCGTCTGCAAACTTCGGCCAGATGAGCCAGGATGTACGCGGAGCGCTGCCCCCGATGCTTAAAACATGGAGCCAGATCGGCGTCGACGTTTCCGGGACCACAGTAAACGTAGACGGAATCACGGCGGACGTTCACACCATGACGGCTGTTGCCGCCAAACCGAAAACGTTCTGGGGCAAGGTCTGGGCCAGCATCGTCGTCACATCGCGCTTTGCCAGCCTCATGTAAGCGAATAAGTACGAATGCCAGCGCGCCCGGCGACCGCGCGTAGATTGGGCCCGGCGCGCGCATTTGGAGCGGCGGCTGATTTGTAAGCGCTTGGATTGGGGTCTCGCCTCCGGGTAGGGCAGGGGTGCGAGGCGGAATGGGCTGCTCATGAAGCGGCCAGGCGAGCTAACAGCGTAGGGCATGACCCCGCGCCATTTAAGGAGAAACGACAATGTTTTTGACGACATTCATTAAAGACGTGGAGAATATCCCCGGAGAGATATCCGCCTTCTTCACGTCTCACCAGACGCAGATTCACTCGGCCATTGCCGACGCGCAGACCGCATCGTCGGCGGGCATCGCGATAGCCACGGCTCTCGGCGAGCCGGGTATTGCGCTGGCTATCGCCGGCGTGTCGGACGGGCTGACTAAAGTCAGCGCCGCCGTTACCAACGCGTCGACGGCAACCACGCTTGGCGCTCAGGCCGGCAATGTTGCGGAGCTGGCTAACGCGCTCATCACGAGCGGCGACGTAGGCGTAAAGAACGCTACGGCCCAGACTAGCCTGGCGAACACTGTCAACACAGTCGTGTCGAAGGCCAATACGGTAATCGGCGCGCTTATCACTGCCGCGACGGTCGTCGCGCCCGTACCCGTGGTCGCGCCGGTACCTGCATAAACTTACTTTGTGGGGCAGCCAATCCTGGCTGCAGCCGCCTTTCAGGCGGCTTGCTCCGACCGCGGATGTTCTGGTTTCCCTCGCAAGAGACGCTCCCTCCATGGATCGTCTTCCGCTCGTCGGAACGCGTTTTCGCCGCGCCGTTCACAGCAAATCTTCCACCCGGGTTTTCGGACGCGCTGCCACAAGCGGCGCGTTCAGGAAATCCACCAGCGGCGTCAACGCTCGAAACCGCGTCCGAACCTCGCCGAACAATTCAGGCGACGTGACCAGGTCCGCGGGCAATTCCACGTAAAACAAATACTGCTTATAGCGCAGCAAATCGGCCGCGGGATGGTCCGCGGCGAAGCCCTTCGGCACGCGCGATAATTGGTCGCCGTGCATCTCTCCGAAGAGCTTGCGCAAGGTCTTCGACCCGGCCAGCCGGCGGAACTCGGCGGGCCGTTCCGCGATGTGGTTTCGCAGCGTTCGCAGCATTTCCGGCGTGGGCATGTGTACGCCGCCGCCTACCGCTAGCGACTTGTGCGAGACCGCCAGATAGTACCCCGCGCCGCCATCCCGCCCTATTCCCTGTCGTGGAAAATAGGCGGCCAGATGTTCCTTGTATGGCTTCTTATCCTGGCTGAAGCGCGTGTCGCGGTAGATGCGGTAAATCGACTTGTCCGGATCCGTGATGTGCAGCGGAGCGAAGCGCCGGATTTCCATATTGAGCGCCTCCACCAGCTGGCGCATCGGCTCTTTCACCTTCTCTTCGAACACCGGTTTGCGCGGCAGAAACCACTCGCGATGGTTGTTGCGCGCCAGACCGCGAAAGAATGCGGCTAAGTCTTTTGAAAAACCCGGAAAGCCCGATCGCGCCATACCCTCCCCTATAATTGAGTTAATGCCATCCACGGAAGAGACGCAGCAGCGCCTCGCCGAGATTCCCAATTTAACTGTTTTGCCCGGCGCTCCGCTCTCCCGCTATACCCGCTTCGGCATTGGCGGCCCGGCCGACATCTATGCGGAAACCGAAAGCGTAGACGCCTTTGTGGCGGCGCTCACCTCGGCGCGCGCCAGCGGATGGCCCGTCATGGTGATTGGCGGCGGCACCAACCTGATTGTTTCCGGCGACGGCTTTCGCGGAGTCGTCCTGCGTTACCGCGCCTCCGGCCTGACCGCCGATGGAACCCGCGTCACCGCCGACGCCGGCGCGGTGCTGCAAGACCTGGTGGATTTCACAGTCGACAGAGGCCTTAAAGGTCTGGAGACGCTGGCGGGAATTCCCGGCTCCGTAGGAGCCGCGGTCTACGGCAACGCCGGCGCCTACGGCCATTCCATCTCCGAGCGCGTGGTGAGCGTCCGCTTTTACGATGGCCGCGCTGTGCGCGTCTTCGATAACGCCGCCTGCGAATTCCGCTATCGCGAAAGCATCTTCAAAGAGCGCAAGGAGTGGATCGTTTTCTCCACCGAGCTGCTGCTCGACGCCGCCGATGCCGCCACCTTGCGCAAGACCGCGGACGATATCGTGAAAATCCGCAGCGAGAAATTTCCCGTAACCATGAAGTGCGCCGGCAGCATCTTCAAGAATCTGCTTCTCGACCAGCTTCCGCAGCGCGTGTCCCAACAAGTGCCTGCGACGGCTGTGCGCGAAGGCAAGGTTCCGGCCGCATGGTTCCTCGAGCAGGCCGGCGCCAAAGGCCAGCACCGCGGCGACATCCATGTGGCTACCTATCACGCCAACCTGATCTACAACGCAGGCGCTGGAACGGCGGACGATCTCTACTCGCTCATCCAGGAACTCAAGCAGCGCGTCCGCGACCGCTTCGGCATCGAGATCGAAGAAGAAGTACAGTACGTCGGCTGGGATTGACGATAGCGCGGCGCGGACTCCTTAGTCGCCGCTAAATGCGCCCTGAGACATCACGCCTGATAGACCGTCGCTCCGCCCACCACCGTGCGGACGATCTCGAGGTCCTTGATCTTCTCTTTGTCCACCGTGAAAACATCGTCCGACAGCACCACGAAGTCCGCCAGTTTGCCTGCCGTGATCGATCCTTTGATCGCCTCCTCATGTGAGTTGTAGGCGCCGTTGATCGTGTTAACCCGCAGCGCCTCGTCCACGCTGATTCGCTGGTTAGCGCCCCACGTCTTTCCGTCCCAACCGGTGCGCGTCACCATCCCCTGAATCGCCATCCGCGGGTCGAACGGTCCCGGACTAAAGTCGGACCCTGCCGCCACCGGAACGCCGGCGTCGAGGAAACTGCGATAAGCCATGCACCGCTTCATCAGCTCTTCGCCGAAGAAACTGAACTTGTCGGAGTTGTAATAGGCATACGATGTGAACGCCGCGGGAACCACGCCGGCCGCCTTGATGCGCCGCACCAGATCGTCGTTGATCAACGTGCAATGGGTGATCTTCGGGCGCGCGTCCGCTCGCGGGAACAGCCGCTGCGCCCGCTCCATCGCCGTAAGCGTCATGTCGATAGCGACATCGCCGTTCGCGTGGCAGTTCACCTGTATGCCCGCCCGGTGCACCCGCTCCATCCACGCGTTAAGATCGTCCTGCGTCTCCATAACGTTGCCCTTGTACAGGGGCGCGATGCCGGGATACGGCGTGCTGAGCGCCATCGTGCGCTCGGAGAACGATCCGTCGACGGTATGCTCCGAGGTCGCTCCGAGCCGGATCCACTCGTCGCCGAAACCGCTCATGATGCCGCCGGCGATCATCGCCTCCAGCACCTTGCCGCTGGCCTCGTAGCTCACCCGGTGCAGCAGTTCTCCGCGCGCCCGCACCTGTTGCAGCGCCGTCAGGTTGCCGCCCTCGTGGTGTACGCTGGTCACGCCATAACGCACGAACTGTTTGGAAATGTACGCCAGGCCGTCGCGGTCGCGCTGCATCCGCTGTTCCTCGGTAAATGTGGGCCGCTTGCCCACCCGGTTGAGCGCGTTCCTGGCCCGGTCGGTCACCCGGCCGTTGAGATCGCCGTTGGCGTCCCGGTCGAAGGTCCCGCCGGGCGGATTGGGCGTGTTCCTGTTGATGTCCGCCATCTCGAGCGCCTTGCTGTTGTAGTACGATGTGTGACCCCCGCGATGCTGCACCACCACCGGATGATCCTTCGATACCTGGTCGAGGTCATGAACGTTCAGCTGGCGATTGTCCTTCACCTTGGTGTCGTCGAAGAAATACCCTTCCACCCACGTGCCCGGCGGCGTCTCGCGGGCTTTCGCGCGGAGCTTGTCCACGATGCTTGAGATCGTCACGAACTCCACCACGTACGGGTTGCCGACGATCACATCGTAGAGCAATGTATTGCCGGGCGCGTGATTGTGGCAGTCGATGAACCCGGGCACGATCGTCATCTGACGGGCGTCGAACGTCTGCGTCCCCTTGCCGATGAGCGCCTTGATGTCTGCGCTGCTGCCCACGGCGGCGAAGCGGCCGGCTTTGACCGCGAATGCCTCCGCCTTCGGTGCGCGCGAATCCACCGTGTAGACCTTGGCGTTGAACACCACCAGATCGGCGTCCTGCGCTTCGGCGGCCGCTGCGGCGCCTGGCCATGTCCCGCTGATAACACCGGCTATGCCCGCGCCGGTCAGGCTTATGAATCCTCTACGGCTGCGCCGGTGATTTGTCATCGGTCGTCATCCCCCAGTCTCGCCCATGCCACCCCGCGCCAATGGGCGAACCGTGGGGACAAGGCGACGAATAATTCTACCCCACCCGCGTGCAGCCAAGCCTGGCGGCGGTGTCCTCTTGTCACGCCCGAGATTCCCTTCTCGCAGTCCGCGTCCGCAGTGTCCGTGCTAAAACCAAAACGATGAGAGACGATCTCGACCGAACGTTTTCGGCCCGGCTGGACTGCCATTATCTGCTCCGAGCCCCGGACCTTGTGGATGCGCGAACTCCGCTCGTCGTAACCTTGCACGGGTTCGGGGCCAACCCTGAAACCATGCTGCGCCTGACGGCTCGGCTGTTTGATACGCCGCCGGTGATCGCGGCCCTGCAGGGGCCTTATCAATTCTTCCTCGGAGCGAGGAACCAGGAGGTAGGCTACGGCTGGATCACCAACCGAAACCCGGCTGAGTCCATCCGCCTGCATCGGGATATGGTGTTACACGTGTTGGATGAGTTGGGACATCAGTTCGGCATCCCACCCGGCCGGCGCCTGTTGGTCGGCTTCTCGCAGGCCGTGGCGCTGAACTATCGCCTCGCCGCAACCCGCCCCGACATCGTTCGCGGCGTCATCGCCATCTGTGGCGGCATGCCGGGCGATTGGGACGAGGGCGCCTATCAGACCGTCGGCGCGGCCGTCGTGCACATTGCGCGGAGCCGCGATGAATACTACCCGTCCAGCGTCACCGGGCATTATGCTGAGCGGCTCCGCCGTCGTGCGGCCGACGTCGAGTTTCATCTGATTGACGGCGGCCACCAGATACCCTCCGACGGCTCCAGACTCGTGGGACCGTGGCTGCAGCGAATCCTGCCATAACGCCGATTGGGCAGGCGCATGGCCAGCGCGACCGCGTCATCCAGGGCCAACAGGGGGCGCTTTCCGGCGCTTTCCTGCCCCGCGGATGCCTGCCTCGCATAGAAATAAAAAGCCCACAAGCAGCACACCTTTTTCATGCCAGATCCTTTCCCATGGGGCTTTAGCATATCGAGTGTGCGCCTGACGCCGGCGGGCGTTTTCGCTGTCGGTTATGCCGGCCCATCGTCTGCCGACCCGCTGGTGGGGCGATTCCCCTATCGTCCGCAGGGCGGCCCAGCCGGCGCCGGCGGAGGAGAGGCGATTTTACCGCCGCCTAGAAGCGCGTTCAGCTCGGCCAGATCCTTAGTCTTGAGCTCCTCCCACTGGGCGAGCGCTTGCGTGAGCTGCTGGCAAGTGTCGTGATAGGTTTCCTGCATGGCTTGAGTGGGCGCGTTGTCGCTTTGCTCGACGCTGTTCATCAGGGAGCCGAACTCACCGTTCAGCGTCATAAAGTTGGCGGTAGGCGCTCCGCCGCCTCTACGTCCGCCGCCACCGCCACCGCCGCGCCCTCCACGGCCCGCGGGAGCGCCACCGAAACTTGCGGCTTTCGTGACCAAAGCGCCTGCGGCATCCGGTGGGGATTTCAATGCGGCCAGCGCGGCGCGCAAGTCGGCTACCTGTTGATTGGCGGAGTGACTGGCAGTCATGCCCGCGGAGATCAGTAAGCCGAGGTCGCGCTGCTGAGTGATGCCCTGTGGCGGAGTCTTGACGCGCGGCTCCATGATGACATGCAACGGTTGGCGATAAGTGGCGCCACTGGCTGTGAGACGGACTTCGTAATCGCCGGGGGCGGCCAGCGGGCCGCGCGGCTCGGCGGGAGTGTTGCCATAGAGTGCGGAGATGGGGTAACTGTGGTTGAACGCGGGCGGCGGCGTGTAGCGCAAATCCCATACGGCGCGGTTCATGCCAGCGGCGGCGGGAAGCGGATGCGGCCGCTCGATCCAATAGTTCGGAATGGTAAGCTGCGGCTCGGGCTCGGGGGGCGGCGGCACACTGGTGAGATCGCGAACCAGTTTGCCGGCGGAGTCATAGATTCCGATAGTAAGTGGGCCGGCAGGGGCGGACTTCAGATAGTAATTCAGAATGGCGCCATCGGGCGGGTTAGCGCCGGCAGGTAACTCGGGCGGAAACGGAGTGTCGTTGCCGGTGTCGTTGCGCACGCGGATGGCGGTCTGGGGCCGGAATAGATAGACGTTTGACGATGAGACCTGGGGTGTGATCTGGCGGAGCGGAGTGAGGTCGTCGAGAATCCAAAAGGCCCGGCCGTAAGTCCCGGCGACTAAGTCGTCTCCGTGGATCTCCAGATCGCGCACCGAGGCGGTGGGCAGGTTGAGCTGTAGTGACTGCCAGTGATCGCCGTAATCGAACGAGACCCATGCGCCGTGCTCCGTGCCGGCGTAGAGCAGCCCGGCGCGGCCGGGATCTTCCTTCACCACGCGCGCGATTTCGTTTTCCGGGATGCCGGAGACGATGCGGGTCCAGCTCTTGCCGCCATCGCGCGTGCGGAAGATATAGGGGGCGAAGTCGTCGGAGTTATGGTGATCGAGTGTTAAGTAAGCCGTGTCGATATTGTGCGGCGAGGCTTCCACCTGTTGGATGGGAGTGTTGGCCGGCAAGCCAGGTGGAGTGACCAGGTTCCACGCCGAGCCACCCGCGGTCATTTGGACCTTGCCGTTCGAAGTACCCACCCATACGGCTCCGGCTCGAATGGGTGAAGGAGCGATGGCCGAGATGCCGGCGCCACGTCCGCCGGCGGCCGGATCCGCGGGCGCTCCAG
>JBEKNN010000031.1:0-47310 GCA_049522755.1 Bryobacteraceae bacterium | reverse complement strand
GTCATGGAGCCGCTTCAGCGCGGCCCGGTGCTTGCGATCCTCCATCGCGGGCATCACCAGCTTCAACGCCGGCGGCTCGGCTGGGCGATCGAAGTATCCCAAAGCGCGCAGGATGTCGAGTTCAGCTTCGCCCTTATACATCCGCGCGTAGCTCGCCATAACCTTGCGCGCATGCTTCCCAGGTCTAGTCTCGCCCACCTGAAGCTCGCGAATATCCGCCCGGCGCTCAATTCTGGCCTCGCAGAAAGTGACCAGATACGTGCCGAGCAGTGTGAGGGCCAGCGCATGGTTCTCATAAGCCTCCGAAGCCGCGCGCAACTCATCCTCAGGCCCGCGCACGCCCAGATGTTCCAAGTAACGGGCGCCATCGGTAGGATCCAGGTTTTCCAAATCGAGCGAGAGAGAATTCGGAACCTCATCAGCCAACGCGTCCGGCACGTCGATCAACCGGACCCGCGTAGTAGCAAGAACCATTCCCGCATTCCGCGCAGCCAGTTCCTGCAACAGCGCCTTCAAGGCAAGATCGCGCAGGCTGCCGGAAGGGTCTTGCAGCGGCTCGATGCCATCCAGAATCAGCAGCACCCGCTCCTTGCGCAGCCGCTCCGCAAGCAGATCCACCTTGGCCCAAATAGATTCCGTGGCCGCGACGTTGATTCCGAACCAGCGCAGCGCCTCAGCGAAAAATAGGTCAGACGACGTCTGGCTTTTCTCACCCGAGCCCTGGCTATAGAAGGACCAGCCGAAGATGGTGACCTCATCCAGATGGCACCGGTACCAGCGCGTCATGAGCGCCGTTTTCCCCGCGCCGCCGGGAGCGATAATCTGGACGAAATTGGTTTGCGGATTCTGCCACGCCTGTTCGAGCCACTCGATCTGTGCGTCGCGGCCGAAGAGGTTAGGGTCGGCAGTCGGCAGCTTCTGAATCGACGTGCGGACGGCAGAAGCTAAGGCGGCCGCGCCGGGGAAGGCTACCTGCTCCGCAATACGCTCCGGCCGGACGGCATCCAGCAGCGCTTGCTTGCACTCCAGTTCGCTACGGCCCACGAATTCGACGTAACTCAGGTCTTTGATGAGCCGTGGAATCTCGCAAGGCGCGACGCGCACAGGGATGAGCAGACGCCGCTCTCCAACCGGGTCGTCCGCAATCGCGGAATAGAGTTCGTTGAGCGTGAATGGCTTGGCCAGGTAGTGCGGAGAGAGGACGGCGATGAAGTGGTTGGCGCGGTCCTCGGCGAGCTTCATTTGGTGGAGGATGCTGTGGCCGGGCTTGATGTCGAAGTCCTGAAGCGTGGTGGCGTGGCCCTCGGCTTCGAGCACGTTGGCGATCCATTTGGCCCACTCCCGATCTTCGCCGGCACGGGAGATGAAGAAGTGGAATTTCATGGGTGCTTCGCGGGAGTGGCTGCGGGCGGGCTTTCCAGAGGGTCCGCGCCGGCTGGGAGGCCGGCGACAGGCAAGGATGCCTGTCCCACTTTGGCGAGTTCGCGGTCGCGGCGATGGTAGCCGGTTTCGTCGATCAGGCGTTCGGCTTCCGCGAGATTGCCGCGGGCGAGATGGTAGTCGGCGAGATTGAGCCTCATGCCGGAGCGGGTGGCGATGCGAAAGGCTTCGTCGAGATCGTGAGGCGCGCCGCGGGCTAAGAGACCGAGCGGAAGGCGGTGGAGTGTTCCGGCACGGCGAAGGAAGTCGACGGCTTGATCGAAGTGGTGAGCGGCTTCGGCGGAGCCTGTAGGGTGGGCGCGGCCGAGCAAAAGGTGGCCGAGACCGATGTCGAGGAGACCTGAGTACTGCTTGGCCAAAGCCAGCATTTGGGAAGCCCGTCGTAAGACTTCCGGAGTCTGGCCCTGACCGAGTAAGAAGTCGCAGTATCCATATCCCCAGACCGAGTAGAGGACTGGGTAGTCGGGCTCGCTTTCGACCTGGAGCCGCTCGGCTTCCGCGAAAAGGCCCGCCGCCGCCGCGAAGTCACCGAATTGATGAAGGGCGTCGGCCAGGGTGGCGCGGCTCGCAACTCTACGTTGCCACCCGCCACCCCGGTCGCCGAAATCAACCGATTGCCAGCCTTCGGCAACCGCTTCTTGTACATTACCCAGAGTGAGGTAGAGTTCGCTGAGATTGATGCAAGCCTGGGCGGCGTTCTCCCAATTCCTCTGCTTCACATCGGCTTCGGCGGCGGCCCGCATCGGCTGAATAGCATCGGCCAAGCGGCCAACGGCGCGGAGGGTCAACCCGACCTCGCCAGCCACCCAGGATCGACGGGCGGGCGCGACGCCAGCGGCCGCCTGACTCCACGGCGTCTCAAAGAAATTGGCGAGCAGCGAAAGGTTGGTTCCGAAGGCGCCAAGCTTCTTCCAGAGATACAACTCGTCGCCGCGAAGGATTCGATCGCGATAGACGTCGCTGAGCGCCGCCCGATGCCGGCCTGCTTTGCAGCCGTGGTACACCGCGTAGAATAGCGGCGTCATCTCCTCCAGTGTCTCGGGCAGTTGCGGCGCCTGCTTCTTATAGTGCTCATAGAGCCGCGCGTGGCCTTCGCGAGTCGCCTCAGCCGCGAAGTGCTCGCGGACCAGTGGATGGCAGTCGATATCCTTCGCAGGGTCGGTAGCCAATATGAGACGAGCGTCGCGCAGACGCTGCAGCGCCGCCCGATACTTACGATCCTCCATCGCAGGCAGCACCAGTTTCAACGCGGCCGGCTCGGCGGGACGGTCGAAGTATCCCAAGGCGCGCAGGATATCGAGTTCGGCTTCGCCCTCGTACATCCGGGCATAGCTGGCCATCACCTCGCGCGCGTGCCGTCCAGGCTTGATTTCGTCCACCTGAAGCTCGCGAATGTCCGCCCGCCGCCGAATATCCGCATCGCAGAAAGTGACCAGATATGTGCCAAGCAGAGTGAGGGCGAGCGCGTGGTTCTCGTAAGCCTCCGACGCTGTGCGCAACTCGTCCTCGGGGCCGCGCACGCCCAAATGAGCCAGGTAACGGGCTCCGTCCGCGGGGTCCAGGTTTTCCAAATCGAGCGAAAGCGAATGCGGAGCCTCATCCGGCAGCGCGTCCGCAATGTCAACCAGCCGCACGCGCGTAGTGGCAAGAACCATGCCGGCATTCCGCGCCGCCAATTCCTGAAGCAGTGACTTCAACGCGAGGTCCCGCAGACTGCCGGAAGGGTCCTGGAGCGGCTCGATGCCATCCAGAATCAGCAGCACCCGATCCCGGCGCAGGCGGTCCGCGAGCAGATCCACCTTGACGAAAATGGACTCCGTAGCCGGCACGTTGATGCCGAACCAGCGGAGCGCCTCGGCGAAGAAGGGCTCGGACGAGGTCTGGCTCTTGTCGCCCGTACCCTGGTTATAGAAGGACCAGCCGAAGACGGTGACTTCAGCCAGGCGCCGGCGGTACCAGTGGGTTATGAGGGCCGTTTTCCCGGCGCCCCCAGGGGCGATAATCTGGACGAAATTGGTTTGCGGATTTCGCCACGCCTGTTCCAGCCAGTCAAGCTGTGCGTCGCGGCCGAAGAGGTGACGGTCGGCGGTGGGCAGCTTTTGAATCGAAGTGCGAACGGCCGGGGCCGACGCCGCCGCGCCGGGAAACGCCACCTGTTCTACGATGCGCTCCGGCCGGATGGCGTCAAGGAGCAAGCGCCGGCAGGTGGCATCATCCTGGTCGAGAAAGTTGACGTAAACAAACTGATCGAAGAGTGGGGAACCATGGCAACGCTTGACCATGACCGGGATAACCCTGCGATTCTTCCCAAGAGGATCGCCGGAGAAGGCTGCATAAAGTTCGGTGAGCGTAAAATCCTTGGCCATGTAGTCCGGTGAAAGCACGGCAATCACATGGTCCGCCCGTTCCAGGGCAATCTTCATCTGATGGGGGAAGCTGTGGCCGGGCTTGAAGTCGAAGTCCTGGAGCGTGGTTGTGTGACCCTCGGCTTCGAGCACGTTGGCGATCCATTTGGCCCACTCGCGGTCCTCGCCGGCGCGGGAGATGAAGAAGTGGAATTTCATGGGTGCTCCGTGGGAGTGGCTGCGGACGGGCTTTCGAGAGGGTTCGCGACGGCTGGGAAGCCGGCGACAGGCAAGGATGCCTGTCCCACTTTAGCGCGAAGGTCGGCGAGTTGCGGGTCGCGCCGATGGTAGCCGGTTTCGTCGATCAGGGCTTCGGCTTCCGCGAGATTGCCGCAAGCCAAGTGGTAGTCGGCAAGAAAGAGCCTCATTCCGGAGCGGGTCGCCGTGCGGAAAACTTCATCAAGATCGCGTGGTGTGGCGCGGGCGAGTAGTCCCCGTGGAAGTTGGTCCAGCGTTCCGGCACGGCGAAGGAAGTCGACGGCTTGTTCGAGGTGATGAGCGGCTTCGGCTGAACCGGCTGGGTGTGCGCGGCCCAGCAACAAATGGTCCAGACCGATGTCGAGCAGACGCCCCCGCTGCCAGCTCAAGCTTTGGCTGGCTCGTAGCAGCACCTCCGCCCTCTTGCCCTGATCGAGCAGCATGTCGCAGTAACGGTAGCCCGAAAATGAATAGAGCACCGGATACTCGGGTTGGTTTTCCGTCTGAATACGCTCGGCTTCCGCGAACAGCCGCATGGCATCGGCAAAGTCGCCGGATTGATGGAGAGCGCCCGCCAGGGTTGCGCGGCTGGCCATCCTCATGGACCATTCGCCGCCGCGGTCGGCGCAATCGACCGCTAGCCGGGCAGCTTCCACCGCTTCTGCGACGTTGCCAAGCGTGCAGTGGAGGTCGCTCAGGTTCATGAAGCAATTCGGCGCTCGCACCCAGCTTTGCAAATTCACGTACCCTTCGGCGCCGGCCCGCATAGGCTCAATGGCGTCGATCCCCCGGCCGACAGCGAGCAGTTCGAACCCCGCCGCGTTCATCAACCAGGCTTGGTCGTCGGCCGGCAAGGTGGCGACCGGCTGAGTCCATGGGGTCTCGAAGAAATTGGCGAGTAACGAAAGGTCGGTTAGTACGGCTCCCAGCTTACTTGCCAGATACCCCTCGTTGCCGCGGCGGATGCGGTCAAAGTAGATATCGTCCAGCGCCGCCTTGTGCCGGTTGGCCTTGCATCCGTGATAGACGGCGTGGAAGAGCGGCGTCATCTCCTCCGGCGTGGCTGGCCGGTAGCGCGCCGGCACGGCGTAATATTCGTAAAGCCGCGCGTGGCCATCGCGGGTCGCGGTTGCCGCGAAGTACTCCCGGATCAGTGGATGGCAATCGAGCGGCTGCGCCGGATCCTTGCTCAGAATCAGGCGGGCTCCGTGAAGATGCTTCAGCGCCGCCTGATACTGCCGGTAGTCTATCTTCGGCCGCACCAGACTGAGCGCTGCCGATTCGGCCGGCCGGTTGAAATATCCCAGCGCACGCAGGATCGCGGCCTCCGGCTTTCCCTCAAACATCTTCTCGTAGGCGGTGATTATCCGGCGGGCATGCGCGCCGTCCTGCGTGTCCTCCGCCATCAATTTGGGGATCTCCACCCGGCGGCGGACATCGGCGCCGCAGAAGTCCGCCAAATAAGTCCCCAGCAGCGTCAACGCCAGCGCGTGATTCCAATACTCCTTCGAAGCTTCCCGTAGTTCCTCGTCCGTTCCCTCCACCTTCAGACTGCGCAAGTACTCGGCGCCCTGTTCCGGCGTGAGGTTATCCAGATCGAGCGCAATAGCCTCAGGGATATCCATGCGCACCCGGGTCGTGCAGACCACCAGACCGCGATGCCCGGTCGCAAGTTCCTGCAGCAGGGCCTTCAACGCCGCGTCGCGCAGCGCGCCCCCCGCATCCTGGAGAGGCTCCACGCCATCGAGCAGCAGCAGCACGCGCTCCTCGCGCAGCCGCCGTGCGACGGCCTCGGCCTTGATGTAGACGGAATCCGTGGGCGCCACGTCGATGTGGAACCATTGGATCAGATCGGCAAAGAACGGGTCGGACGAAGTCTGGCGATCGGCCGCCGAGTCCGAGATGGCGCCCTGGCTATAGAAAGACCAGCCAAAAATTGTGGCTTCACCGACATGGCGGCGGAACCATTTGTCGACCAAAGCCGTCTTGCCCGTCCCACCCGCGGCGATCACCTGAACAAGATTGACTGCCGGATCGGCCCAGGCGCGATCCAGAAGAGCAATCTGCTCCTCGCGCCCAATCAGCAGCGGATTCACCACGGGCAGTTTGGATGTGAAACAGTGGCGCGGGCCCGTGGCCTGCGTTCCCGGTCTGTCCTCCGACCCCACCCGCTCCAGGATCGCACGCGCAACATCCGCATCCGCCAAGCCGCGAATATCCAGGTATCCATCAATCGAATAAAGCCCCGACACATCCGCATCGTCGAGGCGCAAGAACATCAACTGGTCGTCCTTCTTGCGCTTCAGCAAATCGCGGCACGCGCGCCATTCCAGGCCGCACCATTCCTTCTCGTCGTACGCCTTACACAGAAACACAACGATCAGTTCCGACTCGTCGTGATAGAGCCTGGAGAGATAGACGTCAAGATTCGGCCGGGCGAACTCAGCCGCAGACCACCTATCGTAGAGTACCTTCCCCCGCCCCAGAGCCCCCGCCAGCGCCTCCGCAATTTTCTCGACGCGTCCCCGGAACTCTCCAGGAAAGGACAGCGCGACCCGAAAGCGCTTCGGACTTACCGTAGGTTCCATCTGAGCTTAGGGAGATGCCGACCCCGCATAGCTACTGCTTTCGCGCCGTCCCCGGAGACTTCTTTAGTATTTGCGTCGCGACTTGCTTCACCTGACGGTTGACCAGGGCCGCGGGGGCGTCCATATAGCCTTGCAGCGTCTTGCCGATTTCGGTGTCCGCAGGTTTCCCTTTTCGCTTGCCCCGAAGCCGCTGCCTCTCGGTCCGGACAGCTTCACGGATCGGCTCCCTGCCAGGCTCCGTCAGCTCATCGGCGCTGTCCGCGCCATTCAGCTTGGCTTTGGAAAGAACCGGATACGCTCGCTCCCAGATGTCATTCAGAGCGCCTTCCCCGAACGCCTTGAGCTCCAGTTCGCCGTCGTCGGTCAGTCCGAAATCCACCATGAAGTCCTGGACTTGCCTGAGTTCCGCCAGTTCCGCGTTACCCCACTCGTCCAACAGGATGATGGCGTCTTCCTTGTTCCGGGCGGATACGAATGACAAGTCCGCGTTGGGCCAGCGGCACATGAAAATTGGCACAGGATGATTATACGCGTCTACCTTGATACACATCTACCTTGATACACATCTACGCGGAGCGCAGGCGACAACCGGCCGCCAGCCGCCGATTGAAATTCCCCGCCCATTGTGCGCCAATAGAGAATCGACAAGGTACACCTGTGAAAAGCAAATTTGCCCATACTTTTGCGGTAGCGATTTGCGCCGCCGCTCTCTGCGCGCCGTCCGCTATGCCGCAGTCGACTGCCCCTGCCCCCAGTTCCCAAGACGCCAAAATGCAATGGTTCCGCGAGGCCAAATTCGGCCTCTTCATCCACTGGGGCCTCTACGCGATTCCCGCCGGCGAATGGAAGGGCCAGCCCATAGCCGGCATCGGCGAATGGATCATGAACCGCGCCAAAATCCCCGCCGTCGAGTACGCCGAGCTCGCCAAACAGTTCAACCCGGTCAAGTTCGACGCCGACGCCTGGGTGCAGATGGCGCAGGATGCCGGCATGAAGTATCTCGTCATCACCAGCAAGCACCACGACGGCTTCGCCATGTACCATTCGCTGGTAAGCCCATACAACGTCTACGACGCCACGCCCTGGCATCGCGATCCGCTCAAGGAGCTCGCCGCCGCCTGCGCCCGCCACGGCATCCGGTTCGGCTTTTACTACTCACAGGCGCAGGATTGGCACGAACCCAACGGCGCCGGTAACACCTGGGACTTCGGCCCCGACGATAAGAAGGATTTCGATCAATACCTGCGTGGCAAAGCCGAGCCGCAGGTTAAGGAGCTGCTCACCAATTACGGCCCCATCTGCCTGATCTGGTTCGATACGCCGCGCATGATGAACGGCGACCGCGGGCAGCGCTTCATCGACATCGTCCACAGCTTGCAGCCCGCTACGCTCATCGATGGGCGCCTGGGTACGGCCGGCGATTACCGCTCCATGGGCGACAACGCCATTCCCAATACCGTGGTGGAGGGCGATTGGGAAGTTCCCGCCACCATGAACCACACTTGGGGTTTCAAGAAGGACGATACCGACTGGAAATCGCCCGCCGATATCACCTTTAAGCTGGTGGATATCGCCAGCAAGGGCGGCAACTATCTGTTGAACGTGGGTCCCACCTCGGAAGGCGTGATCCCGCAGGCCAGCCAGGATAATCTGCGCGCCGTGGGGCGTTGGCTCAAGGTGAACGGCGAATCGGTTTATGGCGCCGGCGTCACGCCGTTCGGCGAAGAACTGGGCGCCGCCGATAGCAGCAAGCTCGACAAGAACGGCAAGCCCGTCTTCGTTGCGGCCACCGCGTGGCGCTGCACTACCGGGTCCGGCAAGCTCTACATTCACTTGTTCCAATGGCCTGGGAAATCGTTCGAGCTCTCGAAAGAAAATAGCAAAGTCACCAGGGCCTACATGCTGGCCGACGCCTCGCACAAATCGTTAAAGGTGCAACAGCAGGGCGGCCAGGTTACGGTTGCGCTGCCGGGACAGGCAACCGACCCGATCGATTCCGTGCTGGTGCTTGAACTTGCGAAATGAGTCGCGAATGAATCGCGCCCGCCGGCACGTTTCGGCGCGCGCTGTCTCCGGAAACGCTCCCCGTTGAGAAAGTCCGGCCCGCTTACATGTAGGGTAGGAACCGGCCAGTCCTTCCAGTACCCTAACGTTCAGCGGGAAACCACCGATCTGCTATGGTGTAGGGAGTTTCTTTGGTATGCCGTTTCACATTCAGCCCATTCGGGAATTTTTGGTGCGTCCCGCGTTGCCTTCGTCGCTGTCACGCATGACGGAGCTGGCGTACAACATCCTGTGGAGCTGGGAACCCATGATCCGCGCGGTGTTCCGGCGGCTTGACCCGGCGCTTTGGCAGGAGTGTGGATACAATCCCGTGCTGATGCTGGGACGCGTTTCGCAATTGGCGCTGCAACGCGCCGCCACCGATCCGCGGTACATGGCGCTCTATCGAACGGCCTGCGACACTTACGATTCGCGTACGCGCAAGAGTCCGCCGCAGCCGGATGGCAAGCTCATCGCCTACTTTTCGGCGGAGTACGGTCTCACCGAATGCCTGCCGGTGTACTCGGGCGGCTTGGGCGTGCTATCGGGCGATCATTTGAAATCTTCCAGCGATCAGGACTATCCGCTCATCGGTTTGGGGCTGCTCTATCAACAGGGGTACTTCCGGCAGTTTCTGAATCCGGACGGGTGGCAGCAGGAGCGCTACCCGCTGAACGATTTTTACACGCTGCCGCTGACGCCGGTGAAGGACGCTAACGATCGGGATCTCAAGGTTACCGTGCGGCTGCCCTCGGGCGACGTTTTCATTCAGGTGTGGAAGCTGGAAGTAGGCCGGATCTCGCTGTATCTGATGGATACGAACATCCAGGAGAATGTGCTGCCGCAGGATCGCGATATTACCGATTCGCTGTACGGCGGCGATATCGATAAGCGCATCCGCCAGGAGATTGTGCTCGGCATCGGCGGCATGCGCGCGCTCCAGGCGATGGGGTTGAAGCCCACCGTGTTCCACATGAACGAGGGCCACTCGGCGTTCCTGGCTCTCGAGCAGGTGCGCCTCTCGATGCGCGACGACCAGCTTAGCTTCGATGAGGCGGTGCAAGCGGCGCGGGCGAGCAACGTTTTCACTACGCACACGCCGGTGCCGGCGGGAATCGATCTGTTCGACCCCGGCCTGATGTATCACTACTTTTCGGGATACTGCGCCGAAACCGGAATCGATTTTCAGCAGTTGATGGGGGTGGGGCGCCGCGATCCGCAGAACCGCGACGAGCGGTTTTCCATGGCCGTGCTGGCGCTCAACACTTCTTCGTATCGCAACGCAGTAAGCCGGCTGCATCGCCAGGTTTCGCAGGAGATGTTCCACGACCTGTGGCCGAATCTGCCGGTGTGGGAAGTACCGATCACTTCGGTCACCAACGGCGTGCATGGCCCCAGTTGGCTGAACGACGATCTGGCGGCGCTCTACGATCAATACATCGAGCCCGATTGGCGCGAGCGCTTCAACGATACGTCGATTTGGGAGCAGGTGCGCGACATCCCCGACGAAGAGCTGCTCGAAGTGCATCGGCGGCGCAAGCGCCGGCTGGTAAATTTCGTACGGTCGCGGCAGCATCAGTCGGCCGTGCGCCGGCAGGCTTCGGCGCCTGAGGTACGGCGCGCCGGAGAAGTGCTCGACCCCAACGCCTTCACCATCGGCTTCGCGCGTCGATTTGCCACCTACAAGCGCGCCACTCTATTATTCCGCGACGTGGAGCGGCTCAAGCGCATCCTGTTGAACAAGGACATGCCGGTGCAAATCGTGATCGCCGGCAAGGCGCATCCCAAGGATCAGCCGGGCAAGAGCTTCATTCGCGAGATTGTGCAGCTTTCACGCGATCCCGAGCTATGGAAGCACGTGGTGTTTCTCGAAGACTACGACATGAAGGTCGGCCGGGAAATGGTGCAGGGCGTGGATCTGTGGCTCAACAATCCGCGGCGCGGCGAAGAGGCGTGCGGCACCAGCGGCATGAAGGCGGCCATCAACGGCGTGCTGAATCTGAGCATCCTCGACGGCTGGTTCGACGAAGCGTATGAGCGCTCCGGCGGATGGGCCATCGGCGACCGCGAACCGTACTCGGACGATCAGGATGCGCTGCATGCCAGCGCTATTTATTACCTGCTGGAAAGTGAAATCGTCCCGATGTTCTACGAGCAGCGCGAGCAGACGCCGCGCGAGTGGATGCGGCGCGTGAAGCAATCGCTGGCTTACATCAGCCCGAACTTCGACGCCCGCCGCATGGTGCGCGAATACATGACGCAGTTGTACGAACCGGCGCACATTCAGCATCTGCGCGCGCACGAGGGCGATTTCAGATTGGTTCGCGATAAGACGCGTTGGAACGGGCGCGTACGCGAGCTTTGGGACCGCGTGAAGTTTGTGGAATCGGCGCCGGGCGCGGCGCACTCTGGATCGGTGACCAGCGGCAAGCCGGTGCCGGTGCGCGCGGCCATCGACTTGGCGGGCCTCACGCCGGACGACGTGCGCGTCGAGGTGGTGATGGGCCGCGTGGACAGCAATGGCTATCTGGAAGAGACCGAAGTGATGGTGCTGCCGGCCATGGAACAGACTGGCCAAGTGGCGGTTTTCGGGAAAGACATCGTTCCCGATCGAACCGGACGCGTGGGTTATGCCCTGCGAGTAAGCCCGAATCATTTTGACGATCCGCTGACCAGACCATGCACAAGTCTGCTCAAGTGGAGCTCTGTAGGATAAATATTTTGGCCGGTCGCGCCGGGTTGCGCGTGCAATTGGGAGCGATACGTGGTACATAGGTAGAGGAAGCAGTCGCGGGTCCCAATGTTTCGGATTCGTTTCCGGAATCCCGCGGAACCTCTTTGAACCCCCAAAAACGCCAAACCTCTTAGGCGCCAGGGGTCCAGTTAATAAGCGTTGACGTCCTGCTGATAACGGAGCAATTTCCCTCATGGACAGCGACCGCAAATATAGACAACACGGCTACCAGGATACGGACCGGGATTCGAAGCCGTTCCGTGACGGGCCGAAGCCGCAAGGGCCGCGCCCGCCGCTTGACGTAACCGGCCCGCGACTGCCGCGCCTGGTGCAGCATGTGGCCGCGGCGAGATGTTACAACTGCGCCACCACGCTGCCTCCCGGTGTAGACTTCACCGGCACTTGCCCCAAATGTAACGCCGAGCTGCATTGCTGCAAACAGTGTACGCACTTTGAGCCGTCGACGCGGTTCCAATGCTTGAAGCCCATTCCGGCCAGAATCGCCCTAAAGGACAAGGCCAACGAGTGCGCGTTGTTTGCGCCGCGCGTGACCATTGCCCGCGACGGCGTATCGAGCAACGGCAATTCCGCGCCGCCCCAGCCCTCCGGACCGCCGGCGCCGCGGAATGCGGACGATGCGCGTAACGCGTTTGACCGGCTTTTCAAGAAGACTTAAGTAAAGCGTCAGGTTCGAGCGCTTCGAGCGGCCATCAGGCAGCCCGCCCCACCCCCACTGAGGGCATGATGAGCGACGGCGTCTCAGGCCAGTTGCGCGGCGGACCGAATATACCCTTCTTCCTCAGTTGCTCACGCGCTCACCACGGCAATTTCAGCATCGCCCGCTTAAACTAAGGCGCTTTCCGTTCCAACCTGCGCGGATCGAAGAGATGCTGCGGCAAGTATGCTCTCCTGGACCATTTACTCGATGCAGTGAACTCTACGCCCACGAAGTAACCGATCTCGCGGTACACGCAATAGCATACAATTCCCCTGAATTCCAGCTTGGGCGAATGCCATTCCACCACAGCGCCTGCCGGTACGGGCGTCTCAAATTGCAAACACGCTCCGGATGCCGCGATGTCCTCGAGTAACGCCATGGCGTGGCGCCGCTTGCCGGCGTGGTCTTTCCAAAAAACCTCCACCATATCCGCGCACATCATGCGGGGTTCGACTCTGCGTTCATCCATGCTAACCATATCGGCGAATGCACCGCGCCGCTTTACCGGAATACGTGCGATTTCTTACGCGGCCGGCAGCGGAGCCGCTATTAACTTCGCCAACAACGCCGTCCGGTCGGCGATCCGGTCCACCAAAATGCTCTCATTGACCGCGTGCGCGCCCTCGCCGACTGCCCCCAGGCCGTCCAGGGTCGGTATGCCCATCGCGGCCGTGAGATTGCCGTCCGAGCCACCCCCGGTCAGGGATTCCTCGATCTCCATCCCCAATTCGCGCGCCAGCTTTTGCGCCGTGCGGAAAAGGCGCGCGCCCCCAGCCGAGCGTTCCATCGGAGGCCGGTTCAGCCCGCCGGTCACGGCAATGGAACATCGCTTGTCGAAGGGTCGAAGGGCGCGGAATTTACGCTCCAACGCCGGAGCGTCTTTCAAGCGCAGCACCCGGATGTCGATCTGCGCGCTGGCTTCGGCAGCCACCACGTTCGACCGCGTTCCGCCCGCGATGACGCCGGGATTGACCGTGATGCCGCGCTTCAAATCCACGAACTGCGCGATGCGCTCGATCTGACGCGAGAGTTCCACGATGGCGCTCGCGCCCGCCTGAAAATCCACGCCGGCGTGCGCTGCGCGGCCGCGCACGGTGACGGTGAAACCGCCCACGCCTTTGCGCGCAGTCTTGAGCTTGCCATCGAGGCCCGTGCCGGGTTCCAACACCAGAACCGCCTGGCTGCGCGCGGCGTTCTTCTCGGTTAGCGCACGCGACGATTCGCTGCCCACTTCTTCATCCGAATTAATCTGCAGCGCCACTTTGTGCGGCACGGCGATATCCAACTCGCGCAGCGCCCGTACCGCGAAAATGAAGAACGCGATGCCGGCTTTCATATCGAGCGCGCCCGGCCCCCATAGGCGCCCATCGGCCTGGCGGAAAGGCATGCTGCCCAGCGTACCCATGGGCCAGACGGTATCGGAATGCCCCAGCGCGAGAATCTGCCCGCGCTTCCTGCCGCCGGGGAGTTGCATCGCGCAAACCAGGTGCTTGCCGAACTTACCGCCGGCAACGGTTTTCGCGCGGGCGCAGGGAGCGACGGCATCGGCGATCAGCTCCACGAAGCGGTTCACGGCGGCTGGGTTGTCGCTCGGCGATTCGCATTCGACGAACTGCCGGATGAGCGCCACGATGCCTTCCTGGCGTGCGCGAATGTGAGAGAGGATGGGATCCACGGCTGATGGCCGTCTTTCGGATTCTCGCCGGCTACCTGCGCCTGCCTTATTTATATCACCTTGGCCGCCTCCGCGGCGCCGCGTGCGATAATAGCCACTTCCATGGCAATTCTGGACATCAACGAGATCAGGGAAATTCTGCCTCATCGCTACCCGTTTCTGCTGGTGGACCGCATCGTCGAGCTGGAGGCCGAACGCATTGTCGGCATCAAGAACGTCACGGTCAACGAGCCGTTTTTCACGGGTCACTTTCCCGAATTTCCGGTGATGCCCGGAGTCCTGATCGTCGAGGCGATGGCGCAAACCGCGGGCGTGCTGGTGCTGAAATCCATTCCCGACCGCGATCGGAAACTGGTCTTCCTGGTAGCCATCGAAAACGCGCGCTTCCGCAGGCCGGTAGTGCCGGGCGACACGCTGCGCCTCGAAATGACCGTCGTCAAGCGCCGCAGCAACGTGGCCAAGATGGCCGGCCGCGCTACCGTGGACGGGGTGCTGGTGGCCGAAGCCGAAGTCATGTGCAAACTTGAGGACAAGGCGGAGATCCCAGTCGCCGAAGCGGCCCCGTAAGCAATGCCGATCCATCCGACGGCCATCGTGGACCCCGCCGCGCGCATCGCGGAGAGCGCCGAGATCGGACCCTACTGCGTCGTGGGCGCCGAAGTGGAAGTGGGCGCGCGGACGCGGTTGATGGCGAGCATCTTCGTCGAGGGCGTTACCAGCATCGGCGAAGACAACGTCTTTTACCCGTACAGCACCGTCGGCGTGGCGTCGCAGGATTTGAAATACCGCGGCGAGCGCTCCCGGACTCGCATTGGCCACCGCAATAAGATCCGCGAATTCGTCACCATTCACCGCGGCACCGAGGGCGGCGGCCTGGTGACCGCTATCGGCGACGACAACCTGCTGATGGCGTACACGCACGTGGCGCACGATGCGCAAATGGGCAGCCACATCGTGCTCGGCCATGGCGCTACGCTCGGCGGACACACCGTGGTGGGCGATTGGGCGGTGATCAGCGCCTTCAGCGGCGTCCACCAGTTCTGCCGCGTGGGCCGACACTCCATCATTGGCGGTTACAGCGTGGTGACGCAGGACGTGCTGCCGTTTTCCAACACCGTGAGCGAGCGCCCCATCAAGGTTTTCGGCGCCAATCGCGTGGGATTGGAGCGGCGCGGCTTTGAAACCGCCGCGGTGGAATCGCTGCAGACCGCGTTCCGCCTGCTGACGCGTTCGCAGCTCAATACGACTCAGGCGATCGAACGCATTCGCGCCGAGGTGCCCCCTTGCGCCGAAGTGGACGAGCTGATCGATTTTATCCGCACGTCCGAACGCGGCGTTATCAAGTGAGTGAGGGCGGCTGCTCCGCACGCCATTCTGCCGGCTCAGGGACGACTACGCGAACGTTAATTCACCACTGCAAATGGAACGCTTGCCGCAACGTCCGCCCATTCCAGTCGCAGCGTTCCGGTGTTGCCGCCTGCGGCATTCACCGAGAATTTCATAGTCTCCCGGGGAACGGATGGATGACCGGTCGTCATCGCAACACGGCCCAGATCCTGTTCCTTATGGTAGACCTGCGCCGCGGCGCCTTTCTCCTTGCTGACAATGAGCTGCCACCCTTTCGGGTCGAGCAGCACGAACAGCGTGTATTGGCCCGGCGGAACGGCAAGGGCGCCGAGTTTGAGGGCGGCATTGGTATAGAGCGTGGTGGGGCTGCCGGCGCCGGCGCGCCAAACGGTATTCGGTTGCAGCAGCGCGCCCGTCCCGCCGAAAACGGTGCGTCCGTTGGCCGATGCGGCTTTGTATTTCACCACGATGGTCTTGCCGCCGATGGTGGCCTCAGCCTCGGCGGGGGTTCTGGAAATAGGCTGGGCAAGCCCGAGGGAACTTGCGGCGACGGCCACGAAGGCGGAGATAATTGCTCGATTCATAAATGATAAGAAGCTCTAACACTCAGTATATGATTTTCGGCCGCGGCGCGGATTGCAGTCATCCGTTCACTCACCCGCGCCCCCAGTTTGCGGCCGGATGCCTTTGCCGGGATGGAGCGCGCCACTCTCGCCACACTGGATTTCCGCTACTCTCCCGAAGCCTGGCGCCATCCCCACGCTATTCCGACCCTGGTCCGAAGCCGCGACCACCTATTTCGTGTGCGACTCTGGCCGATTCGACGGATCCGAGGCAATCGGCCTTTATTACCTTGTGGACAGTGACACGATCCGGATGATTCGCATTCTGCACCGCTAGCGGGATGTCAGACGCATTGTCGAACGAGAAGGCTGAAGCGTCGGTGAATGCGCATCATTGGCCGCGTTCAGTCGTTGCGCGGTTTTCCGTCTGGTCTGCATAATCGACGGTGTCGCAGATGTTTTCCAAAACCTGATATCCGCCCTCTCTCTCCCACCCTAAAGGCAAGAAACGTGCGAGAGTAGTTACTCGTGACCATTCACTCGATGCTGCCAGAGCATCGTCGCATGATAGAAAGTGTCGCCAGGCGAAAACATGGCCAGCGGTGGGGCTGATGTCCATCACCTTCCACCCCCAACCCGGCACAGTCCTGATATGCGACTTCTCCACGGGCTTTCAGCCGCCGGAGATGGTGAAGCGCCGGCACATCGTTGTCGTTTCCCCGCGCCGCCGCCACCACTCAGGCCTGTGCCTGGTGGTTCCGTTCAGCACCGTCGCCCCCGATCCGGTTGAAGCCTTCCATTACTTGATTCCCGTGGGAGCTTATCCGTTCTTTCACCCGCTGCGGGATGTGTGGGCCAAGGGTGACATGCTCACCTGCGTTGGGTTCCGCCGATTGGACCGTGTCCTCATGAACGGCCGGTACGTTGCCCCCAGTTTGCAGCCGGACGACTTCGCCGCGATTCAGCGCGCCGTGCTCGCCGCACTGGAAATCCGCACCCCTTGACAGCGGGGTATAATGAGGGTGTTCCCGCTCTGCCGTAAGGCATCGGGCTTGCAGAATTCACACCCCGGCTGGCTTCGGCTTACCGGGGTGTTTGCTTTTCGGGGCGACGGCCGAACGTGAAGTCAGCCAAATACAAGGCCAGGATCTAGCAGGTTTCGCCAGACCCAGTCCGCCTCCGTTTCGGAAGCGAACGCCATTCCAGGCCATCCGCAGTTTCGACGAATTCCCACGTCAGAAGCATGGCCGAGAAGGTTTCGAGTCACAGTCATTCGCCGTTACTGCGTTCCAAAATTGCGTGCCCGCCACCAGGAGTATCGCTCAACCAACAATCTTGTGCCGGCCACGGCTAGACTAGCTGTTCCTCAAGTTCGCCCAAGACGTTGCCACGCTATACTTAACTTTAGACACCACTTGCCGCAACTGCATGGCTGAAATAGGCGTTCTCTGGCTGCGCGTCGCCGCTGCCCTCTATTCCCTGGGCCTGGTCCACGCTATTCTGACCCTGGTCCGGCGCCGCGACAGCATCTTTCGCGTAGCACTCACCGCCTTCGGCCTGGGCGCCGTCTTCCATCTGGTATCCATAGTCGACGATGGCATCGCCTCCAACCGCTGCCCCATCGCGAACTTCTATGAAACGCTCTCCATGTGCGCGTTTCTCATCGTGCTGCTCTATCTTTTTGTGCAGTGGCGCTACAAACTATCGAGCCTCAGCGTCTTCGTCTTCCCGCTGGTCTTCGTCATGTCGCTGGTGGCTACGTTCGGCAATCCTGTGGCCCCCTGGCCCAGCCCCGCGCTACGCAATGCCTGGCTCACGCTGCATATTGTGCTGGCGCTGCTGAGCTATGCCGCGCTGGTGCTGATGGCCCTGGCGTCGCTGCTCTACCTGTTCCAGGAACGCGAGCTGAAGAACAAGAAATCGCGCAAGTCGCGCTTGTGGTTGCCCGCGTTGGGGACGCTCGACGAAGTTATTTTCAATTCCATGGCAGCCGGTTTCACCCTGATCACGCTGGCGGTGATCGCGGCCAGCACATGGGCATTCATCGAACATAAAACCGGGTGGATCCGGCAGCCTTCCATCGCGCTTTCTTTCTTCACCTGGGGAACCTTCCTGGTGCTGGTTTTTCTGCGGACCACGGCCGGCTGGCGTGGACGCAAAGCGGCCTTTGTGACCATCGTCGTGCTCGGTTGCTCGGCGCTTACCTGGGTGGCGCACGCGCGCCTGGGCGCGATGCTGATGAAACAATGAAGCTGCTTGTCACAGGTGTCAGCCATAAGACGGCGCCCGTCGCGGTTCGGGAATCGCTGGCTTTCCGCGAGGAATCGCTGCCGGTCTCCCTGGCCGATTTGAAAGCCCGCGGCGGCGTGTCCGAGGCCATGATCCTCTCCACCTGCAACCGCGTGGAAATCACCCTCACCACCGACGACGCATGCGACCCCGGCGCACTGGTCGATGGCTTCCTCGCCGCGCTCAAAGGCGTGGACCCACCCGCGCTCCAGCCGCACCTTTACCGGCACGAAGGCCGCGACGCCATCCATCACATCTTCCGCGTCGCCGCCAGCCTCGATTCCATGGTGGTGGGCGAGCCGCAAATTCTCGGCCAGCTCAAGGCTGCGTACGGCGCGGCCAAGGATTGCGGCGCACTCTGCGGATGGCTGGACAGCCTGATGTCTCGGGCCTTCAGCGTGGCCAAGCGCGTGCGCTCGGAAACCGGCATCGGCCAGATGGCTGTTTCCGTCAGCTACGCGGCCGTCGAGCTGGCGCGCAAAATCTTCGGCTCGCTCTCGAATCGCACCATCATGATCGTGGGCGCGGGCAAAATGTCCGAGCTCGCCGCGCGCCATCTGCGGCGCTCCGGCGCGTCGCACGTCTTCGTCACCAACCGCACGCACGAGCGCTCCATGGAAATGGCGAAGCTTTTTCAAGGCACGCCCGTCGAATATACGCGCTTCCAGAGCATGCTGCCTGAGATGGATATTGTGATCGCCTCTTCCGGGGCGCCGCATTATATTCTCACCCGCGAAGACATGCAGCGCGTCATCGCGGCGCGGCGCAACAAGCCCATGTTCCTCATCGATATCGCCGTGCCGCGCAATATCGATCCGGCCGTGAACCAGATCGACAACGTCTTCCTCTACGATATCGACGACCTGCAGGAAGTGGTCAACTCTAACCTGCGCGAGCGCCACAAGGAAGCCGAGCGCGCCGAGATCATGGTCGCCGAAGAAGTGGACCGTATGATGGCGCGTCTTAAAGTGGCCGAAGTGACGCCCGCCATCGTGCAGATTCAGGAACAGCTCGAGCGCATACGCGCCGCGGAGATCGACAAGGTGCGCCGCAAGTACGGGCCGTTTACTCCGCAGCAGGAAGAGGCCATGGAAGCCCTCACCCGCGGTATCGTCAATAAAGTGGCGCACGGACCCATCTCCGAATTACGGCAGCAAGCCGGCAAGCCCGATGGCGCGCCCGTGGTCGCAGCCATTCGAAAGGCGTTCCATCTGCAGGACTGATGCCGCTCACCATCGCTTCCCGAGGCTCGCAACTCGCGCTATGGCAGGCCCGATGGGTCTCCGGCCGCCTCACCGCGCTGGGCCATGCGTGCCATATTGAAATCATCAAAACCACCGGCGATAAAATCACCGATGTGCCGCTAGCACAGGTTGGCGGCAAGGGTTTATTCACCAAGGAGATCGAAGAGGCTCTGCTTGATGGCCGCGCCGATCTGGCCGTACACAGCCTGAAAGATCTTCCCACGGAATTGCCCGCCGGCCTGGCCCTCGCGGCCGTGCCCGAGCGCGAGGATCCGCATGACGCCGTAGTGGGCCGCAAGCTGGCGGACCTGCCTCCCGGCGCTACCGTGGGAACCAGTTCGCTCCGCCGCGCCGCGCAATTGCGGCGCCTGCGTCCCGACCTGAACATCGAATCGATTCGCGGCAATCTCGATACGCGCTTGCGCAAACTCGACGAAGGCCGCTACGACGCCATCATGCTCGCCGCCGCCGGATTGAAGCGCCTCGGCTGGGAGGCTCGCATCGCGGAGATTCTGCCGGCGGAAACCATGTGCCCTGCCGTCGGGCAAGGCGCATTGGCCGTCGAAACGCGCGCCGGCGGCGCTGGATGGGATGCATGCGCCACGCTCGATCACTCAGCGACGCATTCGGCCGTCGCCGCCGAGCGGGCGTTCTTGCGCGCGCTAGGCGGAGGCTGCCAGGTCCCCATCGGCGCGGCCGCCACCGTCGCGGGCGCGCGCCTCCATCTGATGGGATTGGTAATCGCGCCGGACGGCTCGGCGTTAGTCCGCGGCGAGCATGAAGGCAGGGTCGAAGACGCCGAAGCCATCGGCGCCGGGTTAGGAGCGAAGCTCTTAGAACAAGGCGCGCGCGCCATCCTGGAAGGGAGTGGACAGTAGGGCGGACCCCCTGGTCCGCGCGGGTCCCCCTGGACCCGCTCTTCGCCTTACGCCGAAGCCGGCGCCGGCGCCGAAAGATGCTTTATGACCACCGCCAAAGTCTACCTGATCGGCGCGGGCCCAGGCGACCCCGAGCTCATCACCGCCAAGGGCCGCCGCTTACTACAAGAAGCCGACGCCGTCCTCTACGACAATCTGGCCAATGACGCACTGCTCGCCCTTGCGCCCGAGCATGCCGAGCGCATCTACGTCGGCAAGAAGAAATCCGTCCACGCGTTCACCCAAGAGGAAATCTGCGCCATGCTCATCGAGCGCGCCCGCCGTGGTTCGGTCGTGGTGCGCCTCAAAGGCGGCGACCCGTTCATCTTCGGGCGCGGCGGCGAAGAGGCCGAAGCCCTGGCCGATGCCGGCATCCCGTTCGAAGTCGTGCCGGGCGTCACCACGCCGCTCGGCATCGCGGCTTACACCGGCGTCCCGTTGACCCACCGCGAGCACACTTCGGCCGTGACCTTCGTGACCGGCCACGCCGTAGACGCCATCGATTGGGACCGCGTGGGCATGTCGGAAACGCTGGTGATCTTCATGGGCCTCACCACGTTTCCGCAAATCGCGCGCGCGCTGATCGAGCGCGGGCGCGCGCCCGAAACGCCTGCCATGGCCGTCCGCTGGGCCACGCGGCCCGATCAGGAAACCATCACCGGCACACTGGCAACGCTGCCGGCGCTGATCGAGCGGAACAAAATGAAGCCGCCCGCCACCATCGTCGTGGGCGAGGTGGTGCGTCTGCGCGAGAAGCTGAATTGGTTCGAGCGCCTGCCGCTTTTCGGCCAGCGTATCGTCATCACCCGTGCGAAAGCGCAGGCGGACGCGCTGGCGTCGAAACTGGCAGCGCTGGGCGCGGAGGCCGTCGAGCTGCCCACCATCGAGATCCGCGCCGCCGCCGATTACGTCCCGCTCGACCGCGCCATCGAGCGCCTGTCCGGCTATGACTGGCTGATCTTCACCAGCGCCAACGGCGTCAAGTTCTTCCTGGAGCGCCTGGACCGCTCCGCCGCCGACCTGCGCGCGCTCCGCGCCAGAATTTGCGCCATCGGCCCCGCCACGCGCGCAGCCATCGAAGCCCTGCACCTGAAAGTCGATGTGATGGGGAAGGAGTATGTCGCCGAAGGACTGCTCGAAGCCTTGAAGCGCCACGAGTTGGCCGGCCAGCGCGTCCTATTGCCGCGTGCCGCCGTGGCGCGCGACCTGGTCCCGGCGGAACTGGCGCGCCGCGGCGCCGTGGTGGATGTGGTAGAGGCCTATCGGACCGTCATGCCGGAATCGGCCGCGGAGCGGGCGCGCGAAATCTTCAGCGCGCCGCACCGCCCCGATTGGATCGCCTTCACCAGCTCATCCACCGTGCAAAACTTCGCCGCAGCGGCGGGCGTGCAGTTCCTTCACAACGTGCGCGTGGCGTCCATCGGCCCAATTACTACGCAGGCGGCGCGCCACTTAGGCATCGAAGTGACTGCCGAGGCGCCGCAGTACACCATTGACGGCCTGGTAGCTTGTATGGCCAGTCTGACCCCGCCACCTCGGCCCTAACTTTCATGCTCTGTGGGGCGGCCAGTCCTGGCAACACTTGTGGGTCCACTTGTGGCTCCACTTGTGGCTCCACTGCTAATACACGCACACCCGCTACGGTCCTGCCGCAACCGTCACTGCCCAAGTGCCAAGGGGCGGCACGGGAAAGTGGTTAGAGTTAGAGCGGCGCCGCGCCGAGTTGTTGCCCACCGCGTACTTCCACTTCACACTCCCCCAGCCCATCGCCGCTATCGCCTTTTATAACAAGGAGGTCGCCTATCACTTGTATTGCGTCGTTCCCCCGGCGGCCTGTCCCCAGACCACAACCAATGCATAAGCGGACGCCGCCGCTTCTTTCTCCAGGTCAAGGTCCTCAGCAGCGTTTTCCGCCGTCTCTTCCTGGAGGCTCTGGCAGAAGCTTATGCCGCCGGTAAACTCCAGTTCTTCGGCGATCTGGAACCGCTCCGCGACCCGCTAGCTTTGCCCGCTACCTGGTTCCATGGAAAAAGAAAGACTGGGTGATTTACGCCAAGGCTCCCTTTGGCGGACCGCGACAGATGCTGGAGTATCTGGGCCGCTATACCGATCGCGTGGCCATTTCCAATCGCCGCCTGCTGCAGTTGGAAGATGGCCGAGGCTCCTTCCAGTGGAAAAACTGCCGCGAAGAGCGGCAGCAAAAGGTGATGACCGTTTCCGCCGAAGAGTTTATCCGCCGCTTCCTGCAGCGTGCGCTTCCGCCCGGCTTCCAACGCATTCGCTACTACGGCTTCCTGGCCAACTGCCGCCGCGCCGCCAAACTGGATCTCTGCCAAAACTTGCTGGCAACGGTGTGCTCCCTGCTGCTTCCTCAGCCCGCCGATTACCGCGATTTTCGGGCGGCGCTCACTGCCGGCAACCTCCGGCTGTGCCCGCAATGCGGGATCGGCGCGCTGATGCAGATGCAAATAATCCCGCTGTATTCCGGCTCCGTTCCGCTCCGCGCGGACAGCTCATGACGCCCTTTGGCTGGAACCCGCAATCACGCCAGCGCTGCCTTCCAGCAGGGCGCGGTTTTCCGGCATTTTAGGCCGCGAAACCGATGAAACCTTTATCGGTCACGCGAAATCGCAAAATATTTCCACTCATAGATACACTAACTTACCAGTCAACTTACTCTAACTGCCCCTTACCTCCGTACTAACTTAGTATCGGTAAACAAAATATCATGTCTTCACTTAGAAGAGTTCAATCATCGAAAGCCAACGGCGCCCTCTCTAAAGGCCCCTCCACTGCGGGGGGAAAGCTCCGCTCCTCGCATAACGCCGTCACGCACGGCCTCTGCGCCACCTGTCTCGTACTCGACGACGAATCGCGCGAGCATTTCTTCACTCTCCTGCAGCAGCACGTCGACCGCTTCCCGCCCGCCGGCGAGGTCGAGTTCGGCATGATCGAGGCAATGACCGCCGCCCGCTGGCGCCAGCGCCGCGCCTGGTCCATCGAGACCCGCATGTTCATACGCACATGGGCCGCCCCGCCGACGGCGAAACGCTCGACCGCACAGTGGACGCCTTCGACGTCATGGCGGCCGCGCGATTTTTTATCCCTGTTGCAACGCTACGAAACCCGTCAACATCTCGTGTATCAGAGGGCCCCCGCCGGACCGTCCGTTGCTACTCCCGACGCGGGGCCCCAACCAAATGCGCCTGCAGCCGGTGGGTCAGACCGCCGCCTCCGTGGTCTGTCGGCCGTTGGTTCGCCATGCGCCAGTCAATCGGCCGCGAATGCGTCCAAACCCGCAGCTTGTTATCCTTTAGCTTCACCCAAACTTCATACAGGAGAAACCATGGCAGTCAAAATAGCAATCAACGGCTTCGGCCGCATCGGCCGTAACGTCGTTCGCGCCGGCCTGCACCGCGCCGACGTCGAATTCGTCGCCGTCAACGATCTAACCGATACCAAAACCCTCGCCCATTTGCTCAAGTACGACTCCGTCCTCGGACGCCTCGACGCGGAAGTCCACTCGGATGCAGATTCCATCACCGTCGGCGGCAAGAAGATCAAGGTCTTCGCCTCCAAGGATCCCGCGCAACTCGACTGGACCTCCGTCGGCGCGCAAGTCGTGGTCGAATCCACCGGCAAATTCACCGACGCCAAGGATGCCGCCAAGCACCTGCAAGGCACGGTCAAGAAGGTCATCATCTCCGCGCCCGCCAAGAACGAGGACATCACCATCGTGCTCGGCGTCAACCAGCGCGACTACGACCCAGCCAGGCACCACATTATTTCCAACGCCTCTTGCACCACCAACTGTCTCGCGCCCGTGGCCAAAGTCCTGCACGAAAAGTTCGGCATTGAGAAGGGATCCATGACCACCATTCACAGCTACACCAACGATCAGAACGTGCTCGATTTCCCTCACAAGGATCTGCGCCGCGCCCGCGCCGCCGCCATCAACATGATCCCCACCACCACCGGCGCCGCCAAGGCCATGGCGCTGGTCATGCCTGAACTGAAAGGCAAGCTCGACGGCTACTCCATGCGCGTCCCCACGCCCGACGTATCGGTGGTCGATCTGGTCGCGCTGCTCAAGAAGAACACCACCGCCCAGGAAATCAACGCGGAGTTGAAATCGGCCGCCGAAGGCGAGCTCAAAGGCATCCTCGCCTACACCGAAGATCCCGTAGTTTCCACCGATATGCTGAGCAACCCCAACAGCTCCATTGTCGACGCCGATCTCACCAAGGTAGTGGGCGGCAATTTAGCGAAAGTGGTCGCCTGGTACGACAACGAGTGGGGCTACAGTTGCCGCGTGGTAGACCTGGCCTTATTCCTTCTGTAGCGCGGGCCCACGGCCTGCGTCTTCCGAGCCGCTCGCCGTTCGCCGGTAGCGCCGGCGGTCTTGCCGCCGGTGTTTTCTCCCCGGCGGCATACGGGTGCTTCCAGGCTAAGCTGTCAACATAAGCGAACTAATCGTTACCCTGGAGGGAACTAGTTTCAAAAGTGCACGTGCAACGTCTTTTCCTCATTGCTGGACTTCTGCTGGGTCCCTGGCTGCTGTCCGGGACCCAGCAAAGTGGCTCTGTCCGGGCCGCGGACCTATTCATTCCAGGCGCCACAATCACGGCCACTCCGGCGGCAACCGGGCCCAGTGCCCAGGCCGGCGCCGCAGCAGCGGCCACATCTGCCAGCGCCAAAGTCATCGCCTATACGGATGAAAGCGGCCGCTATTCGCTCGATTTGACCCCCGGCGTCTGGGACATCACTATCGAAATGTTCGGCTTCACGCCCTTGCACGAACAGGTGACTATCGGCGCGGAACCCGTCTACAAAAATTGGACGCTGGTAGTTCCGCGCATCAACGGCGCCGTTCAAACCGGGGCGGCCGATCTTGTCAATCCAACCGCGGGACGGCGCGGCGGACGCGGTGGACGCGGCGGGCAGTTCGGTGGTCGTGGCGGGTTCGGACGCGGCGGCCAAGGCGGCCAGGGCGGCGATAACGCGCCAGGACCCGGCCGAGGCGGCGGCGCCAACGGACAGACCAACACTCAGGCCAACGCACAGACGAACGGACAGACCGGCACGCCGGCCGGCGGCCGCGGTCAACCCCAGCTAGCCTACCAGAACATGTCCGTCACCGCGACCGCAGCGGGCCAGCAGGATTTGGCCGCGGCGGGAGATTTCACTTCACAAGCCGATGCCAATAACGCCGACGCCAACGAATCCCTGATGGTGATCGGCAGCAGCAGCGGCGGCCTCGGCGCCGCGGCGGATGAACAGGCCCGGCTAGACCGCTTGGCCGGACGCGGCGGTCCTGGCGGACCGGGAGGAATCCTCGGCGCCAGCGTCGGCGATACCGCCTTCAACGGCGCCATCAACGGCGGCACGGATGGCCTCGGCATGGGTGCATTCGGCGCTGCCGGCGCCAACACCGGATTCGGCGCCGACACTAACGGCGGCTTTGGTGGCCGCGGCGGTGGAGGCGGTGGCGGCGGAGGTGGTGGCGGTGGTGGTGGAGGTGGCGGCGGCGGTGGTGGAGGTGGCCGCGGAGGTCGTGGCGGCGGTGGTGGAGGTGGCGGCGGACGCGGTGGCGCGCGCGGCGGAGCCGGTCCGTTCAATGGCCAGTTCGCCACATTCGGCAACCGGCGGCGCGACCGGCCAACCTATCACGGCTCGGTCTTCGGCACGTTCCAGAACTCGGCGCTCAACGCGGCGCCGTATGCGCTCAATGGAGAAACCATAGCTAAGCCTTCCTCTAATAACGAGTCTTTCGGCTTCAATATCGGCGGCCCGCTGCGCATTCCCAAGCTGGTGGATTGGGAGCGCGCCAACTGGTATCTCAATTACACCGGCCGGCGCGCGCGCAGCGCCAGCGATTCGGTTTCCACGGTGCCCACATTGGCGGAGCGCAGCGGGAATTTCTCCGGGGCCTTCGTCGGATCAAACCCTGTCGAAATATACGACCCGCTGAACAACGCGCCGTTTCCGGGGAATATCATTCCCACTTCGCGCATCAATCCGGCGTCGCTAGCGCTGCTGCAATACTATCCCCTGCCCTTGTATAGCGGAATCGTTCAGAACTATTCCATTGCGCCATCCCAGCCAAGCGCCAGTAACTCCATCTCCCTGCGCTTGGTGATGCCGCTGCCCACTAATAGAGACAGCATCAGCTTCAACATTCAGTACCAGAAGAGCGATTCCACCGCCACGACTCTCTTCGGGTTTAAGGACCCTACCAACGGTTACGGCACCAGTGAGACAGCCACCTGGAGCCATAGCTTTAAGCCGCGCTTCAACAACAATGCTTCGCTCGCCTTCAGCCGTAATGTGAGCAAGACCGTGCCCTACTTCTCGGGCCGCACGGACATCGAACAGGAACTTGGCATCGTGGGTCCGGACACCACCTCTGTCGATTGGGGCCCGCCCACTCTTTCCTTCACTAACTTCGGCAGTCTCAGCGACGGAACCTACTCGCTGACTCGCGGCCAGACCGTCAATTTCACCGACACTATCACTTACGTCGTGCGGCGCAAGCATAATCTAAGCTTCGGCTTTGGCTACCGCCGCATGCAGAATAACGCGCTTTCCTACGCTAACTCGCGCGGCAATTTCAGCTTCAGCGGCTTACTCACCAGCGAGATTGTCAACGGCCAGCCGGTCGCCAATACGGGCTTCGATTTCGCCGATTTTCTCTTAGGCTATCCGGCGTCGAGCTCCCTGCGCATCGGTAACTCGAATAACTACTTCCGCGGATGGGCCACTAACGCGTACGCGCAGGACGATTATCGCGTGGCCCCCGGTCTTACACTCAATCTGGGGCTGCGCTACGAATATTTCGCGCCTTACACGGAGTTATACGGGCATCTGTCGAATCTGGATATCAATTCCACCATGACTCAGGTCGCCATAGTGACTCCGGGCATGTCCGGACCTTATAGCGGAAAGTTTCCCACCAGCCTCGTCGAACCGGAACCGCACAATTTCTCGCCGCGCCTGGGCTTCGCGTTCCGGCCTTCCCAGAAACGCAGCCTCGTATTCCGCGGCGGCTACAGCATTTTCTATAGCGGTTCCCCGTATAGCTCCATCGCCACCCAGTTGGCCGCCCAGCCGCCATTCGCCACCACCGGATCTCTCAGCACCAGCCTTACCGATCCGCTCACTTTGCAGAACGGCTTCCCCTCGCAGCCCTCCACCATCACCAGCACATTCGCCATCAACAAGAATTACAAACTGGCCTATGCGCAGACGTGGTCCTTCGCCATTCAGCAGACTTTGCCCTCAAACACCATCGTCGAGCTGGAATACATCGGCACCAAGGGGACGGACCTTGGCGTGGAACTGGCGCCGAACCAGTTGCCGCCGGGAGCTTCCGCGCTTTCCTCAACCTCGCAACTGCTCATCAGCAACGCGTCCAACTTCCTCTACCAGACCTCTACGGGCGATTCCATCTTCCACGCCGGCCAGGTTCGCATCACGCGGCGCTTCTCGCGCGGCATGTCGCTTCTCGCCCTCTATACTTTTTCGAAATCCATCGACGACGCCTCCAACTTCACCGGCCTCGGCGGCACCGTAGTGCAGAACCCCGACGACATCAGCGGCGAGCGCGGCTTATCGTCTTTCGACCAGCGCAACCGTTTTTCGCTGACCTATACGCTCTCTTCGCCGGTCGGGGTCCACGGCTTCTGGCGCAACGGCGATTGGAAAACCAAGACGTTTTCGGGCTGGACGCTGAATGGCACGTTCACGGCTAATTCGGGGACGCCGCTCACCGCTCTGCTCGGCGGCAACCTCACCAACTCCCGCGGCACCGGGGCAGTGGGCCAACTTCGCCCCAACGCCACCGGCGAATCCATCAATGCCCCCGATGAACCCTATTTCAATCCTCTGGCATTCGCCGCGCCTATCGCCGGCGATTACGGCAATGCGGGCGTAGCCACCATTCCGGGCATCTTCACCACCAGCCTGAATGCGACTCTGAACCGGGCGTGGCGATTCGGCGATGGGCGCCAAACCCTGCAATTGCGCCTCGCCGCCACCAACGCCATGAATCACGTGCAGATCACCAGCTTCGGAACCACCATCGACACCGAGACCTACGGATTACCGACGGCCGCTTCCGCGACGCGCACCGTTACACTAACATTGAGGTACAGTTTCTAATGCTACACGGAATGTGGGACAGGCGTCCTGGCCTGTCTTTGCTCGGAGTAGTAGTCGCACTCCTTGCGCTGGCTGCGTCAGGCCAACAGCAGCAGGCGCCCCAACAGCAGCCACCCGCTCCAGCCGCCCAACAGCAACAGCCGCCCGCCTCCGCCGACACCCCCAACGTCACATTCACCAGCAATTCTAATCTGGTGATCGTCGACGTCACCGTGAAAGAACCTAAGACCGGCAAACCCATCGAGGGCCTGAAGCCATCCGACTTCATTTTGCTCGAAGACAATAAGCCGCAGAAGATCTCCACCTTCGAATTCCAAAAGCTCGCCGTCGATCCCGAGCCTCCCGAGGCCCCGCCGTCTCTCGAAGATCAGCACGCGCTGCCCGAAGACCCCAAGACCACCATCAGTCTGCCCTCGCACAAGCAGATCCAGTATCACGACAAGCGCCTTCTGGTGCTCTTCTTCGATTTCTCGAACATGCAAATTCCGGAGCAACTTCGCGCGCAGGACGCCGCGCTGCACTACGTCAACACGCAGATGACCGAGTCCGATCTGATGGCCATTCTGATCTACACGACGGTGGTTCAGGTGAAGACCGATTTCACCGCCAATCGCGAGCAGCTCGAAGGCGTCATCAAGGCCTTCCCCATCGGCGAGATGAGCGAGATGGCCGCCCTGGCCGATACCGGCGACGTCAATAACCAGGATACCGGCGCGGCGTTCGTCGCCGACGAGACCGAGTTCAACATATTCAACACCGATCAGAAGCTGGCCGCCATCGAGGACGTGGTCCATAAGCTCTCGGCCCTTCCGGAAAAGAAAGTGCTCGTCTATATCACCAACGGCATCAGCAAGACCGGCATCGAGAATCAGGCCCAGTTGGAAGCTTCCATCAACGCCGCGGTCAAGGCCAACGTGGCCATCTATCCCATTGATGCGCGCGGTTTGATGGGCGACCCTCCGGGCGGCGGCGCCAGCACGGCCGCCTCGCGTGGAACCGGCGTTTACAACGGATCGGTCTACAATTCGCAGCGCGCCGCCATCAACGATTCGCAGGAGACGCTTTCCACTCTGGCCTCCGAAACCGGCGGCAAGGTCTTCCTCGATTCCAACGACCTTTCGCTCGGCATCGTGCAGGCCAAGAACGAATTTCGCAGCTATTACATCCTCGGCTATTACACCACCAACGGCAAGTTGGATGGCAAATACCGCAACATTTCGGTGAAGCTGGCCAACAAGAATATCAACGCCAAGCTGGATTTCCGCCACGGCTATTTCGGCGACAAAGTCTGGGGCAAATTCACCGGCGCCGATAAAGAGCAGCAGTTGCAGCAGGCCATGTCTTCTCCCGATCCGCAGACGGATTTGCCGCTGGCTCTCGAAGCCGATTATTTCCGCATCTCGCCGGTAGCCTACTTCGTGCCCGTCTCCGTCAAGATACCCGGGTCCGTGATTGAGCTGGCCGAAAAGCGCAATGGCGGCGAAACCGAATTCGATTTCGTCGGCCAGGTGATCGACGAGCGCAAGCACATCGTCGCCAAGGTCCGGGATTTCATCAAGGTCAAGTTGGGATCGAGCGACACCGAAAAACTGGCCACGCGCAACTTCCATTACGACGCCGGCTTCACGCTGGCCCCCGGCCGCTACCGCATCCAGTTCCTGGTGCGCGAAAACCAGTCCGGCAAGATGGGCACGTTCGACGCCCGCTTCGTGGTGCCCGATCTAGCCGCCGATTCCATGCTGCTCAAGACCAGCTCGGTGATCTGGAGCAACCAGCGCGAGCAGATCAAGGCCGCCGTCGGCGCCGCCGAACACGCTCCGCGCCGGCAGACCAGCGCCGATCCTCTGATCTCGGGCGACGAGAAGATTGTCCCCAACATCACCAAGGTTTTCCGCCGCAGCCAGAACATGTACATCACCTTCGACGTCTACGATGCGCTGCCGGACCCGGATAACCCGCGCGCGCGCCGCGTGGCGGTGAGCATGAGCCTCTTCAACCAGAAGGGACAGAAGGCGTTCGAAGCCGGCCCGCTGAAGGCCACGCAAGTCGTTTCCACCAGGCCCAACGCAGTGCCCGTCCAGTTGCTGGTCCCGTTGAAGTCTCTCGCGCCCGGCCACTACACGTGCCAGATCAACGTGATCGACGAAGTGGGCCGTAAGTTCGCATTCCCCCGCGCCGCGATGGTAGTCCAGTAACGCGGGGCCATGGCCTGCGCATTAGCTTATACGGAAGTCAGTTTGTGATGTCAGAGAAGGCCTACGACAGGCACGTAGAACAACTCTTTGACGTGCTTAACCGAGTAACCACTGCGTTGCGGCAAGCTGACATTGAATACCGCGTGATCGGCGGTATCGCAGCTTACTTACACGTCGCAGAACATGATGAGTTGGCGGCGCGCATGACTCGGGATATCGATCTCTCGGTAAATCGCCGGGATCTCGATCAGATCGCCGAAGCTGTGCGTCCCTACGGTTTCATGCTTCGTCACGACGCAGGCATTGCGCTTGTAGATGCCGCGAAGCCCAGCGCGCGAAGCGCAGTGCACTTGGTGATCGCGGGCGAAAGGGTCCGGCCCACGGATATCGCGCCGATACCGGAGTTCTCGCCGCCCGTCGAAACTTCTGAAGGCATCCTGCTCGTGCCGGTCGCCGACTGTTGCGGATGAAGCTCACCAGCTTCCTGCCCGGCGAGTTACTCGCACGATTGGCGGAAGTTAGAGAGACGCGGTAGCACTTACAAAGGCTCGAGTGACCAGACGGGGAACGTTAGTACTTACATTCAGTTCGGCGGCTAACTCGACATCCAGGCGGAAGCCGCGCTCGATCAGTTCCTTACCTGAACTCGAAGCCCGTAGCGTCTCGCCAAGATCTTCACGAAAGTGACGGAAAGCCCCTGCCGCGAGTGAGGCTTCCGGCGAGCGCGTACCCGGACAAGCGTCGATAACCGCGCCGGCGCCGATCCAATCCTCGACGCTCGGCCGTAACTCGCCGGTGGACCACATTTCGCCGGCGGGAATGACAGCGACTGTCGAGCCAACGCGAGCCGCGGTCTGAGCTACCGCCGCCGCGTTCCGAAGACAGCCCGCGAGCACAACGGGATGATCTACCGCAAAGGACAAAGCGGCCCCATTGGGCGAAGGCAGCGCCAGTCGATAGCCATTCGGGAGGCTTCGCAATGATGCCGGCGATAGCGAGAAACCACTGCCGCGGTCCGGCGATGCCAGCTCCGCATCGAGCGACTCGGCATAACTCGCCGCCGATTCTCCCTTGAGCGGATAGGGAAAAACCGCGCCGCCTCGGGCGGTTGCAATATCGATCGCCGTAGTAAAGGAGAGGACATCGACGATCACAACCACATCCGAGACTGGACCAAGCGCTCTGAGCCCGGCAAGTCCCCACTCACAACGAACCTGGAACTCCGCCTGATCGAATGTCACACACTCAGGATAACTGCGAAAGTGCGCCAGATTCTTGCGGTTTCCCTTACGGTCGCAGGCGCGGCGCTCTTACTGTGCGTCCAACTTGGTAGCGTAATATCCCTTACGCGCTTGCGCCTTCAAGTCTTTGTTCGCCATCTTGACGTCGAGTTTGCGGTACGACCCGTCTCTCGCCTCGTTGGTCGGCGTGTATCCGATAGCGTACTGGGTTCGCATCTCGTCCTGCAGCTCTTTGAAGACTTCGTCCAGCGGATGCCGGCCGTCCACCCTGAACACGTGCCCGCCGGTCGCATCCGACATCTTGTGCAGGGCCGCCTCCCCGCCTCCGCCGAAACTCAGACCGCCGAACCGTGAATAGAATCCCCGGTCCTCATACAAGATGCTGTAGATCACCGCGTCCGATTTCTGCGCCGCTTCGATCGCTTCTTCGATGGGAAGCTTGCTGCCCTCATCCACCCCATCGGTAATCACCACGATCACTTTCCGGCCGACTTCCTGCTTCAACTTCTCCGCCGAAGCCAGGTACACCGCGTCATAGAGCACCGTGCCGCGCGGCTGTCCCACCGTCGGCACCGGCCCCGGACCGAGGCCGCCCACCGGCGCGCTCAGACGCAGCTGGTTGAGCCCTTCATTGAGCAGCCGTATCGAGTTGGTGTAGTCCTGCAGCAACTCCGACTCCTCGCCGAACATCAGCAGAAACGCCTCGTCCTTCTTGCCCAGCACCTGGGAGAAAAACTGCGACGCCGCGTTGCGCTCAATCCCGATCAGGTTTACCTGGCTGCCGCTGGTATCCACCAGCATTCCGATGGTGAGCGGCAGATCCGTTTCGCGCGTGAAATACTTGATGGTCTGCGGCTTGCCGTCTTCGAAGATGTTGAAATCCTGCTTGTCCAGATGCGGCATCAGCGTGCCTTTTTTATCGCGGACGGAGGCCAGGATGTTGACGACGTTGACATCCACTTTGATAGTGGCAGGAGCGTCGTCCACGGGTCTTTGCGGCTGTTGCTGCGCGCACAGCCCGACCGTTAGGGCGAAGAGGATGAGTTTACGCATGCCGGTACAATAGGGGTGACGTACCCCCGCGCGTAATTGTTTCAACATGAAAAAGGCCATTTTACACCTCAAACGGTCCGACCCGGTGCTTGCCGCGATTATCGGACGCGTCGGAGAATATAGTATCCGATTTCGCGAGCCGGATTTCGAAACTCTGGTCAAATCCATCGTCTCCCAACAGCTTAGCGGACGCGTCGCCACCGTAATCTTCGGCCGCCTTTCGGACGCTGTGGGCGGCAAAATGACGCCCGCCAGCATTCTCAATCTGCGCCCTTCGCGCATGCGCAAGCTAGGTCTTTCGGGGTCGAAAACCGCTTACATCCGCGATCTTGCCCGCCACGCCCGCGATGGGAGCGTGGTTTTTGAAGAGCTTGCCGGCCTGCCGGATGAAGAGGTGATCGCCCGCCTTACCAAGGTCAAAGGCATCGGCGTATGGACCGTCCACATGTTCCTGATGTTCGCGCTTCGCCGGCATAATGTGCTGCCCACCGGCGACCTTGGCATCCGCAACGCCATCCGCAAGGCCTATGCGCTGGAAGAGATGCCGCTGCCTAAAGACGTGGAGGCGATTGCCGCCAAGTGGCATCCCTATTGCACCGTGGCGAGCTGGTACCTGTGGCGCAGCTTGGACACGGAGGCCGAGCTGTAGCGCCGGTGCAGGCGGTGCGCCGCTGCGCTTGAAGCGCTCTGCGCGCGGCGCTCCATCTCGCGTCCCTCGCGCTGCTGAAAGGTCCATGCGTCCGCACTGACAAAGGCGCTATAGCCCAGCATCGCTATTCCCATACCGATCGGCGCGAGCGCAATCGGCTGCCGCACACTCGTCGATCCGGCCGCGATACTCATCCCGCCGTCCCGCTATGGCGCCGGAGCGGCCACGCCGCCGGCAACGTAGCCGGTGCGTGTTCGCACCAGTAGTTTCCCGTGACGCGGGTCGGTGGCAGTCACGCGGATGGAGCGATACTCGCCGGGATTCGGTAGGTTGGAGGGCGCGTAGGCAATCGTATACTGATGGCGAATATCGCGCGCCACCTGGCCGCAGATCGCGGTTACCTGATCGAGCTGCGATGGGAAAAAGGCTATCCCGCCCGTAGCTTCCGCCAGGCGCCGCAGCACTTTGGGATTGCGATCGGGGTCGTCTTCATCGAAGATCCCAATCGTATAGACGATCGCATTGGATTCTTCCGCCAGCTTCAAGACTTGCGGCAGTGTGTGGGTGCTGGCGTTGTCTCCGCCGTCGCTGATAGTGAGCAGCACCTTCTTCTCCCGGGTGGCTGTTTTCAGGTGTTCCAGAGCGTTGGCGATGGCGTCGTAGAACGCCGTCCTGCCGGTAGTCGGGGCCCTCGCAATCGCCATCTCCAGTTGCGAAGCGTCGCTGGTGAAGCGGGTTGAGGGCGGCAATCCCCATTGCACATACTCGTTGAAGTTGACGACAAACATCTCGTCCTCCGGATTGCTGGCCTGCGCGAACGCCCGCGCGGCGGCGCTCACCTGGTTGATCTTGCTACGCATGCTGCCGCTGTGATCCACCACCAGTCCCGCGCTCACCGGAACGTCCTCGTGCCCAAACTGTTTGATGGATTGCGGCGCGCCCTCTTCGTATACCCGAAAATCCTCGGCGCGCAGATCGGAAACCATGCGGCCCCGGTGGTCGGTCACGGTAGCGTGCAAAACCACCAGGTCGACGTTCACCGAGATCCGCGCGTCTTGCCCTGCCGCATCCGCCAGCGCCAGCAGAGCCAGCGCCAGCAGAAGGGCAGGCGCCAACACGGCCCCCCGCTTCTGTGTCAACCAGCACATAATCTTCGCCACGGACGCCCGGCCGTCTACCGGGTTCCCAGGGACGTCGCGCGCAGCCCCAGCCCTGCCGCCAGCAACAGCAACCCGGCCAGCAGGAGCAACGGCATCGGGCTGGCTGTCTTGGGCAGCTCGCCGGACGACGGCGCCAGGGCTACCAGCGTGCGCGCCGGCGGCGCCGGATCCGCAGTGGGTGTGGTGGGAGCCGCTATCAGAAATACCTCGGCCAGTGTCGCCTCCTCACCCGATGGCTTCTGTGCCTTGAGTTCGGCCTGTTTCATGTCAGCGACCTTCTGGCTATCCTGGTTGTGGGTCGCGGCGGCCAGATTGGTAGGCATCGAAGGAACGCTTTGCTGGCTCTGCGCAGCCAACTGAACGGCCCTTGCCTTAGGATACACAAACTGGTTACCGTAGTTGTCGCCGGGATAGAACCAGGATTTGATGGCTTCCGGCGCGCCGGCGGCCCGCTCTTCGAACGTGATCAGGGGCTTGGACGGCGGAGTCATCCGGTAATCCGCAATTGTGAGGAACGTGCCGATCAGGTGGTTCTCATCCTTGTTGTATACCAGGACAATATTCCGGTCGTTCTGTGAGTTCAGAAGCTTGAAAACGTATGTGCCCGGTAATAAGACCTGCCCGGGAATTTCGACGGGCGCGTTAAACGTAAATACCGTCTTCTTGTCCCAGTCGTCGGCATGCACAGCCGGCGCCATGGATGCGATGCAGAGAAGTGTCAAAGCCGCGATTCGTATAGTAGTCATTGGAGTCTCCTTCCGCCAGACAATTCGCACGGCATGGACCACTCCCAACGCGACGTATTTTCAATAGTATAACGGCTCTGGAGCAAGCGTGGCGTCGACATCGAGGATGGTCGCGTCGATAGGACGACTACCATTCGGGCGGCGGCGAACTGGCCTTCGCCGCCATCGATTCGCCAACTCGCTGTCCCAGTCATTTCTTGCGAGAACCGCCGGATAGGCCGGTTCGATTGCAGCCGCGAAGCCGGCCGCGCGTGAGCCTGCGTGCGCTGTCAGAAGGCCGTCAACACGGGATTCGACGAGCAGTTACAACTCTACGTTAGGCCGCGCAGCATGGGACGAACGAAAAGCGCTATTATTGAAAATTCGCTTGGCGCAGCTGCCGTCCAGCGGCGATGTGAGGCGAGCCATGACGCGGTCGAACTCCCATTCACAGAAAGCCCCGTCTGCAGTTATACGCTACGGTATCGCAGTGGGTTCTGTCGCAATCGCCCTTGGTCCGGCGCTTGTTCTGCAGCACTACAAGTTTCGCGACGTCGAGTTTCCGCTTTTCCTCTTTGCCATCGCCCTCACCGCCTGGCACGCAGGGGTGGGTCCTGCCACGTTGTCGATTGTACTGGCGAGCGTTTGCTTCGATTACTTCTTCACGGAGCCTTTCTACAGCCTCTATTTCACGTTCGACCAGCTCCCGGCCATTGTCGTCTTCGTGTGCTTCGCCTTGCTGATTACATGGTTCAGCTCCATTCGACGCCGCGTCGAAGCACAGCTTCGTCAAGCCCGCGACCAGCTCCAGCTGGAAGTGGAAGAGCGCACCCAACAAGCCAGCCTGCTCAATCTTACGCACGATACCATCTTCGTCCGCGATATGAGCGACGTTATCACCTACTGGAACCGCGGCGCTCAGGAGTTATACGGATGGGCGCCGGAGGAGGCGATTGGACAGCGCTCTCACGACCTTCTGCGCACCGTTTTTTCATCGCCGATTGACGATATTACCGGCGAGCTGCTGCGGACGGGGCGCTGGGAGGGCGAGCTCAGGCACACCAGATCCGACGGAACCGAAGTGGTGGTAGCCAGCCGGTGGTCGTTGCGGCGCGACGAACACGAGCGGCCTCTAGCCACCATGGAAACGAACAATGACATCACCGAGCGCAAGCGGCGTGAGGAGGAGATTCGCGGTCTCAACCAGGAACTCGCGCGGCGGTCCACCGAGCTCGAAGTTACCAACAAGGAGTTGGAAGCCTTCGCCTATTCCGTGTCTCACGACCTCCGCGCGCCTCTTCGCCATATGAGCGGGTATGCGGAGCTGCTTCAGAAGAAGGCGTCTTCCTTACTGGACGACAAGAGCCGCCGCTATGTGACGATGATCCTCGAGGCGGCAAATCGGATGGGTAAGCTGATTGACGACCTACTGGCGTTCTCGAGGATCGGACGCGCGGAGACGCAGAAGACGCTGGTGAGCCTGGCCCAGTTGGTTGAGGAGGTCCTCGGCGAGGTGCGGCAAGAGACGCAGGGCCGCGAGATCGCCTGGAGAATCGGCGCGCTTCCGGTTTGCTACGCCGACCGCTCTATGTTGAGGCTTGTTCTTGTCAACCTGCTTTCCAATGCGGTCAAGTTCACGCGCATACGGCAACTCGCCGAAATAGAGATCGGATGTGACGGCGCGAATAAAGATGAGATAGAAGTCTTCGTTCGGGACAACGGCGCCGGTTTCGATATGAAGTATGTCCATAAGCTGTTTGGCGTTTTTCAGCGTCTGCATCAGACGGAAGCATTTGAAGGTACCGGCATAGGGCTGGCTACCGTTCAGCGTATTATCCACCGGCATGGGGGCAAGGTGCGGGCAGAGGGCTCGATCGATCGAGGGGCGGCCTTCTATTTCTCAGTTCCTAAACGATAAAGGACGAAAACTATGGAGACAATAGGACGTATTCTGATGGTCGAGGACGATCCCAAAGATGTAGAACTCACTCTGACGGCTCTCGAGGATTACAACCTTGCCAATGAGGTTGTTGTCGCCCAGGATGGCGAAGAGGCCCTGGACTATCTGTATTGCCGGGGTAAGTTCGCGGCGCGCTCGAGCGATAACCCCGCCGTGATGCTGCTGGACCTGAAACTGCCTAAGATCGATGGTTTGGAAGTGTTGCAGCAGGTCAAGTCCGACGAGAAGCTTAAGATGATTCCCGTAGTGGTGCTCACGTCGTCCCATGAGGAAAAGGACATGGTGACAAGCTACAAGCTTGGAGTGAACGCCTATGTAGTTAAACCGGTCGAGTTTCACGAATTCGTTAATGCGATCAAAGAACTGGGTATCTTTTGGGCAGTCATCAATGCGCCGCCGCCGGGCAGCGTCAGGAGGTGAGTAACATTCGCCGCCCATTGCGGATTCTGTCGCTGGAAGACGATCCTTACGACACGGAACTGATTCAGGCGCTGCTTGACACCGATGACATCGTCTGCGAAGTGACGCGCGTCGATACGCAGGCCGCCTTCCTGGCATCCCTCGAACGGGGCGAAGTTGACCTGATCCTGGCGGATTACACCCTTCCCTCGTTCGACGGCCTTTCAGCCTTGAAGCTGGCGATGAGCGCCAGCCCTGACGTGCCGTTCATCTTTGTTTCCGGAACGCTCGGGGAAGAAGTGGCGATTGAAGCGCTCAAGATTGGCGCCACGGATTACGTCCTGAAGACGCGGCTGTCGAGGCTGGTTCCGTCGGTCCACCGCGCGCTGCGTGAAACCAGTGAACGAGCCGAGCGCAAGCGGGCGGAAGAGGCGCTGCGCCGGAGCGAGGCTTACCTGGCGGAGGCGCAGCGGCTGAGCCGCACGGGCAGTTGCGGCTGGGACGTTGTGAGCGGAGAAATCTACTGGTCCGAGGAAACCTTCCGCATCTTTGAATGCGAGCCGTCGGCGAAACCCACGGTGGATCTGGTCATGCAGCGCACTCATCCGGAAGATCGGGCGCGCGTCCGCCGGGTGTTCGACCGCGCCGCGGCCGAACGGAGCGGCTTCGATTTTGAGCATCGGCTGCAGTTGCCCGATGGTTCCGTCAAATTCGTTCGCGTTGTGGCTCATCCCTCGCAAGACCATCGCCCTGGCGGTTTGCAGTTCGTCGGGGCGGTGACGGACATCACTGCCCGCAAGCTTTCGGACGAGGCTCTGCGTGAGAGTGAAGAGCGCTTTCGTACCATGGCGGATACGCTCCGCGAGGCCATCTGGATCAGAGCCCTGGCTCCGGAAAAGATCCTGTACGTGAGCCCGAGCTTCGAGCGGATTTGGGGGCTGCCCCTGGCGGAACTATACCGGAATCCCCGCATTTGGACAGGGGCGATTCATCCGGAAGACCGGGACCGCATCGTGGGCGCATTCACGCAGTGGATATCGAGTCGAGATGTCCGCTACCACGATGTCGAGTACCGCATCGTTCGACCGGATGGCGCCATTCGCTGGATCCACGACCTTGGGGTACTCAGCCTGGATGAACAGGGGCAACCCTGCCGCGTTAGCGGCATCTCGGCGGACATTACCGAGCGCAAGCGGGCGCAAGACGATCTTCAGATCGCTCTCCGCGAGATCAAAAAGCTAAAGGACCAGCTTTACGAAGAGAACGTTCTGCTGAAAGAAGAGATCGACAAGGCTTCGATGTTTGAGGAGATCGTGGGCGAGTCGCCAGCTTTACGGTTCGTGCTTGGACGTGTGGCGAAGGTTGCGCCGACCAATTCCACCGTGCTCATCACCGGCGAAACAGGCACGGGCAAAGAGCTGATTGCGCGCGCCATTCACAAGCGGTCGCAACGCGCCTCGGGGGCCTTCGTGAGCGTCAATTGCGCCGCCATCCCGCCTTCCTTGATCGCCTCGGAGCTGTTCGGCCATGAGAGGGGGGCATTCACAGGTGCGATGCAGCGCCGCCTCGGCCGCTTCGAGCTGGCCGAAGGGGGCGCCATTTTCCTCGACGAAATCGGCGAGCTTCCCGCGGAGACTCAGATCGCTCTGCTGCGTGTCCTGCAGGAGCACGAGTTTGAGCGCGTCGGCGGATCCAAAGCGATTCGGACCAACGTGCGGGTGATCGCGGCTACTAATCGGGATCTGCAGGCAGCCATCGATGCGGGCGCATTTCGCAGCGATCTCTACTATCGCCTCAACGTGTTTCCGATTGAGATGCCGCCGCTGCGGGAAAGAAGGGAAGACATCCCGCTGTTGGTCGAGTACTTCATCGATCGCTACGCCAACAAGGCCGGAAAGAGAATACGCGGCATCAATCGGGCGACGCTGGACAGCCTCAAATCGTACGCCTGGCCCGGTAACGTTCGCGAGCTTCAAAATGTGATCGAGCGGTCGATCATCGTCTGCGAGACCGAGAACTTCACCGTCGATGAGAGTTGGCTCTCGCGGAGACCCGCCCAGGCTGACCAACCTGGCCGGTCACTCTCCAGGATTCCTATCTCCGAAGAGAAGAGCGCCATCGAGGCGGCGCTCGCCGAAGCCGGCGGTCGGGTATCGGGTCCCACCGGCGCCGCCGCGAAACTTGGAATTCCCGCTTCTACCCTCGACTCAAAGATCAGAACCCTGAAGATCGATAAGTACCGCTTCAAAACGGCGTAATTTTCACATCTAAAAAATCGCGAAATTCGTGAATTTCCGAATTCCGGGAACCGATCTAAACAGTAATATTCGTTTTTTCAGTAAGTTATAACTGGCCTCAGCGTTGCACTACAAACGGTAAGTGTTAAGGATTGGAAGATCCGCGGACGAGAAACCCGCGAAGTTCGCTCTCAGCGGCCGGATCGAGCAGAAGCATGTTCCCGGCTTGCAGGAGCTTTTTGATGCCGAAGGAGAAGTTCGTGAGATAACGGTCGATTTGGAAGAGGTAAGGCTTGTGGATCGGGAATCCGTAAGGTTTCTTGCGTCCTGCAAAGCCAGGGGTATTCAGCTAAAAAATTGCCCATCTTATATCCGGCAGTGGATAGAAACAGGGAGCGGTACAGCCTATGAACCGTAATGTAAAGCTATGCCCGAATACAATGGTTGGTTTGGCGGCAGGCACGCGCGATATGGTCGCGCGGGCAGCCGGACGAATTCAAGGATGGCTCCATCGCCCCGATCGCGAGCAATGGAGCCGGGAACCGAATTTCCGCCTGGAAGAGCGGAATAGGGAGAGAGCGCGCGCTGTGCGCGAGTTGCACGACGCCTTGTTTCAAAGCTTTCTCGGAGTGTCGCTGCAACTCTGCGACGCGTTGGAAACAGCGCCAGTGGGGTCTCCTGGTAACCGCCCTGTCAGCGGCGGTTTGCGCCTGATGCGGCGCGTCACCCACGAAGGTCGCGATACTCTGCCGGGTCTCCCCTCGTCGGGCGTGGTGTCTATGAGTCTCGAACAGGCTCTTTCCACCCTCCGCGACGAATTCGCACCGGGCGGCGGCATCCGGTTTCAGGTCTTCGTCCAGGGACAACCGAAGAAGCTGAGTGCCGATATCCAGGAGCAAATCTATCTGATCGGGCGGGAAGCGATCCTCAATGCGTTGCGCCATGCTCGGGCAACCACCATCGAAGCCGAGGTGAAGTACTTACCCCGCGGGTTGCGCTTAGCGGTGCGTGACAATGGCTGCGGGATCGATCCGCAAATCGTAAGGTCGGGGAGTGACTCCCATTGGGGGCTTCTGGGTATGCGCGAGAGGGCCGGAAGCATCGGCGCCAAGCTCCAGATATGGAGCAGGCCAGGCGCTGGTACAGAGGTGGAAATATCTTTGCCGGATAAGATATCGGCCGCGGCCTGCGCGTAGTTTAGCTGAGCTAGTCCGCAAACCTCCGGCAAAGTCCAGGTTGCCATGAGGCCTTCGCAGCGGTCATTCCGTCGCCGATGCTTCCTGGCAGCCGGGAAATCTCAGAAGTTGGAGGACCGTTGCGCGCGGGGAATGATAATCTCCCGCCGGCCAAACAGGCGAGCGTCAACCGACAGCGCCCCTGGGCCCAAAAGCGCGACTGCCACGGCTACAACTGCCACGAAGATTGTCAGTGGTTTGCTATCGAACGGATCTGCCGCCGGCAAAGGCAGCCGGTAAAGCGCAAGGCCGATTGCGCCCAGCGCCACCAACCCGCTCGCCACCGGCGTAAATAGCCCCATCAGCAGCGAGACGCCGCTCAACACCGCCAATCCGCCGGCCAACCACGCCGTCGTCGAATCGCCGTTCCCCGCCAGCGCCGACACGCCGTCAAAGATCGCGACTACGCCGATCGAGGCGCGCAACAGCAGCAGGCCAAAGCCTCGGCCCCCGGCTGGGAATGAGGAAAACAGCCGATGCAGATCGCGCTCCTTGAGTAGCCTTACTGACCCACCACTACAGAGTATGATCTGCCGCGGAAAAGCGAATCCCACAGACCTGTAATAATTTCGTAACGCTTTCGGGGTAGACGCTGGTATAGCTCGTCCCTATAACTGTACGATTCCGCGCCGTACGGCGATCGTAACCGCCTGGGTGCGATCGCTCGCGCCCAGTTTCTCCATAATGTGCCTGAGGTGGACCTTCACCGTCTCTTCGGAGATGGACAGCAGCTCCGCAATATCCCGGTTCCGGTTACCGCCCGAAATGTGGCGCAGCACTTCAATCTCCCGTTCGGTCAGCGACTCGTCGCTAAGATGTTCGGCGAGGTGCGCGGCCACTTCCGGGGGAACGCGCTTCTTTCCCGCGCGCACGTGGCGAATCGTCGCCAGCAGTTCCTTGGGAGGCATGGTCTTCAGCATGTAGCCGTATGCTCCTGCCTCGAGTGCGCGCTGCATTTCAACATCGCCCTCGAAGGTGGTCAGCATAATAACGCGCGCTTCTGTGAATTCACTCCGGATTGCGATCAGCGTATCGATGCCGCTCATATCCGGAAGCCTCAGATCCATCAGCGTGATGTCCGGCCGAAATTCCCGAAACTTTTGAATGCCTTCGCCGCCGCTCGATGCCTCGGCCATCATGTGCATATCCGGCTGGCTGTTAATGATTGCGGCGATTCCCTGGCGCAGCAGGGGATGGTCGTCCACGCTGAGGATTCGGATGCGGGCTTCATCGCTCATTGGTTTCTCCGTGCGCGGCCTCCGAACTCCCGATTCTTCGCGGCTGCAATCTCGCAGGCCACCGGACTGGCGGCTAAGCGGAAGCGCATCGGAAGTAACAACCATTGTATTACTCACGTGTCTGGCTCAAGTCAACATGCCCGACGCCATCGACTCTCGCGCGCCAGTGACTCGCGAACCAGTGACTCGCGCCAGCAATCGCCCTTTTGGGGGTGGGGTCCGCAATCGCTCCTGCAAGGCGGCAAATAATCCGCCGGGTTGCGAAGCTATAACCACTGGAAGGCGCCAACGAGGAGCTATGCGGATGGAATCTCCCTTGAAGGCAGAGTAAGCGATGGCCCTGCAAACCGGAATACCCATAAGCGGGACTTTTTGCCTAACTCTTTCGAGGTACACGTTCGAGGAGTCGGCTGTAACTGCTTGGCCGCCTCGTGGCCTATCTCGACCGCCCGCCTAAGCTTCTGCGTATGACATTAGAAGGCTGACGTTGGAAGGCCACGTGGCCGGGCACCGACAGGTCGATCTCCGTACCGCCCTCGATATTGCTCCACACATGCAGCTGCGCGCCGATTCTCTCCGCTCGTTCACGCATCCCGGTCAGTCCCCAGTGTCCGTCGCGCCCCGACCGAAGTAGTTTTGGGTCGATCCCGCAGCCGTTATCGCGAACCAGCACGCGCAACCGCTTGGCCGTATATTCCAGTTCGATTTCGACGCTCGTTCCCTGCGAGTGGCGAAATGCATTGATTAGCGCTTCTCTGCCAATCCGGTAGACCTCGTCCCGAAGAACCGGGTGCAACGGCCGTGGCGGCCCTTTCACAAGGACGCGAAAATCGACTTCCGGCGGGATGGCGAGCTCCCGCGTGATCGTCGAAAACGCCAGGTCGGGCGTTCCGCTGTAGGACGACCGCAGCCCTTGTACCGTATTCCGTCCCTCATCGATCACGCGCTTCATCAATTCCAGTACCTTCCCCAAAGGCGGCTGCCTCCAGGCCTGTCTCATGCGCAAACACAACGCTGCCCGCGCTTATATCCACTTGGATATAATTGAGCCAGGCGGCCCGTGCGCTTCCTGGGCGATTCGCTCAAATGCCTGCGAGACTTTCCCGATGACGCGCGGCATGATGCGGGTTATCAACTCGATAAAGTCCAGCGAGGGGAACAGCCCGACGATTTCAAGCCGATGCCCGCCATCGGCAAGGGCGTCGAAGAGATTCGTGTTTCCGAACCGAGCGGCGCCTACCGCGTCATCTATGTAGCGAGGCGTGTGGAGGCAGTCTACGTTCTGCACGCCTTCCACAAGAAAACACAGGCGACACCGAAGAAAGATCTTGAAATCGCAAAAAAACGATTCGGGCAACTGTTAGGAGGCAGGATATGAGCAAATCAGAGAGCTACGCGAGCGTTTGGGACGCGCTCGCGGATACCCCAGAGCAGGCTGCGAACCTGAGAGCGCGCGCCGAACTGATGCAGAAGATCGCGGTGCGCCTGAAACAGCACGACTGGACACAGGCCGAAGCGGCGAGCCACTGCGGCGTAACGCAGCCCCGGATTAACGATTTGCTGCGCGGCCGGGTTTCCCGCTTCTCGCTCGATGCGCTAGTCAATATCGCGACGGCGCTGGGCTGCCGCGTGCGCTTCGATCTCGAAGCCGCCTACGACAGGCCTCCCGGCCTGTCGCCTGGGATCACTGGCCAGCGCACACGTTAGCTCATTGCACCAAACTCAATTTAGCTCCAGCGCAGTCACCCTACCCAACTCCAGTCGCTGCCTCATTTATCGACCGAAAACCGTCCCTCCGCCAGCGCCCCGTTCCCTTCCCGAAAATCGGTTACAGCCCGTATCCCTATGAAAACAATACACAAATCACCAAAGCGCTTTTTTGCATCCTGTATACTTGAATCAGGGATCTCTTTTCACCCAATAGTTATATTCCCTAGGGTCGACGCGCCTCAAACGTGCCGCAACCAAACGACCCCAGTCCCATAAACGGACACTTTTCTGCGCTCGCGGCAGTCTCCGACCAGCCGTTCGCCGCGCCTCGGCTCTTTGACAATTGAATAAAACGACTTTCGGCCGGCGCGGGCGAGCCACAAGCTTTTTCCGCGCCGACCAGCCGGCGGCGCTATCACCTTCAACTTAACTTATTCAATCCAAAGCTTGCTCGAAGATTCACTGTCTTCGCGCCCCCAGCCCGCCCGGGCAAACCTCGATTTACCAAACGACCCTAGTCCCATAATCGGACACTCGCCCCTCCCCCAACCACCCCGCTCCTGAAAACACGGCCACCGCAGACTCAAGTCCTCAACCCGGCGCCATCCCCCTCGCGTCGGCTATCATGGAATTTGTGCCATACGACCTAATCGTTATCGGGAGTGGCCCCGGCGGCTACTCAGCAGCCATTCGCGCCGGACAGTACGGACTCAAGACCGCGTTGATCGAAAAGCAGCCGAGGCTCGGCGGCACCTGCCTCCTGGTGGGCTGCATCCCCACCAAGTCGCTGCTCCATACCGCCGATATTTGGGAGCGCTTCGTTCATTCGGATAAAGAAGGAATCGCCTGCGACAACCCGCGCCTCGAATATCCCAAGGTCAAGGACCGCAAAGACGGCATCGTCTCCAAGCATTCCAAAGGCGTCGAGTTTCTCCTCAAGCGCGCCAAGGTGGATCGCGTCGCCGGCTATGCCACCCTCAAGGGCGGCGGCAAAATCGAGGTGAAGTCGGACGCGGGCGTCCAGACGCTTGAGGCGAAGAACATCCTGATCGCCACCGGGTCGGAAGCGCGCATGATCCCCGGCCTGCAAGCCGACCCGGATTTCATCCTCACCAACATCGAGATACTCGACCTCACCGCCGTTCCTAAGAGCCTGATCGTGGTCGGCGCCGGCGCCGTGGGCGTGGAATTCGCGTCCATTTTCAGACGCTTCGGCACCGAGGTCACGGTGGTCGAAATGCTGCCGCGCATCGTGCCGGTGGAAGATGAGGAGATCTCAAAAGAACTGGAGCGCTCATTCCGAAAGCAGAAGATTCGCGTCGAAACCGGCGCGCGCGCCGACAATATTCAGAAGACCGCCACCGGCGTCAAGCTCACCCTCACAACCAAAGACGGCAAGCAGGAGCAGCTCGAAGCCGACAAGCTTCTGGTCGCCGTGGGACGCAAGCCGAACACCGAAAACATCGGCCTCGAAAACACCAAGGTGCAGCTCGACCGCGGCTTCATCCAGGTCGACGAAAACCAGCAGACGGCCGAACCGGGCGTCTACGCCATCGGCGACGTGGTGGGCGGAACTCCGCTATTGGCGCACGTCGCCACGCGCGAAGGCATGATCGCAGTCGCGCACATCGCCGGCAAACCTGCGATGCCCATCAACAAGAACCGCATCCCCAGCTGCACCTATACCGATCCGGGCATCGGCAGCGTCGGCATGACTGAGGCGCAGGCGCGCGCGCAGGGCCGCAAGGTGAAGGTGGGCAAATTTCCCTTCGCCGGCAACAGCAAGGCCACCATTCTGGGCAACCACGACGGCTTCGTCAAGGTAGTAGCCGACGACCAGTATGGCGAAATCCTGGGCGTACACATCATCGGGCCGGAGGCGTTCGAATTGATCGCCGAAGCCGTCACCGCCATGGAAGCCGAGGCCACCGTCGATCTGATGATGCAGACCATTCACGCGCACCCCACCTTATATGAAGCCGTGGGCGAGGCGTTCAACGCTGTATACGGTCTCTCCGTCAATGCGTAATTGCCAGGTTCGGGAGCTGGGGCGGATGAGTTACGGCGCCGCACTCGGGCTGCAAGAGCAGCTTGTGGATCGGCGTAAGCAGCGGCTCATTCCCGATCAGCTCCTGCTGCTCGAACACGCCCACGTGATCACCATGGGGCGCAACGGGCGCATGGAAAACGTCCTCGCGGATGAAGAGGTGTTATCGCGCGCGGGCATCTCGTTCTATCCCACCGACCGCGGCGGCGACGTGACCTATCACGGCCCCGGTCAACTGGTGGGTTACCCCATCCTCGATCTGCGCGAGTGGAAGCGCGATGTCGGCGCATACGTTCGCGGCGTCGAGCAAACGATCATCGAGACTCTCGCCGATTTTGGAATCGAATCGCAGCGCATCCCCAAGCTCACCGGAGTGTGGGTGGGCGATCGTAAGATCGCCGCCATCGGCGTCCATATCAGCCGATGGGTGACCTCGCACGGCTTCGCGTTGAATGTCACAACCGATCTGAGTTATTTCCATTACATCGTTCCCTGCGGGCTCGCCAAGCCCGTAACATCGATGGCACAGTTGGGCGTGCGCGCTAGCTTGGAAGAGGTTGGCGAGAACCTGGCCGGTCACTTCGGCCGCATTTTTGATTGCGAGATGCTGCATGAGGCCGCCGTTCTCGCAGGCACGGAAAGAGAGACTGAACTCATATGACCGACGTCGTAATGCCCCAGATGGGCGAAAGCATCGTAGAAGGAACCCTCACCAAGTGGCTCAAGAAGCCCGGCGACAAAGTGGAGCGCGACGAACCGCTCTTTGAAATCTCCACCGATAAAGTGGATACGGAGATTCCGTCTCCCGCCGCGGGCACGCTCGCGGAGATTGTGGTGGAAGAAGGCAAAACGGTGGGCATCAACACCGTAGTGGCGCGCATCGATGAAGCCGGCGGAGCCGCCGCTGCCCCAGCCGCGCCCGCTAAGACCGAGGCTCCAGCGGCTCCCGCAGCGCCTGCTAAGTCCGCGCCGCCTGCTGCACCCCCCGCGAAGTCCGCGGCTCCAGTTGCGCCCCCCGCGCCGGCAGCTCAGGATGCCAAGGACGCCGCTCCGTCCCCCGTGCCCGCAAACAAACAGGTCGACGACCCGGCGGAGTCCGCTCCGCCTGCAACCGCCGAACCCGCGCCGGCGGCCGAACCC
>JBEKNN010000030.1:0-48265 GCA_049522755.1 Bryobacteraceae bacterium | reverse complement strand
TGCCCACTGCATCTTCCGCCGGCCAAAATTTGCGCGCCATCGTCTGATTGACGATCACGTGAGGGATACCGGCAGCAGATTCCTCCGGCGCAAAACCGCCGCCTCTTTGATCATCATGGCCTGGCAGTTCCCCAAGGAATGGATCCAGACTGGTTCGCGCTCAAAGGGCTGGGTGACGTGCTGGGTGGAAGCGGAGCCTCGCGTTTGCAGAACTCGCTGGTGAAGACCGCCGGCGTGGCCACCACCGCCACCGTGGGCGTGGAGGCATCGGCGGGTCCGAATCTGCTGATTGTACAGGTGCTCGTGGCGCCCGGCAAAGATCCCGCGCAGGCGGAAAGAATGGTGTATGAGGAAATCGATCGCGTGGCGCGCGACGGCGTGCCGAAGGAGGAGGTGGAACGCGTGGAGACCGACTACCTTCGCAAACGGACGTTCGCACTGGTGACTACCGCGGCGCGCGCGCAGGTCTTCGACGAATTTCTTACCATCTACGGAGGGCTGGAGGCGGTCAATGGATGGGAAAAGCGAGTGCGCCGGATCGGCGGGGACGACCTGAAAAGGGTGGCGCGAAAATATCTGACCGCTGCTAATCGAACCGTGATGATCGTCAATCCGGAAGGGAAACCATGACCCGGCGGGAACTGCTGGCGATGGCCGCCTCGGGAGCCTTCGCCGCGGAGCATTTGAACCGCGCTCCGTTTTCGCACGAGAACCTCACCGTAAAGCTTCCGGAGGCCGAGCCGGTAAAGCTCTCGAATGGCGTAACCCTGCTGGCCATCGAAGACAGCCGGCTGCCGATCGCGTTGGTACGCTTTCACGTGGAGGATGCGGGGGCCATTTATTCGCCGCGCCCTGGCGTGGCCGAATGCACCGCCGAGATGTTGACGGAGGGCGGCGGAGGGCGCAGCGGCAAACAGATTGCGGACGAAGCCGCGCGGTTGGGCGCCACATTGACCAGTGCGGCGCCGGCGGCCGCGGAAGCAGCGGCGGTCGAAGCCTCGGGACTCATCAGCCACTTTTCCGAGTGGCTCGATCTGACGACCGCCGTGGTGCTCGATCCCTCATTCCCCGCCGACGAGTTCAGCACGCTGAAGCAGCGATGGCGGGTGCGCGGCCGCTTGCGTCTCACGCAGCCGGCGAATCTGACCTACGACGCTTTGCAGCGGCTGATTTATGGATCTCATCCGGCGGCCGTGGTTTTTCCGTCCGCCGAATCGATCGCCACCCTCACTCCGGAGATGCTGGCCCAATGGCATCGCGAGCGGTATACGCCGGCGAAGACGACGGTGCTGTGCATCGGGCGCGTACGGACTTCCTCATTCGTCTCGCGCATGGAGAACCTGCTGGGCGGATGGAAAGCTGACGAGGCCCATCCGTCGCCGCCACCTCCGCCCCAGCCGGCTTCGGCGCGGCGCATCGCGCTGATCGACCGGCCCGGCGCGGCGCAAACCGAGCTGGCGATCGGCGGTCTGCTAATGGAACGCCGCGACCCCGATTACATCGCCATGGCAGTGCTGAATGGGGTGCTGGGCGGAACCGTCAGTTCGCGGCTGGTGCGGATTCTGCGCGACGAGAAGGGATACGCCTTCAACCCGGGCAGCACCTACAGCGCCTACCGCTTTCCAGGAGTCTGGCGCGTGAACGCAGCTGTGCGGACGGACGCAACGGCGGATTCGATCGCCATCGTTCTAGAGCAGCTCCGCCGTTTGTGCGACGAGCCGATTCCGGCCGACGAACTGGATCGGGCGAAATCGAACGCGGTGGGCGTTTTCGCGCTTGGGCTGAAGCAGCCTTCGCAGGCGATTAATCAGTCTTACCTACGGAACCGCTACGGATTCTCCGCGGACTACTGGGAGCGCTATCCCGCGAAGGTGAACTCGGTGAGCGCGGCCGAGATTCAGGCGGTGGCGCAAAAATACCTCGCGGTCTCGCGGGCGCAGATCGTGGCCGTGGGCGACGCGGCGCGCATACGCCCGGCGCTCGATAAGTTGGGGAAAGTGGAGGCATGAGCCGGCGCGCCGGCGCATGGAAGGCCGGCAGCGGCTCGGTTCAGGTTCACTTCGCCCCAGGTCTCAAGGCATCGAAGACCCCGAGCGAGATCAGACCCAACATGGTGATCAGCAGGGAAATGAAAAAGAGATTCCGAACCAGGATGCGGTCCCGGGTCGCACGATAAACGATCGGCAAATTCACGAGCGTGCTTGCGATAGAAGCCAGCACCGTTGAAACGGCCGCGATCATGGGGCGAATCTGGCCGTGCTTGGATAGGGTTGCAACAGCGGCGGTGGAACTGGCGCTGCTCGCCAGCCCGCCCAGGGCACTGACGATGACCGCCCCATATTCTCCGAGGAGGCGTTGAGCCAAAGAGCCGGCCACCTGGATGACGATGAAAATCGTTCCAAACGAAACTAACTTACGCAGCGATATCGGGGAGCCGATCGCGAGGCCGGAGGAATCAACCGGAGCGCGGCCCTGCCACCAGATAAAGGCGGCTGCGCTCAGCGCCATTAGAGCAATGGGCATGGCCGCGATGAACCCCGCCGGTGGACTGAAAATCAAAAGCAGCGCGAGATTGCGGACGAACATGGAGACGACGGTCAGCAGGTTGACCACAATCGCCAGTTGCCGGGCGTTGGGTCCGGCGGTCTGCACAGACTGGCTGAGTTCGGCGATCGTCGCCGTACTGTTAACCAATCCGCCAAACACGGCGGAGTAGTAAAGCCCTCGCGCGCTGTAGAGCCGGAGCAGCACATAGTTCAGGAATCCGATGGACGCGATCAGGATCACTGTAAACCAGGCCTCGCGAGGATTCAGGAGATCCCATGGATCGACGAAGCGGTTCGGCAATACCGGATAGATCACGAAACCGATCAATCCAAGTAGGACGGCGCCCCTGACCTCTTCCTGCGTCAAACCTCCCGCGAAGCGCGAGAGCTGGGGCTTGAGCGCCAACAGCAGCGTCATGACGATGGCCGAGGCCGTCGGTGTGAACACGTGACCCTGGCCGATGAGAACGCCGAGCGCGAACGTCACGAGCAACGCTGCGGATGTGGTCGCTTCCAGCGGACGCTGGGTCCATAAGGCGCCGACATTCACGACAACCAGAAGTGCGATCACTCCGGTCAGTCCGATAAAGACGAACAATGGGGCTATCAGAGCAGCCAACATCCCAAACAAGCTGATGATGGCGAATGTACGGACGCCGAGGTCTTTGTGCGACCATTCCCGTTCGAATCCGACAAGGAGGCCGATGCCCAGGGACAGCAGCAGCTTGGTCGCTATCGCAACGGGCGCAAATGCCAATTCAACTTGCTGCATAATGGCGGTGCGGGCGAGTGCAGGAAACTACTCTCAATAATCATCGTAGCCGCCTTGCGGCCGGAGGCGCGGAACCCGTGCCGTTGGCCGGTCACTCGATACGGCATGACGATAACTCACTCGACTCACTCGGTGAAGACTTCTTGTAGCGTGTTCCTGGCGCCGCGCGACTCTTGGTGGTCATCGGCGTGACTATCACGGTGTGCAGATGATCGTACATTTCGGCCGGGGACACCACGACACACGGACGCGTCTTTCTGATTCCGCTCCCGACGGTGGGATCGGATTCACGAGCCAAATATCCCCACGCATCACCAGGTCAGTTTCGCATCCACCGCATTACCGAATTCGCCCATCACCAGCGCGTCATCGCCGCTTCCGCAATCTTTCTGGCCGCGTCCGCCCAACCGGTGCGCACAGGGCTGGCCGGCCTGCGCAACACGAGTGCGCCGCCTTCGATGGTCATCTCCGCTCCAGCCTCAGCGCTTAGTCCCAGTTGTGTCAGGACCGGCTTGGGGATGACGACGCCTTGTCAGTTGCCGATCTGTCGAATGCTCACATGCATGGCTTTCATGGTAATAACAATGTTAACTCTCCAGCGGCAGATCACTTGTCCCGGCGAGAGACAGCGCAACTCCACGGCGCCGGGCGGATCCATCACGCAGGTTAACAACTGGTTGACAACGCGCGGGCAGCGCGGCGTCGTGACATACTTTCAGTAGATCCATGACGCTTAACCGCCGGGAGTTCGTTGGGTTGATCGGCGCGGCCGCGGTGGCCGCTGCGGCGGACCAACCGCATTCGCAGATTCTGATCGATTCAGAAGACGCGGCCCGCATGCGCGATTTCGCTAAGCGCGGCCGCGCGGCGCTGGCCGATAATCTCGTCCAGGTCGACAAGCTCGCTACCGAGGCGTTGGGCGCCGGACCCTGGAGCGTCACTTACCAGCGGCCGGCGGGGCTGAACGTGAACGCCGGGACGAACGACTATGTCAGCGAAGGGCCTTACTGGTGGCCCGACCCCAAGAACCCCGCTGGTCCGTATATCCGCAAGGACGGCGAGCGCAATCCCGGGCGCTTCATGGGCAACCGCAGCGACCTGGAGAAAATGACCGAGTCGGTTCTGGCGTTGGGCATGGGCGCGTTCTTTCTGAGCAAGGCAGGCTGCGCCGAGCATGCGAACCGGGTCTTATCGGTATGGTTCGTGGACTCCAGGACGCGCATGAATCCGGACCTGGAGCATGGGCAGATGGTACGCGGCGTCAATACGGGGCGCGGTACGGGGATCATCGATACGGTCTCGCTGATCCACGCGGCGCAAGGCGTGACTCTGCTGGAGACGGCGGGCGGCCTCGATGCGGGCGTGGCGCAGGGCGTGCGGCGCTGGTACGCCGATTACCTGAAGTGGCTGACCACCAGCAGGAACGGATTGGACGAAAAATCCTCGGGCAACAATCACGCCACGTGGTGGACCGCGCAGGCCGCTTCATTCGCGGCATTCACGGGCGATGCGGCGGCGCAACGGATGTGCTGGGACCATTACCGCAACTACCTGGTTCCCACCGAAATTAAGCCGGATGGAAGTTGCCCGCTGGAAGAGGAGAGAACGCAATCGCTGAGCTACTCGTCGATGAACCTCGATGCGTTCGCCACCATTTGCCGGCTGGCGCAGATGGCCGGCGTGGATTTATGGCATTTCCGCACCGCCAAGGGCTTGAGTGTGGGCGCCAGCGTAGACAAGAGCTTCCATTACCTCATGCCTTATGTGGCGCAGCCGGATAAGTGGAAGAAGCCGCAGATCACTAAGTACAGCGCGGATAGTTACGTGTTTCCCGGTCTCGCGGGAATCGGATTGCCCGATCAAGCGCTGCTGGCGGAGTATCTCAAGCTGCCGCGCTCGGAATCGGGCTGGATACAGTTCGTGGATATCCTGGTGCGGTGCGCGAAGGGGTAGCTGCGAAGGCCGCACGAGGACAGCGCGGCGACTCCCGGCGACAGGCCAGGAGGCCTGTCGTACTCGCCCTTTGGTATGCTTCCGTTTATGCGCCGATGCTTCCTGCCAATTGTCACCCTTTCCCTGCTTTCCGCCCAGACCGTTGCGCCCAGCCTCTACTCGGGCTTGCAGTGGCGGATGATCGGGCCGTTCCGCGGCGGCCGCACCGTGGGCCTCGCCGGGATCGCCGATCAGCCCAATGTCTTTTACATCGGCGTCAATAACGGCGGCGTGTGGAAGACCGACGACGCCGGCCGCACCTGGAACCCTATATTCGACGATCAACCCACCGGCTCCATCGGCGCCGTGGCGGTGGCGCCCTCGGACCCGAACATTGTGTATGTCGGCAGCGGCGAAGGCTTGCAGCGGCCCGACCTTTCGGTGGGCGATGGGATGTACAAATCCACCGATGCGGGCAAAACCTGGAGACATCTCGGACTGCGCGATGGGCAGCAGATCCCGGCGATCCTGGTCGATCCGCGTAACGCCAACCGGCTGTTTGTGGCGGTGTTGGGGCATCCCTACGGTCCGAACGCGGAGCGCGGCATTTACCGGTCTACCGACGGCGGGGCTACGTTTCAACAGGTTTTGCATAAGGACGACCGCACCGGCGGCATCGACCTGGCGTTCGATCCGCACAATCCGCAGACCGTCTATGCGGTGCTGTGGCAGGCTCAACAGGGACCGTGGGAGAACGGCGCGTTCAGCGGGCCGAATAGCGGCCTTTTCAAATCCACCGACGGCGGCGACCATTGGAGCCAACTCACCGGCGGGCTGCCCACGTTCGAAAACGGCGGCCTGGGACGTATCGGCATCGGCGTGGCGCCCAGCGACCCGAATCGCATCTACGCGCTGGTGGAAGCGCGCGGGCAGGCGGGCGGCATGTATCGCTCAGACGACGCCGGCGCCACATGGAAGCGCGTCAACGGCGAGAACCGTATTTACGGGCGCGGATCGGATTTCGCGTGCGTGCGCGCGGACCCCAAGGACCGCGACGTGATCTATGTGACTAACACGTCCACTTACCGCTCTACCGACGGCGGAGTGACTTACACGGCAATTAAGGGCGCGCCGGGCGGCGACGACTATCACACTGTCTGGATCAACCCGAACAACCCGAACATCATCGCTCTGGCTTTGGATCAGGGCGCGACCATCAGCGTGAACTATGGCCGCACATGGAGCTCGTGGTACAACCAGCCTACCGCGCAGTTTTACCACGTCAGTACGGACAATCAATTCCCTTACAACGTCTACGGCGGCCAGCAGGAGAGCGGTTCGGTGGGCACTTCAAGCCGCAGCAATGACGGCGAGATTACTTTCCGCGAATGGCATCCGGTGGGCGCGGAGGAATATGCATACGTGGCGCCCGATCCGCTCAACCCCAACATTGTTTACGGCGGCGGACGCGGCGAGGTGAGCCGTTACAACCGAGTCACCGGCGAAGTGGAACATATGCCACTGCGTCCGCCCGCGGGAGTCACTTACCGCAACCTGCGCACGGCGCCGCTGCTATTTTCGGAGGTCGATCCACACATTCTGTATATCGGAATGCAGATGGTGGTGAAGACTACGAACGGCGGCCACTCCTGGGAAGCCATTAGTCCCGACCTTTCGCGCGACACTTATGACTTGCCCCCGAGCGTAGCATCCTATGCCGAGGACGCCAAGAAGCAGGCCACGCGGCGGGGCGTGGTGTACTCCATCGCGCCTTCGCGAATGAACGTGGATACGGTCTGGGCGGGCACGGACGATGGCTTGATCCAAGTGACTCACGATGGGGGCAAGACATGGAAAAACGTGACGCCGAAAGAGATCGCTTTGTGGAGCAAAGTAGCGCAGCTGGACGCTTCGCACTTTGACGATAACAGCGTTTACGCCGCCATCAACGGACTGCGCATCGACGATTTGAAGCCGCACATTTTCCGCACGCACGACGGCGGCGCAACCTGGAAGGAGACTGTGCACGGCCTGCCCGACGGGCCGGTCAACGCCGTGCGCGAGGACCCGGTGCGCAAGGGACTGCTGTTCGCGGGAACGGAGATCGCGACGTATTTCTCGATCGACGATGGCGACAATTGGCAGCCCCTGCGCCTGAACATGCCCGCGACGTCGATCCGCGACCTGGTGATCCACGAGAACGACGTGGTGGTGGGTACGCACGGGCGGAGCTTCTGGATTCTGGACGATATTGCGCCGCTGCGGCAATTGACGCCGGAGATCGCGGCGGCGCCGGCGCACCTGTTCGCGCCCACCCCGGCATACCGGTTGCCGCGCGATACGAACACAGATACGCCGCTGCCGCCCGAGGAAGCGGCGGGAAAGAATCCGCCGGATGGAGCGATCTTGTATTACTACCTCAAAGCGGACGGGCCGGTAACGCTGGAGATTCTGGATGCGGCCGGCAAACTGGTGAGGCGGTATTCGACGGCGGACCGGGCGCCGGCGCCGGACCCGAACCTCAATGTGCCGCAATACTGGGTGCGCCCGTTCCAGCCGTTACCCGCCACTGCGGGAATGCATCGGTTCGTATGGGACTTGCACGCAACCGGCGGAGGACGCGGCGGGCGCGGCGGCTGCCCGATTTCGGCGATCTATATGGATACGCCATGCAGCGAGGGCGCGTGGATGCCGCCGGGGACTTACACGGCGAAGCTGACCGCGGGCGGCCAGAGCTATACGCAATCGCTGGTGGTGAAGCTGGACCCGCGGCAGTAAGTGGGGGACAGGGCTCGCCCGCGACTTACACTCCAAGAAGCCACTTACTGCGGCTACGCGTCCACATGCGAGCGGAAGTACCGGTCCAAAGCAACCTTGTTCTTCTGCGATAACACGGTGGACATCTGTTTCATCTCCGCCGGGGGCATAGGGCGAAACGATTTCACCATGCGCACGTTGTCCTCGATGTGCTGCAGCTTCGGCACTCCCACCACGGCGGCAGTGACAGGCAGAGAGAGCGTGTAGTAGAGAAGCTTTTCCGCGGCAGCCTGTCCGACTAAAGCGTCCTGCGCGAAAACCTTGATGGCAAGCACGCCCATCTGCTTGCGCAGCGCGACGGGCAACGCCAGCGTCTCGAAACTCGATTGCATGGCAGGGTTCGGAACCATGCCGCGGTCTCCATTCATCATGGCCACGGTGCCGGCATTCAGCGCCATCTGCGTGCAGTCGAAGTCATGGCGTTCGAGCGCGGTTTTGAGCACGGCGGGATCGGAGTGCGAGGTGATGCCGATAAAGCGGGTCAACTTCCGATCGCGCAGTTTCAGGATCTGTTCGAGCGGGCCGCCTTTGGCTTCAATCCTCGCCAGATCGTCTGCGGTCGTGAGTGAGTGAATGTGGAGCAGATCGAGACGATCTACCTGCAGCGCCTTGAGACTCGCCTCCACGGTACGCCGCGTCTCATCGCCATCGCGGCTAGTCAGTTTCGTCGCCAGAAAGACGTTGTCGCGGCGGCCCTTGATGGCTATGCCGACGCGCTTTTCGGACAGGTGGTCCTGGCCATAGTCGTCGGCAGTATCGATATAAGTAATTCCCATATCGAGCGCCTTAGTCACGGCTGCAATCGCCTGGTCTTCCTGGGCGTACATGAGGAAGCGGCTGCCGGCGCCAAACGCCAGGATGGAAACGTGGGCTCCGGTTTTGCCAAGCAACCTGGTTGGCAAGGGTGTCTTACCGCTGTCCGCGGAGAGAGAGCCTGCCGCTAAGCCGCCCATAGCGGCGCCGCCGATGAATTCGCGCCGGGAGATACTCATGTGGTCTATTGTTTCAGATTTGGGTCCGCTTTCTTGGCGAGCGCGCTTCAACTTTGGGGCATGCGCTGCTGGCTCGGATTGACTGAGCTCGGTGAAGAGCGGGTCCAGGGGGACCCGCGCAGACCAGGGGGTCTGCCCTACTTGGATGTTAGATCACGTGCAGGTCTTTATTGGTGGGAGTGAGGATTTCGCAGCCATTCTGAGTCACTACTACGGTATCTTCAATCCGAACTCCGCCGAATCCTTCCAGATATACGCCTGGCTCAATGGTGATCGCCATGCCCGCTTGCAGCCTGGTCTTATCGCGCTTGCCGATGCGCGGCGGCTCGTGGATTTCCAAGCCCAGTCCGTGGCCGGTGGAGTGGATGAAGGCGCGGTCGAGTCCGTACCCTTGCAACACCTTCCGCGCCGCACCATCGACGCGGGCGGTAGATGCTCCGGGGCGCACCGCGTCAATCGCGGCCAGTTGCGCTTCGAGCACCGCGCGGTACGTCCGCTTTACTTTCGCGTTCGGCACGCCCAGATAGAGCATCCGCGTCATATCGCTGGCGTAGCCATCCTGCATGGCGCCCATGTCCACCACCACCAGGCCGCCGGTCTGCAGGCGCGCCTCGGTTGGCTGTGCGTGCGGCCATGCGGAACGTATACCGCCGGCCACGATGGTCTCAAACGCCGGCCTCGCGGCGCCCAGACGGCGCATGCGGTATTCCAGCTCGGCCGCCAGATCGGATTCCTTCATTCCCGGCTTGACGCGCGCCACAACTTGCTCAAACGCGCGCGAGTTGGTTCCCACCGAATGCCGGATGCGGTCGATCTCGGCGGCGGATTTCACCATCCGCAGCTCTTCAATCCAACCCGCAATCCTGCCCGCGGCGCCGCCGTTCTCACCAGGCGACCGACGCTCCAGCGAAGCCCGCATCGGCAGCTTCTCTTTGAGCGAATCGAACAGATCGCAAGTCATCCGCGCCGGCTCGTAGCCGATGCGCCGCAATCCCTGCCTCGATATGGCGGCTGCAACGGCGATGGCCAGCGGACCTTTGACGATGCGAACTTCACAGGTGGTCTCTTGCGCGGACTGGATCTGATAGCGCGGATCGGTAAATAGGATCGACCTGCGGGGCGTCAGCAGCAGGTTGCCGTTGCTGCCGGTGAAGCCGGAAAGATAGCGCAGATTCGGGCTGAAGGCCACCAGCAGCGCGTCCAGTTTGCGTTCCGCCAAACCCGCGGCGATGGTCTGGCGGCGCGCCTGGAATTCGCTAGAAACCACTTCCTTACGGTCGTGGCTCTGATGGGAGCCCGGCGGTTTCACGATAGCACCGCGTTACTATTGGCCACCGCCAAGCTCCTTCGCCAATACCAGCCCTTTCTCCGCCATGGCATCGGCCTGGCGCATGTCGCCGCGCTTTTCCGCGTCGTCCGACTGGGCCACAAAAGATTGAATCCGTTTCACCACCTTGTTCTGATCTCCCGTCAGGTGATGCGCTTTGGCCTGTACCAACAACTTGCGGATCTCCCGCTTACTGTCGTCGGCCGATTCCTGATAGCGCTTCTTTTCATCCGCGGGAACAATCTCCTGTACGGGATCCCGCTCCGGCTCCGCGGGCGGGGCGACGGGCGCCGCAACTTCCGGCTTGGGCGGCGGGGAAGCAACCGCAGTGCGCCGCGCTGGTTTGGGGGCCGGCGGGGCTTCAGCCGGCGCGGGCGGCACAGGGACGGCGAGGGCTTCCGGATTTACCGGTTGCGGCGGCGGCAACTGCACCTGGGTCTGCGGAATGGAAAGCGGTTCCGGCGGCGGCGCGGGCTTGGGTTGCGCGGCGGGCTGAGGCTGCGGCGGCACGGCGGCAGTCTTCGGCTTGCCTTTCAATACGCAGCCGGCCATCGACAGCGCCAGCGCAACGGCTAGGAGTGCTTCTACGCGTCCCATGAGATCGACTCAGAGGGCAATTGGCAGGCGAATGGAGAAGCTTGCGCCTTTCCCCGGCTCGCTTGTGAAATCGATTGTACCATCGTGCAATTGGACGATCCGAAACGTCATCGCAAGACCGATCCCGGAGCCCTCCTTCTTGGTTGTGAAGTAGAGAGTGAAGATTTTTTCGCGCAACTGCAGGGGAATTCCCGGGCCCGAATCGGAGATGCGAATCTCGGCCACATCCGCGGTGGCCGACGATTCGAAGCGCAACTCGCCGCCGTTGGGCATGGCCTGCATGGCGTTGACGGCGATGTTGAGCACGGCCTGTTTCAGAAGGTCGCCATCCACGCGCACGTCCACGCCGTCCGCGGCTTGCGCCACCAGAACGCGAATCTTCAACGCCTCAGCTTGGGGCCGCGCCAGATCCACAATTTCATCCACCAGTCTTTGGACCGGAACGGTGGCAAGGTTCAGCTCCATGGGGCGTGTGAAATCGAGGAAGGTCTTCACTACGCGGTCGAGCCGGAGGATTTCGCGCGAGATGATTTCCATCTGCGGAATCACGTCCGTGTCGCCGCGCGTCAGCTTGGCCTTGGCCACCTCCACATGCAGCAGGATGGCATTGAGCGGGTTCTTGACTTCGTGCGCCACGCCGCTGGAGACGCGGCTGATGGCGGCGAGACGATCGGCGGTCTGCAACTCATGGCCGAGCTTGCGCTGCGCTTCGGGGTCGCGCAACCGCACCAGCACGCCCGAACCGGTGGCGCCGGGCAGGGCTTCGAGCAAATCCACCGAGAGCAGCAGCAGCGCGGCGGCCGCTTGCCCGGCGATGGCGACTGGCGCGCGGCGGTTGCGGATGGGGCGGCCGGTCTGAGCCGACTGCGCGATCATCAGCCCCAGGGTGGTATTCGGCGGGAAGATGTCGGTGAGAGATTTGCCGGTGAAGCCGGCGCGATCCGTTCCCAGAAACTTTTCCACCGAGCCGGAAGCGAAAACCAGCCGCAGCTCGCGGTCGAAGATGAAGACCGCGTCCTCCAGATCCTGCAGCAGCCGGTCGATATTGCCGCGCAGATCGGAGACTTCAAACTGCGCCCCGCGCAACCGCTCGCTGAGGATGCTGACCTTGGAAGCCATGATGGCGAGCTCATCGTTGCCGGGTGCGTCTGTGTCCAGCTTCTCCACGCCGTCTTTGTCCGGCGCGTACTCGCCGCTGGCCACCTGGTCGAGCATGTGTCCAAGCTCGCCGAGGCGGCGGAACGCCAGCGCGGAGGCGAGGAACGTGAGACCCACGGCGCCGGCGAACAAGAGCAGCGCGACCTGCGCGCTGCGGGTGAGGGTGGGCCAGACGTGCTTGCGGATGAGGGCCGCATCCACCACTACCCGCACGGTCACCACTGTTTCACCGGAAGTAGTTCCGAGCGCCTTTTCCATCTGGTAAAGGCTGTACTTGCTGCTGGCGAGCAGGTTCACCTTTTCGAGCCACGTTTGGCCCGCGGCCCACGTCTCGAAATCGGGATACGGCGGCTCGAACACGCCCAGGCGCGAGGGGTCCGAATCGGCAAGAATTTCGTTGTGCGTATCCACCACAGCGATCTCGATGAGCTCGTCGGAATCCGCCATTACGTTCTTCAGGCCCAGCGAGAGCGCCGGGTCGCGCAACGCCTCTCGCAGCGGCTTATCGCGCATGCGGTTCAGGGTTTGCGCCACGTAGTCGCCGGCGAAAAGGCGCACCATGCCGGCGCTCTTGTGGGCGCCGTCGAACTCGATCTGCATGGAATTGCCCAAGTCTACCGCGGAGATGATGCCGACGATCAGAGTTTCCAGCAGGACCGCCCCGAGCGTTAGCTTGGCCTGAAGGTTCATGCCGCCTGGGAAATGGTGAGCAACAGCTTTCCGGCGGTGCGCCGGGATTCCAGATCGCGGTGCGCGGCCGCGGCTTCGGCCAGTGGGTAGATGCGGTCGATGCGCAGCTTGAGCTTGCCGGACGCGATCCAGTTGAGCACGTCGCCCGCGCGCCAGAGCAGCTCTTCGCGAGTAGCCGCGTGGTGCCCCAGGCTGGGACGGGTGAGGAAGAGCGAGCCTTTGGCGTTGAGAATTCCGGGATCGAATGGCGGCACCGGACCGCTCGATTGGCCGAACAAAGCCATCAGCCCGCGGGGCCGCAGCGAATTGAGGCTCTTGTCGAAAGTGGTCTTGCCGACGGAATCGTAGACCACGTCTACGCCGCGGCCATTGGTGAGCCGCTTGACTTCGGTCTCGAAATCCTGCTGCGTGTAAAGAATAGCTTCATCGACGCCATGGTCGCGCGCGATGGCGGCTTTTTCTTCCGTGGAGACCGTACCAAAAACGCGCGCGCCGAGCATTTTGGCCATCTGCACGATGAGGCCGCCCACGCCGCCCGCGGCGGCATGAACCAGACACGTATCGCCGCTCTTCAAGGGGTAAGTGGAATGCGTAAGGTAATGCGCGGTCATACCCTGTAGCATGGCTGCGGCCGCAGTGTTGAAATCCACATCGTCCGGAATCCGGACAAGGTGCTTGGCGGCAACCAGCGCGAACTCCGCGTACGATCCGCTTTTCATGGCATAAGCGACGCGGTCGCCCGGCGCGACTTCGGTTACACCGGCGCCCACGGCCTCCACGGTTCCCGCGGCCTCGTTGCCCAGCGTCACAGGCAGATCGGCTTTATACAGGCCGGTGCGGTAATACACGTCGATGAAGTTCACGCCGCTGGCGGCGATTCGCACCAGCGCCTGGCCGGCGGCGGGCTGCGGCGTGGGCGATTCCACAAGCTGCATCTTGTCGGGGCCGCCGTTCTCTTTCACTTGGATGGATTTCATACTCGTACGGTAAACGATTTACGCCTGCGCAGGGCTCTACGCGCGTGCACAGCCGATGCATAGAGTAGCAGATAGCACAAAGTGAACGGGAACGAAACGGCGCGCGCGAGGGTGCGAACGGCTCCGGCGCCGGCGAGACCTGCGCGCAAAAGCACAAACTGCCGGATCTGTTTCCCGTGCATGCAATCGAGCCAGAAGTAGTCGCCATTTTCATTGATGACAAAAATCTTGGCGGGGACCTGGTAGCCGATGGCGCATTTCCATTTTGTCATGAGCGGCTCGGCGGAGCACACGATGCCCATGGCGGAGTAGCGATTGCCGATCAGCTCGCGGTAGAGTTTGCGGCGGCCCTCGCGCCCGCGATAGTCGGAGACGCGATAGATGCGCGTGCCGTCGCCAAAGCCCGCGGGCAGCGTGGCGTAGCAGGAGACCAGATCGATTTGGACGCCGTCGCCATAGCCGCTGCGCAGGTAGCCGACGACGCGCTCGACGATGGCGCGCGAGCCGCTCTCGACCAGGAGGATGGAAGAGACGTCGGGTTGGCGGCCGGTGAAGAAATAGCGCACTGATCTGAATATATCGCGATGCGGGGGCGCGGGCGCGGGTCAGTGTCCGTTTTTGGGATTAGGTTCGTTTGGTAAATAGAGTTTGGAGGGGCTGGGAGAGCTCCGGCTGGGGGTGGTTGGGCCTGGATAAATTATGGCAACAACAGGGGTTATTGATCAGGAACGCCGCCTGGCCGACGCGGAAGCGACCGTGGTTCGCCTGCGCCGGCCTGTCGATTTTATTCAATTGTCAAAGAGCTATTCTCTGGTTACAGAATCGAGAGCGCGGCGAATGGCCGGTGGCCGCGGGCGCAGGCGGGTGAAAAGGAGAATCCCTAATTCCATTATACCGGACGGGGAAAAACGATTTGGCGGTTTGCGTAGTGTTTTCATGAGGATACAGCCTGTGACTCGGTATTCGGCGAGAATCGTCCGGGAGGCTGCCGGGGCTGTTCCCGATTCGATAACGATGGCAACAACGGAGTTGGGAGGAAATCCACGAGCGCACCCAGATCGATTGCGGTTAGCTGTCTCGCCGGGTTATCTTTCGAACGGTTCAGCTTCGGCATGCGGCTTCGCTGGCATCCCTTCACCGGAGCAATGGGTAAAGCTTGGGGCTACCGGAGCCATGCCGCCCGATCCCGATTCCGGTTTACGGTATAGTAGTGAATATCACTACTGGGGTGGACAGCATGGACAAAGCAGTTTCGGCCGCGGACGCCAATCGCCGATTCTCGGAACTACTGCGAACCGTGAAGAAGGGTGGAAGCGTTGTTGTGACGAGTCATGGCAGGCCCGTCGCCAGGATCACGCCCGTCGCGGAGGACGAACGGGTTGCGGAGAAGGCGCGCTCCGCACTTTTCGCCCGGCTCCGAACAGAACGAGCCGTGAATGGCGGCCGCTGGACACGTGACGAGTTGTACGACGACGCGCCATGAAGGTCGCCTTGGACACAAACGTCCTGGCCTACGCCGAGGGCGCGAACGGGGCGGCCATGCGACACCGGGCTCTGGAGGTGATTCAGCGACTGCCAGTGGGGGCTGTCGTACTTCCAGTGCAGACGTTGGGTGAGTTGTTCCACGTGCTCGTCCGAAAAGCGAAACGGCGGCCGGCACGCGCGCGGGCAGCCGTGCTGAGTTGGCGGGATGCCTATCCGACGGTTGAGACATCCGCCACCGTAATGGTTAACGCAACGGATCTGGCGTCCGATCATGGTCTTACGATTTGGGACTCGGTTGTGCTGGCTGCGTCGGCGGAAGCCGCGTGTCGCTTGCTTCTGTCGGAGGATCTCCAGGAAGGCTTTACGTGGCGGGGCGTCACCGTAACCAACCCGTTTGCGCCGACGCTTCATCCTCTACTGGCGGCATTACTCACGGCGCCCGGCGAGTGATCCGGAGACGCGGACTTCCGGTCCGGGTGCTTTGACAGGACCGTAGCGACCGGGGAGGGACTATTGCTCAGAACGTAGAAATCGGGGCCGCCGGTCCGGACCAATGTCCGAGACTACGCGGCCAAGTGAGCAGGTCAAGTTGCCGATAACGCCGTCTATCGACCGGAACCGGCGACTTTAGCTCATGCTCAGAAGCAACAGCGCGGCCCGCACTGCAGTACGTCAACGAGGATCGCCGACCGGTAGCGTGAGCGTGCCGGCCTTCCCCGTGGCTTCATCGCGCACGATCACCCGCACCTTTACGCCGCCGGGAACCAGAGGCAGCGTCTGCTGCCAATGAATGCCCTCGATGTAAATCGTCTGGGCCGACTGCGGGGGAACCACGAACTCTTTGGAATCCTGCCCCTCCACTGGACTGCCCCGGCCAAAGGACAAAAAGTGATATCGGTAACTGACTTTGGGTCTGGCCAGCCGCCACTTGGGTGTTAGAACGATACTGATATTGGCTGGACCCAGGCGGAAGATCCTCATGGCGCCGTCACTGTTTGCCGACCCGGATTCCGCAGCCGTGCCGCATCTCGGAGGCGGCCGGCCGGGAGACGATGTACCAAACAGAGAAGGCTATCGTTTCGGTAAAGGGCGGCGACAATGTGAACTGTGACTTAAACCCAACACTGTTCACTTAACACTTCCGATTCGAAGCGCGTTCACACGAGTGTGAACGCTGCACACAGGAGTGCGTGCGCCACCATTTGGATCCGCCTGCACTAAGTGAGCAGTATTGGACTTAAACCTGACTTAAACCATATGACCATATCTTTGCCGCGAATAACCATAGCCTTGCCGCAGATCATCATCATCATGCGCCGACTCCTTTGTTTGCGCCTTCGCCGATAGAGGAGCCCTGCGGCCAGGTAAAGCATAATGTTGCCGAAAGTGCGCCTGTAAAGCATTACGCGTCCGCAAATGAGACATCTGACATCATGGGTGTCGTTCTCATTCAAGAACGACCGCATAGGCCGCGACATTTCCGCCACGTTTGTGCTCAGGCCCGTCATCGCTCCGTCAAAGGCGAATCTCAGCTTCGTCGCCCTAATGCCTTCCAGTCAATGCATCATTGCACGGCGATGGTGACCGTGTTCGACGTTGCGACGCCGTCGTGGAAGACTCCGTTGGCAGCCTGAAACGGGCCGAAGGCGATCACGACGGGGACCGCGGCGCCCTTAGCCGAACCAGCCGGAACGAGCGCGTCCACCTGGTATTCGCCGACAGTCCCCGGCGCGAGGCCGGAGAATAGGACTTGGGCTTGTGCGCCGCCGATGGTCACCATGGGTGTGGCTGTGGTTTCCGAAAGTTGGTCACTCAGTGGAGGCGAGCCGCTGGGTGGCTGGTTAGTAACTGCTCCGAGACCCGTGCAGTATATCTGGATGACTGTGGCGCCGGCGGTTGCGGGATTTGAGGAATCGACCAGGCGGTAAGAAGTATCCAGGATCGCTCCCTGGCCAGTGCCCTGGCCGTTGATACTGAAAATTCCCGGCAAGACCGGCGTCAGAATCATGGTCTGAGTTACGCTGACCTGGCCGTCCACCAGAGCGGAAATGGGCGCCTCCGTTTGGCCCGCGAGTTCCCAAGGGACCTGGAAATTCACCTGGTTAGCCGCGACGGCAAATAGAGGCGCGCTAAGTCCGTTGCCGAACTGGAGTGAGACGCCGCCAAGGCTAAGTGGAAGCGGCGAACCTGACGCCGTGGTGAGTGAGTTGACGAGATAGTTTCCGTAGGCGGACGCGATACTCCCCGGGACCACCTGCACTCCATGAGTTGCGGGATCTGCCGCGTTTACGATTCCGTTGGCGGTTATCGCTGGCGAGCCGGCCGGCGTCAGCAGACGGATGCGGCCGTTGCCGCCGTCGGCGATATAGACGTTGCCGGAAGAGTCGACGGCGACGCCCGCGGGTCCGCTCAATTGAGCATTGAAGGCCGGGCCGTTGTCGCCGCTGAAGCCCTCTGTGCCATTCCCGGCTATGGTGGTGATGACTCCGTTTGAGACCTTGCGAATACGCTGGTTGGTACCGTCGCAAATGTAAACGTTGCCAGCGGAATCCACTGCGACGCCGCCCGGTTCCCACAACTCGGCGCTGGTCGCGGGGCCGTTGTCGCCGCTGAAACCTGTCGATCCGTTCCCCGCCACAACACTGACTACACCGTTCGACACCTTCAGGACGGCGCTCTCATAAAAGCCGACGGATATGTACAGGTTGCCAGCGGAGTCCACGGCGATGCCAGACGGACTATCCAACGGGACGCTGGTGGCCGGGCCGTTGTAGCCGCTGAAGCCCGATCCGCCGTTTCCCGCGATAGTGGCGATCATTCCGTTCGCTACCTCGCGGACGCGATTGTTATAAGAGTCGGAGATATACAGGTTACCTGAAGAGTCCACGGCGACGCCCACGGGAAGGTTCAGTTCGGCTCCGGTGGCCGGGCCGTTATCGCCGCTGAAGCCTGCCGTACCGTTTCCCGCGAGGGTGGTGATGACTCCGTTCGCCACCTTGCGGATGCGTTGGTTATCAGTGTCGGAGATGTACAGGTTGCCGGCGGCATCTACGGCAACGCCCGAGGGATTGTTCAATTGGGCGGCGGTTGCGGGTCCGCCATCGCCACTGAAGCCTTGCGTCCCATTTCCCGCAACGGCGGCGATTGCTCCGTTCGAGATCTTCCAGATAACGCCCTGCTGGTCGGCGATGTACAAGCTACCGGACGAATCCAGCGCGACGGCGGCGGGATAGCCGAACTGAACGCCAGTGGCCGGGCCGTTGCCGCCGACCGGCGTTCCGCCGCCCGCCACGGTGGTGATCACACCCTTCGTGACTTTGCGGATGCGGTCGTTGTAAACGTCGGCGATGTACAGGTTGCCGGCGGAGTCCACCGCGGCGCCCTCGGGTCCCTGCAGTTCGGCGCTGGTGGCTGGTCCGTTGTCGCCGCTGAAACCTTCCATCCCGTTTCCCGCCACGGTGGCGATCACTCCGCTCACAACCTTGCGGATGCGTTCGTTATCTCTTTCGGCGATATAGAGGCTGCCGGCAGAATCGACGGCGATGCCTAAGGGAGTGCCTAACTGGGCGCTGGTGGCCGGGCCGTTATCGCCGCTATAGCCTTCCGTCCCGTTCCCGGCAATGGTGGCGATCACTCCATTTGCAACCTTGCGAACCCGCTGGTTGAGAGTGTCGGCGATGTAGAGATTGCCGGCGGAGTCTACGGCGACGCCGTAGGGGTTGTTCAACTGGGCGTTGGCGGCCGGGCCGTTGTCGCCGCTGAAACCTGCAAGCCCGTTGCCCGCCACGGTGGCGATCGCTCCGTTCGCGACCTTGCGGATACAGTAGTTATCAGAATCGGCGATGTACAGGTTGCCGGCAGAATCCACGGCGACGGCCCAGGGACCGGCCAACCGGGCGTTAGTGGCCGGGCCGTTGTCTCCGCTGTAGCCTGCAAAACCGTTTCCCGCAACGGTGGTGATCACTCCGTTCGAGACCTTACGGATGCGGTTGTTATCAGTGTCGGCGATGTATAGGTTGCCGGCGGAATCCACGGCGACGCCATTAGGAAAATACAATTGAGCGCTGGTGGCCGGGCCGTTGTCGCCGCTGAAGCCTGTGGCGCCGTTTCCCGCCACGCGGGTCAGGATGCCTGTGGCGGCATCCAATCGCATGACTGTGTTTTGATTCACGAAAAAGAGGTTGCCTGCCGGATCGGACGCGACAGATTGAGGGCTCAGGCTGGCGGACGTTCCTGGAATATCGACCGGCAGCGCGCCGCCGGCGAATGTGGATATGGTATAGGTTTGGGCGGATGTTATGGAAGACACTGCCAATGTGAGAAGAACGGGCAGCAGACGCATTTTGAATCGCTCCCTGAGGCGGCCGGTTTACTAGCTCATCGCCTACGATAGCAGCGACGCTGTCCGCCTTGCGCGTAAGGGCTGCCGTCTGACCGATAATATAGCTTATGGCCCCGGAAGCGATTTGCGCCAGATGCGGCGGGACGGGTTTCGTGATTGTCGAAGGCGTCAACGTTTCAGGGGCGAAGCCGTGCGATTGCCGCTCTACCGGGCGCGCCGGGCGGCTGGAAGGGCGCGCGGCCATTCCGCCGCTCTACTCCAATGCCTCGTTCGATAATTTTTCCGTGCCGGGTCCCGAAAACCCCATCGCGCGCCGCGAGTTGACTGGCGTGCTGCTCACTATCAGGAATTTTGTGCGCGACTTCAAGAATGACTCGCGGCCGGGGCTTTTGCTGATCGGCGAGCCCGGTACGGGAAAGACGCACCTCGCGGTCGCGGCTCTGCGACAGATCGTCGAAAAGGGCTTCGAGGGTCTGTTCTGCGACTACCAGACGCTGCTCAATAGCATCAAGGCCGGCTACGACCCGGCATCGGGCTCTTCGGACAAGGAGGCGTACCGTACGGCGCTGGAGTCCGAAGTGCTGCTGCTCGACGACCTGGGCGCCCATCGCGTAACGGAGTGGGTGGAAGACACTGTCACGTCGATCATCACGTACCGCTGCAACAACCGGAAGGCGCTCATCGCGACCACAAATTTGCCGGATGCCGACGCGGGCAGCGCCGTGACCGACAAATCGGCGATGGGGCGGCCGGAATACCGGACCACGCTGGGGGACCGCATCGGCCCGCGTGGGCGATCCAGACTGTTTGAGATGTGTACAGTAGTACGGATGCCGTTGGTGGAAGACTATCGTCTGCGAAAGGCGCGCACGTTTTGAAGCGCGGTCTGCGAGTGTGCGCGGCGCTGTTGCTGGCGGCGCTGGCGGCCGCGGCTCCGCCCGTGCAGAAGGAACTTGTACAAGCGGTCGAATTCCCCTACTATCTCTATCCACCCAACCTTTGGGAGCGCGAGCTGGTGTGGATGAAGACTATCGGCATACAGACCGTCGAGTTTTCCATTCCGTGGAACTGGCATCAGATCGCGCCCGGCGATTTCGATTTCACCGGACGCACCAGCCCGCGGCGCGACCTGGCTGGCTTTATCAAACTGCTGCGGCGCGTAGGGTTGCACGGATGGGCGCACACCGCGCCGCCGGTGGATGCATGGCCGATCCGCGGCTTTCCGGCGGGCGTTTCCCCAGCCAACCTGGGCGCGATGCAGGCATGGCAAAAGGCGCTGGCAGGCGCGCTGGCGGCGCAGACCGTGAGCCACGGCGGAGCCATCGCATTTGTGGAAGGCGCACTGCCCGGCGTGGATGCGCCGGCGCCTCCGGTTCCGGTCCGCAAGGTTGCCGGGGACAACATGGACGCCCTCGCGTTCAGCCGGAATATCATCGCGACCGAGCACGGGGCGCTGGTCTGGATGGGCATCGAAGACGCGCTCTATCCCGCGGGCTGGGCGGCTACTGCCGGCGTGTTCCTCCGCAAAGGAGCGGTGGGCCTGGCGGGCGATGAGCGCGGCGCCACCAGCGCGCTGCGGCGGGACGCGTCGCTGCTGCGCGCCTGGGGGCCGATTCTCGGATCGATGCACCCGGCCGCGATTCCCAAACCGGCGGCGGGCAAGTTTCCCGTTGGAGTGACGGCGGTTGCGCTGGCTTCGCTGGACGCATCCGCGGTCAGCATCACCAATCGCAGCGCACAGCCGTTTCAGGACGACCTGAGCGTGACGGATACTACCACCAAACGCACGGTCGCGATTCCCGCCGTACGCGTTCCGGCGGGAGAATCGCTGTGGCTGCCGGTGTGGGTTTCATTGAGCCCCAAGGCGCTGTGCCGCGAATGCTCGAACTTCTCAGGCGTGGAGCAGATCGTGTTTGCGACGGCGGAGCTGCTCTCCATCGAGTACGAGAACGGAATTCTGGCGATGGAATTCACGGCGCCAGAGGCGGGTGCGGTGACGCTGCAGCTGGAGCGGCGGCCGCTGGGCCCCTATCTGGCGGCGGGAAAGCCGATCGAGTTCGAGTGGGACGATAAGACCTTGCGCGCCCGGCTGCCGATTCCGAAGAGCACGGCGCCGGACCACCGCGTGCGGATCGGCATCGCCATGGAAGAACCGGAAATCTCGGCATTCTTCGACGACGATTCCAAGCGGTTGATCATCGGCGCGAAGAACGTTGTCTCCACCACATATTCGTCCCCGGAGGTGGCGGCGCGCTCCCGGCTGCGGCTTCCGGAAGGCTTCGCGGCGGCGAAGATCGTGAAATCGCCCAACGAGATCGACTACGAGATCGCCGTCCCCGCCGACGCGGCGCATGGCGATTACGCCAACTTCGCGCTGGAAGCCGACGGCGTGGCGCTGGGGCGCGCGCGCTTGCAGCTCTTCCGGCCGCTTACGGTTCGGCTGATGGATGCGATCAACATCCACTTCGGACAGCATACGGAAATGACGCCCGATCCGCCGGTGGCTCCGGTGGAACCCAAGGCGGGGACGAACCTGGAGCTTTCTCTGCGCAACAACTGGCCGGCGATTCAGACCTACAAACTGGAAGCGGCGGGCGAGGGGCTGGAATTTTTTCCGGCGAAGACCGAGATCACCATCGGCGCCATAGACGAGCGGAAACTGGAATTGCGGGTGTTCGGCGCCGAAGGCGCCAGCGGGTTGCGCGATTGGCATTTGAAGGTGACCGGCGCCGCGACGCTCGATCTGCCGATGCGGGTGGTGATCGCGCCGCGCGGGCGAACCGTGGCGTGGACGGCCGACCTCGATGAGGACGGATCGCCCGAGTGGATCCTCGATTCGCCCAAAGCGCGCGCGGTGTTTTCCAGCCAGGATGGCGGACGGTGGATGGAGTTCACCTGGAAAGACGGCCATGTAAATTTCCTGCCGGAGCAGGGCGTGTTTGCGGGCGTGGGTCCGGTTGACGTTCGCGCGAATGGGGATGCACTGGAATTCACCGGCAAGGGCTGGACCAGAACCGCGCGGCTCACCGACGCAGCTTTAACCGTGGAACAGAGCGTCCCGCTGCCGGCGGATGGGTTGAGGCCGGGCAAGCAGGGGAATCTCTCGCTATCGATTTCGCGGCTGACGCCCTCACGTGCGATCTATTCGCTGAGCCAATAGTGGGGCAGCCAATCCTGGCTGCAGCCGGCTTTTCCAGCTCGCGACGCGCCGAAGAGAGGAGAGCCTGTACAATTATACTTTAGCAAAGCAAGCTTTTCGCATATTTATGTGCAACTAAATCTTTACATTTGCGCATTATCCTAAATTAGGAAACTATAGTTGCACGAAACAATGGCCGAGTTGCTCTATGGAAATCTCTACTTCCACGATCTGTTCTCCGGCATCTTGCGTCAAGAACCGGATGGACGGTTTGCGTTTCGCTATGACGAAGCCTATCTGACTACCGGCAGCCCCGCCATTGCTTACACCCTGCCTTTGCAGACCGATCCCATCTACAGCGCGGGCGGGCTGCATCCGTTCTTCGACAATCTGGTAGCCGAGGGCTGGCTCGCCAATGCGCAGGCGCGCGCATTGGGCATCGGCCGGGACGACCGCTTCGCGCGCCTGCTGGCCTTTGGCCATGACTGCGTGGGCGCCGCCTCCATCCTCGACCCAAAGCCACGAACGCAGCCCCATCTCGACGCCGGAAGTCCCGAAGAGATTGCCGCTCTGGCGAACCGCGCCTCCATTTCCGGTATGCTGCCGAAGTTGCTGGCAGTGAAAACGGATCTCGGCTACCGCCCCGCCGGACCCGGCGAAACAAGCACGCACATCGCCAAGCTGCCCTCCGGCTCGCTTCCCGGCATCGTGGAATTCGAATATCTCACTATGATCGCCGCGGCGGAGCTGCTGCGGCCCGACGCTATCGCCGACATCGAAGTGGCCGCGGTAGCCGGACTTCCGGGGCGCTGCCTGGTGGTGCGCCGTTTCGACCGCCTGCCGGACGGACGCAAGCTGCATTTTGAGGAGTTCAACCAGTTGCTCGGCCGGCCCTCGGAAGCCAAGTACGACGGCGCGTACAGCGAAATGGCTTCGTTTATGCGCGCCAATCCGCGCTGCGAGGTGGCGGACGCCGACCTTCTGTTGCGGCGTGTTCTGGCGTGCATTCTGCTGGGCAATAATGACGCCCACATGAAGAATTTCGGGCTGCTGTACACGGGGTCCGCCATGCGCCTTTCACCGATATACGATTTCGTGGCAGCGTCGCTCTATCCCGGCTACGATTCGGCTCTCGCGTTACGCATGGGTCCGGGGACGAATCCCCGAAAGTTGAGCGCCATATCGGCGAAGAATGTGGAAGCGCTGGCGAAGTCGTTCGGATACGGCCGCGGCGCGCTGCTTCAGGCCGTTCACGACCTGGGCGCGCGTCTCGACGCTGCCGTGAACGCTGTGCAGGAATCGCCGCATGGAACAATCGTCCAGAAAGCGGACCTGACGGAATATATGAGGAAACGATGGAACGGGATTTTCCGCTTGATTGGCAGCTCGATTGGCAGGAAATAGTGGATGAGGCGCACCGGCGGCGCAAAGAGCGCAAGCTTCCCATGCGCCGCCTGGCGGCACAGGCCAATGTGTCGTTGCCCACCGTGCTGCGCTTTGAGAAGAACGAGCGCGATATCCAGCTTTCCTCGGTGCTGGCGATTCTGAACGTGCTCGGAATGGTGGCGAAGCGGGTCGAAGGCGCGCTGCTGATCAAAGGGCCGCCGGATGGTCCCTACGAAGTGCGCTTCGCTCCGAACGCGGGAGCGGGCGGCGCGTTGGAAAACCGACCCACCGCAACCCGCGCGGCTCTCGAAGAGCTGCTGGCAGCCTTGGCCGTCGATGAGCAGGCCACGAAGCGCGTGTTCGCCGGATTGGAGCGAACGGGCTCGGCCAGCATTGCTGGGATGCATCTCAGCCGTCGCCAGATTTTCAAGTTCTGGCCCGAGCAATTCGGCCGTTCCGCCGGCAAGTAGGACAGGCCTCCCGGCCTGTCGCGGTTACACGCAGGTATACGCGGTTACTGGGCGCATTTACCCGAAGAAGACAGGCCTGGAGGCCTGTCCCACAGTTACACTGGTAGCAGTGCTGGTTTCCATCTCTCCCAAGCTCGACCGCCCGAAATGGCTGCGTGCGCCCGCGCCCGTTGGCGAGAACTACCGCGAGTTGAAAGGCCTCATCGAGCGGCTGCGGCTCCATACCGTGTGCGAAAGCGCCGCCTGCCCCAATGTGGGCGAGTGCTGGAACCAGCGCACCGCCACGTTCATGATCCTCGGCAACGTGTGTACGCGGCGCTGCGGCTTTTGCGCCGTGCAGAAGGGCGCCCCGCTGGCAGTGGACTACGATGAGCCCGCGCGCGTGGCTGAAGCCGTCGCCGTGATGGGCCTGAAGTTCGCCGTGATCACCAGCGTCAACCGCGACGACCGCAAGGACGGCGGCGCCGAGTTGTTCGCCATGGTGATCCGCGCCATTCGCGAGCGTATTCCAGGGTGCGGCGTGGAAGTGTTGATCCCCGATTTCCAGGGCAGCCATGCCGCCGTGGAGACGGTGATGGAGGCGCAGCCCGACGTGCTCAACCACAACACCGAGACCGTGCCGCGCCTCTACCGGCAGGTACGGCTGGGTGCGCGCTTCGAGCGGTCGCTCGACGTGCTGGCGCATGCCAAGCAAGTCTCGCCGCGGACGCCGACGAAATCCGGACTGATGCTCGGCCTGGGCGAAACCCCGGAGGAAGTACTCGCGGTGATGCGCGAGTTGCGCGGAAGCAAGGTCGATATCCTCACCCTGGGGCAGTACCTGCGGCCGTCGCCGAAACACTTGCCGATTGTGCGCTACGTCCCGCCCGCCGAGTTCGACGAATTTCGACGCGCCGGTTACGCGATGGGATTCGGACACGTGGAATCGGGCCCGCTGGTGCGGAGCTCCTATCACGCGTCGGATCACTCAACCCATCAGGCGTCAGATCACGCGCCCCATGGCGTCGTCGCGCAACCGCGACGGTGCTAGATTGAGCTCGCGGTGTATCCCGCGCTCTGCCTCAATTCGCTCTCGAAGGGCAACAAAAGGCCCACCGGCGATGCGCGTGGTGGCGACGCAAACGAAAAAGTCCACCTCACAACGGGAACTGGCCCAGGTTTACCAACCGCGGTTTGACCACCTTCAACCGGAAACTAACCCGTAACACGGGATTTTTCGCCCAACTGTAGTTTCCCAGGCTGTTAGGGGGTCTTAGGTTAGTATAGGCGGCAGGCCACCGTGGAACGGCTTCGCCGGGCGCAGGCCGAGGGTGATCGACTTGCTGGCGACGGTCCGTTGTGCCGCTTAACCTCAATCGCCCCGTCGATCCCGCGCGGGCGAGAATCCAGATTGCTGCGATATACTTACCCGGAGCCGGAAGCAAATGCAGGTTACAAAACCGCACCGTTACCTGTCCCCATTTATGCTTACATCAGCGCCTGACGCCTCGAACCAGCAGACTCAAGCGCCGCCTGTACCGCTCTCGCGATTAGCCGCTTCCGCATTCGCCCCGGCTCTACTCGTGTTACAGCCAGTCCTGTTTTTCTGGCATGTCCTGATCAATCCCACCGCTCACATCCCTTACGACATCGAAGGTTTCCACCTGCCGCTGATCGACTATATCGCGCAATGCATTCGAAAGGGCGTCGCACCGCTATGGGACCCATATTCGTTCGGTGGAATGCCCATTCACGCCGATCTTCAGGCGCAGGTGTTTTACCCGTTCACATTGCTAGCGGTGTTTACAGGCAACCTCAGCCACGGCCGCTACCTCTTTTACTGGGTGGAAGCGCTGGTTCCGCTGCACATGATCCTGGGCGGTCTCTTCACTTTTCTGCTGTTACGAAAGATGGGGCTCTCCCGGCCAGCCTCCCTTATGGGCGCCAGCGTCTATCAGCTGGGTGGCTTCTTCGCCTCCCAAGCTCAACACCTGTGCGCCATCTGTACCGGCGCCTGGCTGCCGCTCGCAGTTCTCGCCGCCTTCGAACTCAGGAATCGCTTCCGCCCGCGCTGGGTTGCGGTCTTCGCCCTCGCAATCGCCCTGAGCATCCTCTCCGGATTTGCCGCCACCACACTCATCGTGGGCGCCGCCGTTCTGCTGGTCGCGGCCGGGTGGCTCATCACGCGGGAAGCCTCGTGGCGGCTGCTCCCCGGCCTGGCGGCCGGATTTCTAACGGGCGCGGCAATTGCGGCGGTGGAACTGGCGCCGCTGTGGATGCTTACGCAGGCCAGCATTGCCTCCGAGCGCTGGCGCTGGCACACGTTCGGCGGCGGGAACCCTATCGAAATTCTGGTCTCACTTGTAATCCCCGATTACTACCATATCTTCGAAGTTGGCTCGCTCTACAAACTGTCTTATAACTTCACGCTTTTATACGCCTACTGCGGCATCGCTTCCATTATTCTGATCCTGCTCGCGCCGTTCGTTCGCAGGCGCCGCGCCATTCTCTTTCTGGCGCTGACGATATTGAGCGTGTTCTGGATGCTGGGCGAACACACCCCGGTCTACCGCACCATCTACGTGCATCTGCCGGGCATGCTGCGCGGCGCCCTTTACTCCGAGTACGCCACCATGGCGTTCGGTTTCTTTGCGGCGGTCACCGCGGCGATTGTGCTCGACAGGTTCGGCAAGCGCTTGCCCGTGACAATGGTGTGGGCGATCGCCTTGTTCACGTCATACGATCTGATTCATACCGGCGCGGATCGCCCGATGAACACGTATCGCGGAGGTCCCAAGATAGAGGATCCCGGATACCGCGGCGGCGCCGAAACCGTGGCAGCGGCGCTTCGGGCTGCAGTGGGCCACACCACGCCTCCTTCCCGAGTGGACTACACAGATCAACAGTTCTCACAGGGAATCCTGGGCCCCGGAATGCTCGGCGTTGCCACGACCGCCGGCGATAATCCGTTCCAGCTTCTGCGAGTGATGCACGTGAGGTGGCTGTACGCCTCCGGTAACGCATGGGACCGCGACCTGGCGGTGACGCGGTTCGATTCCCCGCTGTTGAACATGCTGAATGTCGCCGTGCTGGCGGGCGGTGTGACGATTCCACCGGATGAGGTAAAAAAGGCCGGCCTCGAACCAATGGAGCCGGTGCGCGGTATTCAGATATACCGGAATCCCCACGCACTGCCCCGCTTCTTCCTGGTAGGGCGTATCCGAAGATCGCGGGACGAAGCGGAGACCCTCGGGATGTTATCGCGCCCGTCATTCAATCCGGTTGAGGAGGCGATCGTCGAAGGACTGCCCGCCGACCGCGAAGGGCTCGGAACGGGGAATGTACGAGTGGACGGGTATGAGGCGAATCGCATCGGCCTGACCGTGGCGGCAGACCGGCCGGCGTTTCTCGTCACATCGGAAGTGATGTACCCCGGATGGGTGGCCAAGGTGAACGGCGCTTCACGGCCGCTGCTGATGACCAACGGCGCATTTCGTGGCCTGGCCCTGCCGGCCGGAAGCAGCCGCATCGTGATGGAGTATCACCCGTGGGGCCTGGCGATTTCTCTGTGCCTCAGCATTCTGGCCTGCGTGAGTACGATGATTGTGGGGTTGGTGTCCGAACGGCGCCCGGGGGCCGCGGGGGCGAAGGTCGCCGAAGCATCGCGCACCTTGTGGGTGGGCTCGCGAAAGGCGGCGGCCAAATGCGTCGCGGCCTGCGTTGCCAGGCGAGCCGCCATCGGCTCCGTGTCTCTCGTTTTTTTCACGATTGTTCTGTTCTATTCGAAACTCGTTCTGACCAGCCAGTTCTCGCTGCTCACCGGAACCGAAGCGGTAAACCGATCCTATTCCTGGCTGCAATTCAGCGTCTTCAACCTGCGCCACGGCATTCAACCGCTCTGGGACCAGTACGCACTCGGCGGACAAAGGCTCGACGGTCATGCGGGCGGATTCTATCCCTTGCACCTGGCGCTGGCGCTGGCGCCGCTGGGCCGCGATGGATTGCTCTCTGCGCATCTATATTCTCTGTGGTTCGTATTCGTGCATTTGCTGGGTGCGTGCTTCATGTTCGCATTGGCGCGAGAGTTCCATTTCAGGCGGTTCCCCGCCCTGGTTGCAGGCATCTGTTTTTCGCTGGGCGGGTTCGCCGGCGCCACTGGCAGCCTCAACCTTTTAGAGGGACTCTTATGGCTGCCGCTCACGCTGCTCTTCCTGCTGCGATCTTTGCGCGCGAAAGATCTGCGCTCCTCCGCCTGGAATGCCGCGATGAGCGGATTGGCGTTGGGAATGTCGGTCCTGGCGGGAAGCGGCGATATGGTAACAATCCAGATACTGGTCATCGTCTCCGCGGGATTCGCCGCCGCGGAATCGCGCGCGCGGGCCGCACTGGCGATCGGGGTGACGGTCGCGACCGGGTTCGCCGCGGGCGCCCTACAGTGGCTGCCGGCCCTGGGATACGGAGGGAACGGCGCGGGGCTTCGGGCGGGCGGGCTCTCGCCGGATAGTCTGATAGCGATGCTGATCCCCGCTGCGTTCCACGAGGGGATAGGCCACCCTGCGGCGATCAGCCCGTATATGGGCGTGTTCCCGCTGCTGCTGACCATTGTCGGGATATGGAAAAACTGGCGGAACCCCTGGGTGCGTTACTTCGCCTGGCTGGCGCTTGCGGCATTCCTCTGTTCGCTGGGGCCGCTGTCGCTATTCCACGGAGTGCTGTCCGCGGTTTTTCCGAAATTGTGGATCGAGGACGCAAGCCTGACGGTATGCCTGGCCGGCTTCGCCGGAGCATTGCTTGCGGCTTTCGGGACAGAGACGCTTCTCTCCGGAACGGATCAGGATGATGGCTGGTCGAAGCTGAATCGAATGTTTCAGGCCGTGTTAGGCGTCTGCGTCGCCGGACTGTTGTTCGTGGCCGTCGCCGGCCGGGAACTCAACCCCGGTGTTTCGATGTCCGTCGTGGTAGTTTTTCTCTCCTACGGCCTGTTTCGATATGCAGTCAAAAGCCCTCGCGAGCGATGGCTGAAGACGCTGATCGTTGCGCTGGTTCTGTTTGACCTGAATGCCTTCGACCGGCTGTCACGGGACCGGCGGGATTTGGCGGCCGCGGAGCCCAATCAATTGGACCACCTGATGAGTTTCCGCGGCGCGGCGCAGTTCCTGAAGTCGCAGCCGGAACCCTTGCGCGTGCAGATTGCCGCGCAACCGCCCCTCAACATCGCCGACGCGTTTCGTATCGAGACAATCGATGGCGGGGAAAGCCACCCGGAACTCTGGAACGCCCGCTACCGCGTGCTGCCCGCTTCCGCCCAGGATTCCGGAGCGGTGTACCAGGACGCGTTCTGGAAGATTTACGAAACGCCGGCGTCTCCGCGTGCCTGGATGGTACACCAGACGGTCTTCGAACCCTCTCGCGAAGGGCAGTTGGCCCGCCTGTACTCAGCAGGGTTCGATCTCTGGCAGACTGCGGCGATCGATGGGCATGTCCGGCTGCAAGATGCTATTCCCGACGCCGGTGACTCGGTCCAATACTTTAACTCGCACGGTAACCGTGTCGAGCTGGAAGTGGATGTTAGCAGCAGGGGATTGCTGGTGTTGAGCGAAAGATTTGCACCGGGCTGGCGCGCCGTTGTGAACGGAAGCAGGACGCCGATCTACAGGGTCGACGGCGACCTGCGCGGGATCGTACTGGACCGCGGATCCGACCGAATTGTCCTGGAGTACAGGCCCTGGCCGCTATACCTTGCATGGGTGTTGACGCTCTGCACGTTTCTGGTCCCGTTCGTGGCAAGGCGGCTTGTTCCGCGTTGACGTGCGCCTGGGATTCGCGATAAGAGCGGCGTTGTCGTGCATTGGGCCGTCTGTCGCGGATTCCGCGCCGGGTCAGTTTCCGAAAACGCCATCCGAAATAAGCGGCTCGCGCTAAGCAAGCGCTTGCCGCAAAAGGCTGGGCTGGGCGGATTGCGCCTGAGCATCCATGCGACCGTCACGCAACCGCGACGGTGCTAGACTGAGCCGTAATGCTGGATTCGCGGCGGGTTTTCCTCTTCGCAGCGGGCGCCATTCTCTTTTATCAGTTGATCATTCCGCCGGTCGTCGGACTCGCCGACAACGGCGACTTCCCCAAAGTGATCGGCAGGTTCGATCTCTCCGCGCGGGTTCACCGCACGTACGAGTTTGTAGATACGGTCTACGAGTTTCGTGCCGACAAGCATTGGGTCAGCGACTTCTATTCGCTGGAGATTGCGCTGATGTATCCCGCGCTCTGGCTCAATTCGCTCTTCTCGAAAGACAACAACTTCGACCTCCGCTGCATCGGCGTGGTTCATGGCGCGCTTTTTCTGGCTGCCATCTGGCTCTTCGCCCCGCTGCTTGGGGATGAGCGGCCTTGGGCGCGGTGGGCAATGTATGCGCTGGTGCTCTTCGTATACTGCGACATGATGTATGTCAACGCGCTGAACTCGTTCTACATGGACGAGCCCGCGTATCTTTTCCTCCTGCTGACCGTTGTGTTCTACCTCCGCATGCTCCGCTGGGGAAGGAAGCTCGACGCCGTCCTGCTCATAGTGTGTGCGTTTCTGATGGTGAGCGCCAAGGCGCAACATGCGCTCCTCGGCTTTTGGATCGCCTTTCTGTTTATCGCGGCCGCCCCCACGTTTTACGCCCTCCGCCGCAGATGGTGGTACATAGCCGCGGCGTGCCTCACAGCGGCCTCGCTGTTCATGCTCTCTAAAGCGCAACCGGCGGACTACGCCGGCTATCCCCTCTATAACGTCACCTTCGAAGAGATTCTGCCGCTATCGAAGAACGTCGATCGCACTCTGGCGGAACTGGGCCTCGACAAGTCCTACCGTTTCTGCATCGGGACGAAGGCGTATGAACCGCACTCCGGAATGGACGACGAGGACTTTCGGCGGCGTTTCATGCAGCGGCTCTCGTTTGGCAAGCTCGCCGTATTCTACATCAGGCGCCCCGCGGTGGCCTACCGCATCATGCTCATCGGACTTTCCGAAGCGGGCAGAGAACACGCCTTCGGCAACTTCGATATGTCTACGGGATACCCGCGGTTGACCGAGAGCCGCGCGTTTGCGCTGTGGAGCGATGTGAAGAACCACTTCTTCTATCACCATGGCGCTGTTTTCCTGTTTACGTTTCTGGCGCTCGCGGCGCTGTTCGGCCTTCTGCTAGGGCTTGATCGCAAGCGCCAGCCGCGCGGGGCTTGGCTGGGCGGATTGTGCCTGATTGGAGCGTCTTTCATGGAGATGGGGATTGCCACCATGTGCGATTCCATGGACATTGCGCGACATAGCCTGATTTTTCTCGCGCTCTTCGATATGATCGTGCTGGCATGCGCCTATCTGATTGTGGGGCAGGTTGTTAACCTGGTTGTCAACTTTCGGCGGATGGCGAATCAGCCTGTTGGAATCGCCAGTCTGGTATAATGGTGGTAGAGCGACATTTCCCGTAACGGGAATATATGAAACCGTTGGGCCTGCTGATTTCGTTCGGCCTGATTGCATCGACCGGAAGAATCGTCAATTTCGACACCGCTCCTTTAGGCAAAATGCCTCCGGGGTGGACTGCGGCCATGACTAACGGCGGCGCCGCTCCAAAATGGGAAATCCTGAAGGACGAATCGGCCCCTACACAGCCTTACGTGTTGGCGCAGGTTTCGAGCGACCCCGGCGGCAACCGCTTCCCGCTGGCAATTTTCGATGCGCTCACGGTTTGCGACAGCGACGTCAGTGTCCGCATGAAGCCCGTAGCGGGCCGCTCCGATCAAGCTGGCGGCCTGGTTTTCCGTTACCGCGACAACAATAACTACTACTTGGCGCGGGCCAATGCGCTCGACGGCAGCGTGGTGCTATTCAAGGTGCAGGACGGCCGGCGAATCGCGCTGAACGCGGGCGTGCATCACGATATTCCCCTGAATGCGTGGAGCATTTTGAAGGTGTCTGTGCGCGGCAACCGCTTCCAGGTATACGTGAACCACCGGCGGATTCTGCAGGCGTTCGACGACACATTTACCAAGTCCGGCAAAGTCGGGCTGTGGACCGTGGGCGATTCCGTGACTTACTTCGACGATTTTCGGGTGTATCCGAAATAAACCAAGGGCGTCCGTGGGCCGTCGTGGCGCACGCACTCTGCGTGCAGCGTTCACACTCGTGTGAACGCGCTTCGTTTCTTCCGCGCCGCGAAAATTTCCGTGATACTTACTCCGCTGATATAGAGCTGGTTGAGCGGCCGCGTGCTGTATAAGGCAGTCACCCGGCGCCACTCACCGGTTGCCGTCGTCGGCGCGGTTGCCATTCCCCGGCAGGGCGGCGGTCACCGGTTCGTCGAGTGCGTCAAGGCCTTTTCGAATAGCGCGTCCACGTTACGGACATGGCCGTTCGTCCCGCTGAACAGACTCCCGGCCCCGCGATTTCCACCCTACCCCAATTCCCCAATCACACATCCCGAGAATAAATCGCCCCATTCCTTTCAACACGATACAGCCCTTACCCCCATGCAGCCGCAGAACCCCATGCTATAGCTGTGTCCAGAGCCGGGCGCCCGCTCCGCTTCGAGGTAAACATATAAATGGCAACCACAGCTCAGATAGCCGCAAACATCGCCAACGCGCAGAAATCCACTGGCGCCACCACCGAAAAAGGCAAGTATCGCACCCGCCTTAACGCCTATCGTCACGGCCTCACCGGCCAGATCTGCATTCTCACCGCCGACGAGCACCAGGCCTTCGAGAAACACTGCGCCGGCATCCGCGATTCCCTCCAACCCGTCGGTGCGCTGGAGATCGAACTCGCCCAGTCCATCGCCGAAGATCATTGGCGCCTGAAGCGCGCCCGCGCCATCGAGACCGGCATCTTCGCTCTCGGCCAAAACGGCGCACTCGGCGCACTCTGCACGCCGGACCGCAGTGACCCCGCCCAGCTTCCCATCGACGAAGCGCTCTCGCAAGCCCGCACCTGGCTCGCCAAGGGCGATAATTTTCAGCTTCTGGCGCTCTATGAGCAGCGCATCCACCGCGCCATTGAGAAGAATATGGCTCAGCTCCGTACCCTGCGGGCCGAACGCCAGGCCGTCCATCGACAGGCGCTCGAAGAAGCCCAACTGCTTGCCCAGCTTGCCTATAGTAAAGGCGAAAAATACGATCCGGCGCGCGACTTCCCGCCGGAGATTCTGCAAATTGGGTCTGATTTTTCGAGCGCCGGAATCCGCCGGCTGATCGCTCGAAATCAGCGCCTGAATGAGGCCCGCCACTGCGCCGAAAACCGCTGGAACCCGAAAGTTCCCTTTCCGAAGCCCGGATTCCGAATCCCCGCCGCATAACAACGGACAGAGCCGCAATCCCCGCCGCGAGTTTGCCAGGCCCTCGAAGACGCTATTTCGCGTCCACCTATTGGCTGGCCGCGGCTGTCGTAGCACCCGCCGCCGCACCCGCCGCCGCGGCAGCATCTTCGGCGGCGTAGTCGAATTTGTGCGGATTGAATTCTCCGGGCGGGTTTGCGCGCTCCCATTCAATCGTACGGCGAATGGCTTCGTCGACGGGCGTCGGTTCCCGGTACTCGAGTTCCCGCCGGATACGGGTGGAATCCGCTGCCCAATGCTGCGCGCTGTTGCCGGGCGGCGCCAAATGCGCCGGCGCGCGGTCCTTTGGCAGAGTGATGAACTCACCGTCCCAACCGGTTGCCGCTGCGATCTTGCCGGCCCACTCCAATTCGGTGAACGCCGGCGTTTCTGCGACGTTGTAGACGCGGCCGGCGGCTCGCTCGGACACTGCCGCCAATGCCAGCGCCGCCGCCACATTGCCGACGTACCCTCGCGGCGAGCGCCACGCAGCCCAACCTTCTTCAAACAGAATCGCGCGGCGGCCATCGTCGATCCGTTTCAGCACCGGGTGGAATCGGCCCAGGCGATCGCCCGGTCCATAGATCATCGGCAGGCGCAGCACTGTACCGGGTAGCTCAGGGTCTCCCAGGATGGCGCATTCGACGGGAATCTTGTCGTACTCGTCGTCAAGCCAACCGAAGAATTTCTGCAGCATCTTCACCTGCTCGGGCGGATATGTCTGCAGCTTCGTCCGCAGCGGTGACTCCTCGGTCAGCGGCACCGGATCGAGCGGACCTTCCTCGCTGCCGTGCAGCACTCCGCAGGCGCGATAGACGTCGATACTGCTTGCCGCCACCACGCGTCCCGCCACGCCGCGGAAGGCTTCCATCAACGATTTCGCCTGCGCGCCTGAGCAGAGAATCAGGTCGATGACCACATCGGCTTTCGGGCGTAGGGCGGCCAAATCCCGGCGCTCGCCGAGGATCGACTCCGCGGGCAAGTCCGCTCGCGTGCTGCCGCGGTGGAAAACCGCCACGGAATGGCCCATCCGGGCAAGTTCGCGCACCAGGTGTGGGCCGATAAAGCCGGTCCCGCCGATAACCAGAATCTTCATACCACCAGATTACTTCTCCCGAGAGTCACGCGGTCGGGTACGTATTCCAATGACGGTTGCCCAACAACTCACTCACCACTCGCAGAGCCTCTCCCGCCGGCGTCCGCTGCACCTCCTGGGCTTGCGCCGCGAACTCGAGCGCCTCTTCGAATTGCCCCACGCCAATCGCCATCCGCGCCGCCGATCGCCATCTCCACGACTTCGCTGCAAGAATCATCAGCGGTTCCAGATCCGCGCCGCACCGCGAGCACACCCGCGCACCACGGAACCGCGCCAGGCAAACCGGACACCGGGCCGCCTCGGTCAATCAGCAAGAACCGCCGGCAGAACGAGCGCCACCGCGGGTATTACCGGTGGCATGTACTTTGGCGCCGCGGCCCGCCAAATTGTGTGGGCTGAGGGAATGCCTCACACGCTCCTGTTTTGCGCCCTCGCTGCGGTCGTCGGCTCCTTTCCGGCCTTATGCCCGGTATAATGCAGGTAGAGAACACCATGGCCTCTCAAGAGTACGTCGAAGAGCGAGAAGGCGGCTACTATCTGGCGGGCAGCCGTGTGTCCCTCGCCTCGGTGATTCTCGCGTTCCGCGAGGGCGCCTCACCCGAAACCATTCGCCAGAACTTCCCGTCTTTGTCTTTGGGCCAAGTCTACGGCGCCATCGCTTTTTATCTGGATAATCCTCAGGAGTCGGAGACGTACCTTCAGCGCTTGGCGGCGCGATGGAAGGAGCTTGAGCAGCACGGACAGCCGCCTTCCGGAGAACTGCAAGAAAGGGTCGAACACGCTCGGCAGCGTCTGCTCACCGAGCATCAACGATCCGGTGTTGGCTGGCGGATGCAGATCTCAACGGCGCCATCGTCTCAGGCGTAGTCCTCCGCAACGCGCGTTTGAACTTCAAGCGCGCGGAGGAGGTTCCCCTTGAAGGTCTCAGCGATGAGGCCGTCCTGGCTATCGCCGGGAAAGACGGAAGAGTTCTCGTAAGTCACGATGTCACCACCATGCCAGATCACTTCCGCGAATTCATTCGGCACAACGACAGTCCGGGAATCGTTTTAGTGCCGCAGCAACTGAACATCGGCAGAGCAATTGAAAGCATCCTGCTCATTTCGGAAGCATGCAGCGAGCACGATCTCGCGAACAGAGTGTGTCTCGTTCCGAGTCTAGTGATGTATGGGTTTTAAAACTCACAAGGACTAACTAGTCAAGACAGGGCAAGGGCAGATTGCCGGCCAGCGGCCGATTGTTAATCGGCCTGCCGCGGGGCTATAGAACCACTTGGGTCGTTGACACTGATTCGGTCTAGGACCGAGATATTATAATCGCTCTGCTAAGTCACTTGTGGGCGCGAATTGCCGCCTTCATGTCATCCCTGGTGATGTTACCGGGAGGGTTTCTTCTACCAGGTTTACCTTTCTGACTAGCCTGACGTTTCCTAGCTATTTGTCCCGCGATTCTGAAGATAGCATCCTGTTGTTCAACGGCAGCTTCTTCCTTTGCAAGCTCATATGCAGCGGAGTCCGTCAGGGTTTGGCTAGCGCATTCCGTGCAAGACCACGTAGATTGCGATAGCATGCATGAAAGTTGGAAATTAAAGCTTCGCTTACCTTAGCTTGCTCTGCAATGCGAACTTGTTGCATCCCATCCCTGAGTGCCTACAGCTTCACCGCGGTCAACACATGAAAGCTCCGTGCTTTTAATTTTCTCGATCAACTTCTGCTTGTCGACCACCATAACCTCCTTTTGCGCCAGTGCAAAACTAACTTCACAGGTTCGGCGCAATGGTGTAGCTCCATTTCGGCACTGTGTTTAGGAAAGTCAAGAGGCCGATTAACAATCGGCCGCAGGTTAGCAACCTGCCCCACTTAGATTCACCTTCAACAACTCACTCACCACTCGCAGAGCCTCTCCCGCCGGCGTCCGCTGCGCCTCCTGGGCCCGCGCCGCCAACTCGAGCGCCAGTTCGAATTGCCCCGCGCCAATCGCCATCCGCGCCGCCGCTCGCCATCTCCACGACTTCGCTGCAAGAATCATCAGCGGTTCCAGATCCGCGCCGCACCGCGAGCACACCCGCGCGCCGCGGAACCGCGCCAGGCAAACCGGACAGCGGCCCGCCTCTGTCAATTCGCCCGGCCTTCCATAAAGAACAACAGCTCCTTCAGCGCCCGCGAAGCTTCAGCCAGCGCCAACGCATCCCCGGATTCGATCGCGGTCCCAATGCGTTCATGCAGGTCGATGGCTTCTTCACGATCGTCCTGGTGCATCTTGTCGAGCAGTTTGCGCGACCTTTCCACCAGATCCGCCGCCTCCGGCTCGCCCGGCAAAGAAGGAGCCGCGGCAAATTCCCCTTCGATGAGTCGCTGCTCCACATCAATCTCTTCGTAGTCTGCTTCGCTCTCGTCAATCCTCTCGCTGCGCGATTCAAAAAGTTCCTGACTGCGCTTACGCGCGGCGGCAATCTCATCGGGACTCTTCGCCGCCAGCGCATTGGCAATCGTAATCTGCTTCGATTTGCCGGTCCGCTTTTCCACCGCCGCGACCTGCAGAATGCCATCCAGGTCGAGACGCATCCGGCACAGGATTTCGTTGGGACCGGGCAGGCCGTTCAAGCCCTCGATGCGAAAGTCTCCTACCAGAATGTTCTTCAGCGCGTCGTCGTCTTCCCCCTGATAGATATGCAGATCGACTTCCGTCTGAAAAGGATAGCTGGTCACGTACTGCTCGGTGCGCGTCAGCGGCAGGGGCGTGTTCCGCCGGATGATCGGCTTATAACAGTGCGGATACGGGACGCCGCCGCGCTCGCCCAGAAACGAAATGCCAAAGGAATACGGCGACACATCCACCAGCACGCGCCCTACGCCATGCCCTGATAAGCGCGAGGCGAGCACGCCTGCGCCCAGCGCCACGCAAAGGTCGGGATGCACGTCCCCGCGCGGCTCGAGACCGATGCGGTCGGCCAGCATGTTAAACACCAGCGGCGTCCTGACCGAGCCTCCCACCAACAGAACCGCATCCATGTCGCCCGACCCTTTGCCGGAATCCTGCAGCGCCTTCGACACGCTGTCGAGCGTCGATTCCACCAGCGGGTGGATCATCTCTTCATATTCGGAGCGCGACACCTCCATCTCGAGATGCATCGGCTTGCCGCTAACCTCGATCAGCGCATCTTCCCGGATGGTGACATAAGGCTCAAAGCTCAGCTTCTTCTTGGCCTCTTCCGCGACCCACCGGAGCCGCGCGTGCGCGGCCGGATACCCTTTGCGCAGATCGATGCCATGCTGCTTTTGAAACTCGTCCATCAGGCGCGCAGCCAGAAGGTCGTCGAAATCGTCTCCGCCCAGGCGATTGTTGCCGTGGCTGGCGAGCACCTCGGTGACGTCGCCTTCCACCGTCACCACCGACACATCGAACGTGCCGCCGCCCAGGTCGTAGATGAGCGCGGTGTGGCGCGATCCGTCGCCGTATCCGTACGCCAGGCTGGCGGCGGTAGGCTCATTCAAGATGCGCACTACTTCCAGACCGGCCAGCGCGCCGGCTTCCCGCGTGGCGCTTCGCTGCGCGTCGGAAAAGTAAGCCGGCACGGTGATGACGGCCTTCTGCGGCAGCTCGCCCAGGGACGCGCGCGCCCATTCCGCCAGCTCGCGCAGAATCAGCGCGGAAATCTCCGGCGGTGTGAAATTGCGGCCGCCCACCACCACCGTTTCCGGGCTGCCCATGCGGCGTTTGATGCTGCGCACCGTGCGTTCGGGATACAGCGCCTGCTGGTTGCGCGCCGCCTCGCCCACCAACAGCTCGCCGGTAGCCGAGAACCCCACGCACGATGGCAATATCTGCCGGTCCGCCGGTCCCAGCACCCTGACCTGGCCGTCCACGAACGCGGCCACCTCGGAATTAGTGGTGCCTAAATCGATGCCAACTATTAGTTCGCCTGGGTCGTTCATTGTAGCCCGTTCATTCTAGCCCGCTCATCCTAGCTCGCTCATTATCATTCGATCACTCGTTTATTTTCCCGCCGCAGGAGCGCGGGACACCTTGACCTGCGCCGGACGAAACACCTCGCCGTTCCATTCATATCCGCTCCGGTAGACTTCGAGCACCATGCCTTCGGGGACCACGGACGATTCCTCGCTGTCAATCGCGTTCATCCGCCGCGGATCGAACATCTCGCCTTCACAGCGGATCTCCCGCGCCTGGAACTCGCCCAGCGTTTGATCGAGGCGCTCGACGCCCAACTCGTAGCCTCGCACTAATGCGTCGATAGTTTCCGCGGCCTTCCGGTCCGGCCGCGAAAACATGCGCTGAAGCCAACCGGCCTTCGCGATCTGTTGCGCTTCCACCCCGCGCGCCCGCGCCGATTCGCGTCCGCGGCCCAGCCGGTCGCGCAAATCGATCAGCGCGCTCAGCGCCTCCCTGCGGCACCGGCGCTCGGCTTCGCGCTGCAGATTGCGCTCACGCTCCAAATGCGCGGCGCGGACTTCCTCCAGCAGCCGGCCGGTCTGCGTTTCCAGCGTACGGTTCAAATCGAGGAAGGCCCTGCCCTGTAGCTTGACCTCCTGCGTCAGCGCCGTCACGGCGGCCCACAAAGAATAGGAGTCGCACCGGCGGTCCGCCTCCGTCCCGGCTTCTGTCTCACCGGAGCCCATGACCGCGGAAAGAATCTCGGGGTCGATTCCTGCGGGCGGCGCTTCCTCGGTCCATACCGAATCGAGTAATTGCTCCAGGCGGCGCAGAATCTCGTCCCGGTTCATCTGTGCCGTCATTTAGCCTTCAACACCTCGCGCCAAGGCTGCGGTCCAACGAACAGCCGCCGCGGCACGCGGCCATCCACCACCGACGCCAGCGGCGCGCCCGGGTCGGACGCATGCAACATGGCCAGCGCGCGCTTACGGGGATCGCGCAGAGTTTCAAACGCGTTGCGAACCTTTTCGAATTCCTCGGGCGCCTGGTCCGGCGGGTATTCCTTCACCTTCCGGAGATAGGCCGCGCGGATCTCCTCTTCCCCGGCACTCGACGAAACGCCTAACACCTCTCTCGGATCCGTCACTTCCGCTTGCCCTTCTTTCCTTTCTCGCGGAAACTGCCGCCTAAACCTCCCATGTCTTCCAATTCCTCCAGAATCTCATCGGGAGATAAGCCGTTGCGGTAACCCTCCTTCAGCACTTCGAACAACATCTGGGCCAGCTCGGGCGGCATGCCTTCAGGAACGCGCTCGGTGAATATCTTCTCCATTTTCTCGTCGTCAAGATAATCGTCGTCAAAATCCAAATCGTCGAAAGGAGTTGGCGTCTCGCCCCGCGCGCGGCGGCACTTGGGGCAATTGCACAACTGGTTTGGCAACAGCGTGGAGTAATCTGGACCGCGCGTACTCCCGTCAGGATAATCGGATGCCGCGATTTCCTTCTGCACCACTTCGCGGGCCTGATCGAGCGTCACGGTAAAGGGTTCGGAGTCGAGTGCGCGGCGAACCAGATCGACAGCTTCGCCGACAGTCTCCATATCCCGATGCGGACGCGCCAACTCAGCGGCGGCGGCGGCGCAGATGGCGTGCCGAGTACCTTGCCGTTCGGGCAGGCACCGCGCGCGCAACACCAGAAACCGCGCTTCTGTTTCCCCTCCCCGGCTAAGACCTTCCCCCGAAGCGGCGTAAGCGAACTCGTCATCGCCCATGGCGAGCGCCGTCTCAGCCAGGGTTCGAAGCTGGCCGATATCCAGCGAACCACTGGCGCGCGGAAACTGCCTGGCAGCCTCCTGCAGGTGAGGCAGGGGAAGGTGAAACTTCTTAATCCCCACATCCTTGGCAAGCGCCACCAGCCTCGCGATTTGAGCCGGAAGAGCCGACTGTTCCGCCCGGCTGAGACTTTTCACTGGCGGCAATTCCACAGGCCGGCGCTTGGCCGCCGCCGAGATTCCGCAAACCAGCAATCCCGCTGCGATGTCGTTTCCCAGTAAACGAATGGCCTCGGCGCGCGCCTCATCCATGGCCCGATCGTCCGCCCGATCAAGCGCGATCACATAGCCCAACGCCGCCATGAAGGCCGGCCGGTCCCCTTGCTTCGACTGCGGCAGGGCGGCAATCGCCTTGAGTTTCTCAGCCGCCAGATGAGGCTTCTTCTGCTCCAGATGACGCAGGGCGCTTCCCGCCAGCAGCCGCAAGCGCGACGCGCGCACCACGGAATGAACCGCGTCGATGCGCTCGGCCTTGTCAAGGTACGTCAGCGCGGAGGGAAATGCGTTTCGCCGCTCGGCCGCTTGCAGCAGGTACAGCAGCGGCTCGATATCCATGGGACGGATCTTGTGCCACGCCTTGGCCACGTCTTCGCCCCGCTGCGCCGAATCCTGCTCTGCCCAACTGAGCCACTGCGAGAAGCCTTCCGGATGTGGATCGAGGACGCTGGCGCGTTCGTACAGCTTTTCGGGAAAGAGGAAATAGGAGTCTTCGATGCCAAGCTTGCGGTTCGAGCGGCTTTCCCGCTGAAGGTCCCGTAACTCATCGTCCGGAATCCTTCGCAGCAGGCCGGCCATGTGGCTATAGAGCGTGGCTACCTCCACGCCTTTGGCGCCGAACCAGCCCTCGCGGACGGCCCGTTGGCGAAACTCATCCCAGTATTCGCACGCCATGGCAAGGTCCTCGTCAGCGCCCGTCGCTTCCATGCCATGGGCGAGCGCTCTGAAGAACGCCGCGTCCTGGCGGGGCGGTCCTTGCAAGGCCGCGATCATGCGCTCCTCGTCAACCGCGTTCATCGACCCTCGAACATAGATGAGCCGCTTCAGCGTCTCCACCTGGTCCGGCAGGATTCGCCGGCATTCCTGCATCGCCAGGCGCACCAGCTTGAACGTGCGGCCTTCGTCCTCGTCGTCGGCGAAGGCGCGGTCCAGTTTCTCCAGCTCGTTCCGCAGCGCGGCTGAACTTTCGGTGGCCCGCGAAACCAGCGCGGCCTCCGCCGCCGTCAGCGGTGCGGCAGGCTTCATGTCCAACATGGAATGCATCGCCGGAATCAGCCGCGCGGGCACGGATTCGGGCTTGATTGCGCCCAGGCATTCCCGGCAGGGATCGTCTTCCCCGCGATAGAAGTGCGCAATGGCGCGCACCAGCAATTTCCACGAACCCAGCGGACTGCGGTGCGACACCTCGGGAAGCGCGATCTCTTCGTCCGTCACCAGTCCACTGGTGGCCGCTACAAAGGCCCGATCGAGCGCGGCCGCTGCGATACGCAGAGAGTGGTCCGCGGGCAGAGCCGGACAAGCGGCGATCGCCGCAAGATCCGCGACCTTGTTCTGCACGGCTTGTTCGATTGCGGCGCGGTGTTCGGCGCCTAATCCCGGATCGGCCAGCGGCGCGAGCAGTTCGTCCAGAGCGCCGGCGCGCGCGGCGGAGGTAGCCTTGAGCGCGTCGAGCCGAGTCTTTGCGGAGGGGTATCGACTGCGCACCAGATCGATCAGAGACTTCGCTTCCAGCGCAAGATTCTGATCGAGAAGCGCTTGAATGCGGCCGGCATAGGCGTCGATGAGCAGCGCTTCGGAGGCGGCCGAGCCTAACGCCTTATGCAGATCCTTAGCGCGATCGAGGGCGGTCTTGGATTTTCCATGGGCGAGCAGTTGCCGTATGCTGGTTTCCTCGGCGGCGCCGGTAGTTGAGTGGTCTGGGGTACAGAGGGCCTGTCCGCCAGTAGTGAGCTTGGGCTGCACGCGAGCGTCGCTTTCCTTCCGGTCGGGGGGGTACTGATATTATCATCCACCCGCCTCGATTTGTCACGTCTCGCTCCGAAAGATAAGGAATTTGACGCTGAGACGCGGAGGCGCGGAGGCCACGCAGAGAAGACTCAAAGAAGTATGAGCCCGCGTGACTGTCCGCGGCAGCGGCCAGTCCCGCCGGGCCGGCCGCCTGTTCAGCGCCCTTTGAGACGAGCTCTTCCGCCTTGGAGCGGTCGCGATTGTCGACCATCAGGGGATATTCGGCGTTGCGCAGCCGCTTCGTTAAGTGGGAACGCAAGGGTTCGACGCAGAGACGCTGAGACGTAGAGATCGGCGCGGAGCAGAAAGTCATTCTCTCTCAGTCTTCTCTGCGGGGCCTCTGCGTCTCAGCGCCTCTGCGTCGAAGTCTTGCTCTCATTAAGCGCCGCCACCTGAGGCAACTCCGAAACATTCCAGCCTCCTCCCAGCGCCTTGATTAGTAAAACATCTGCTTCGAGCCGCCTGCGCATGATGTCTATGTCGTTGCGCGCGTTCTGCAACGCGGCGGTTTGCCAGGTAATCACTTGAAGATAGGTGTCTACGCCGCCTTCGTAGCGAATCTTGAACAATTCCAAAGATCGATCGGCTGACTCCGTCGCTTCATGCTGCTGCTGCGCCTCTGTCTCCAGCTCGCGCAATGCGGCCAGGTTATCCTCCACCTCTTGAAATGCGGTCAGCGCCGACTGCCGGTAGGCTGCTACGGTTGCGTCGTAGTTGGAAACGGCGATTTCCGAGTTAGACTTCCGAAGGCCATGGTCGAAGAGCGTTTGCGTCAGTGTTGGACCCACCGCCCACATGCGGCTGGGCCAAGTCAGCCAGTTCAGCGGGGATGTACCTGCAAATCCGACCAGGGCTGACAGACTAACGGTGGGATAGAACGCGGCTTGAGCGATTCCAATCTGCTCATTGGCGGCCGCCATACGGCGCTCTTCGGCCGCGATGTCCGGCCTGCGTTCCAGCAGTTGCGATGGCAGCGCGCCTGGAACGGCTGGCAGGGCGGGCGGCCGCATAGTTAGCGGCAGCGCGGCCAGGTTCAAATCGGCGGGTGGTTTGCCCACCAACACCGCGATGGCATGTTCATACTGGGCGCGCTGAACGGCGACATCCGTCTTCTCCGCCTGAGCAGTCTGCAATTGGGTGCGCGCCTGCGCCACGTCGGATTCCGGAGCGGCGCCGCCATCGTAACGGTCCTGCGTCAGTTGCAGCGTGTACCGATACGCTTGCACTGTCTCCGCCAGCAACCTCACTTGCGCGTCGGCGCTGCGGAGATCGAAATAATCAACAGCGAGTTCGGCGTGCAGGCTGAGACGCGCGGTCTCCATGTCTGCCGCGCTGGCCTGGGCCTGCTCAATCGCGGATGTCACCGAGCGGCGGACGCGGCCCCAAAGATCCACCTCGTAATCCAGATCGAAGGGGAGAGTGAAGTTTCCGGTTCCACCTGTGGCCGCCGCTTTGTTGAAGTAGGGTTCATTTGGCGAAAGACGCTCCGCGCCGACCGAAGGCCCGGCCGTGATGGTAGGCGCCTGCTTGGAGCGGCTGATGCCAATAGCCGCGCGCGCGGATCGAAAGTTGGCCTCGGCCTCCTTCAGGGTCTGGTTGGCGCCATCTACCTGCTCTTCGAGCGCAGTAAGTTGTTGGTCCTGAAACAGCTCCCACCACTTACCGCGAAGCGCCTGGTCGCTGGGCTGTGCCGTCTTCCATCCGTCCATTTCCTTGAAGGTCGCCGGCCCCGGTTCCTTGAACGCGGGAGTGAGCGGCACGGAGGGACGCGTGTACTTTGGGCCTACCATGCATCCCGACAGCGCCAGAAAAGCCAGGCCGGCAAGCCATGCGGTAATGCCACTGGTTTTTCGTTGGCGAAGAACGGGTCCAGGGGGACCCGTGCGGACCAGTGGGTCCGCCCAGGGGTCCGCCCTACTTACGAGTGTCACTGTCGATCTCCTTTCTCTATCTGCACTGGCGTTCCGCCGATCAGGGAATCGGATGGCGAGAGGATCACCGCATCGCGCCGTTGCAATCCGGAAGTGACTTCTACCGTGGCCCCGAAATCGCGGCCGATGGTGATAGGAACCAGTTCGGCGCGTCCATTGCGAACCACGCCGACCTGTAAACCTTGAGCCCGAAACAGCAGGGTAGTGGCGGGAATCTCAAGACCACTCGCGGCCCCTCGCGGGCGTATGTGTACAAACGCATAAGAGCCGGGCAATAGCTTACCAGTAGAATTATCGACATCCACTTCCACATTCAGAGTCCGCGACTGGGAATCGATGGCGCTCGAGTTGCGCACCAATGTACCGTGAAACTTCTCGTTCGGAAATTGGTCGGAAGTCAAAGTAACTTGCTCGCCGGTGCGTACCGCCGCGGCCGACACTTCCGGCACCGGTACATACACGCGCAGCTTGTCGATCGCGGCCAGGTGAAAGAGCTCCCTGGGGGATGAGTCGCCGTCGATCAGCGCGCCCACGTCAGTCTGGCGCGCGGTGATCACTCCATCGAACGGCGCATAGACTTTTTCGTAGCTTTGCAGCTGTTCCAGCCGCCGGACGTTAGCCATGCTCGCATCGACCGCGGCCTGTTTGGACGCGAAATCGCTGACCGCCTGGTCGGTCTCCTGCTTGGATACGGCATGCTTCTCCAGCAGGTTCTGCCAGCGGACGGCGGTGGTATGCGCGAGTTCCAGATTGGCCTGTACGCTCTTCAAGTCTGCCCTGGATTGCGCAAGCTGCTGGTCTACTTCGGGTGTATCGATCTCCGCCATAAGCTGGCCCTGTTGGACGTGTGCGCCGATGTCAAAATACCAACGCTTGAGATATCCATGTGTGCGCGCATAAATTGGCGCTTCCACAAACGCCTGGATGTTCGCGGGCAACACGAGTTCTTCCGACTTGCCGCCCAGCTTCGGATAAACCACGGATACTTGCGCGACTGCGCTAGCCTGCGCCGCTTGCGCCAGGCTCTGAGCCGCCGCCTTGCGGTCGCGAATGCCGGAGGCGGCAACGGCGGCCACCGCCAGGACGACAACCGCGGTTAGAGCGCCTAACGCTGCTCCAACCTTGCGGGTTTTCCGGGGTTCCGCGGATACCGTAGTTTCAACCGGTTTAGTCTCGATTTCCTGAGTCATTGGATTCTCCTCGTTTTATACGTGTACCGGCTCCCGCTCCGCTTCATACTCGCGATAGGCGGAGGGGTTACTGCCGCTTCCGTGCAGCAGCGCAAACACACAGGGCACAAACACTAATGTCGCGACAGTCGCCAGCATCAAACCGCCGATCACTGCACGGCCCAGCGGCGCATTCTGCTCGCCGCCGTCGCCGGCTCCGAGCGCCATCGGAATCATCCCGATGATCATCGCCAGCGCAGTCATCAGGACTGGACGAAAGCGCGCAAAGCCGGCCTCCAGCGCCGCCTGAACTCCGTCGCCCAGATGTTCGAGCCGCTCTTTGGCGAACGAGACTACCAGAATGCTGTTCGCCGTAGCTACGCCCATGCACATGATGGCGCCCATCAATGCAGGCACGCTCAAAGTGGTGTGAGTGGTAAACAGAAACAGCACGATGCCGCTGAGGGCCGCCGGCAGCGCAGTGATAATGATGAACGGGTCCAGCCATGATTGAAAGTTGACTACGATCAACAGATAGACAAGAACAATGGCGAAAGCCAGTCCCGAGATCAGTCCGATGTAAGAAGTGCGCATCGTCTCTAACTGTCCGCGCACATGAATGAAGCTGCCGCGCGGAAGTGAGTGTTCGTTAGCGTCGACAATCCGCTGAATGTCTCTGCCCACGGCGCCGAGATCGCGGCCTTGCACGGCTCCGTAGATGTCGAGCACGCGGCGAATGTTGTAGTGCGAGACTACAGCCATCTCGTCTCCACGGGAGACAGACGCGACATCCGCAAGAATCTCCGGCTTCGTCATGCCGCCGGCCGTGATTGGGATGCCTTTCAGATCCTGCAATGTCTGCATCTGATATTGAGGCGTTTCCGCCACCAGGTTATAGTTCACGCCATTCTGATAATTCAGAAAAAACATCGGCTGCGTTTGAAAGCTGCCACTCAGAGTGTTCAGCAAGCTGGTAGCGACATCGTGCTCCGTGTATCCGCCCTGATCGGCTTTCGTCCGGTCCACTTTCACGTCGAAAACCGGATAGTCCGCGGGTTGTTGGATCCGCAAGTCCACCAGTCCCGAGACCTGATGCATTTGTTGCAGCATAATGTTCGCAAGTTTGCGATTGCCCTCTCCGTCAACCCCTTCCACCTGGACATCGATCGGCGCAGGCAAGCCGAAATTCAAAATCTGAGTGACGATATCGGCCGGCAGGAAAGAGAATGTCGTACCGGGAAATTCCGCCGGCAGCGCGGTCCGCAGTTGACGGACGTAATCCGCGGTGGGGTGATGATCTTCTTTCAATGACACCATGACATCCGCGTCGCCGGCGCCGATGGTTCCATTAGTCATGTGCATGGTGTTCAACTGGCTGTAGGGCATGCCGATGTTGTCGATCACCGTGCCGATCTCCGCGGCGGGAATGGATCTGCGAATGGAAGTTTCCACCAGATCGCACAGGCGGGCCGCCTCCTCGATTCGCGTGCCGCTCTTCGCGCGCACATGCAGGATGAACTGTCCGCTATCCGTATTGGGAAAGAAGTCTTGCCCAAGGAACGGAATCAGGACAAACAGGCTGCCGCAGGCCAACAGAAAGACGGGCACGAATACTTTGCGAAGGGATAGCAGCAGTTCCAGAAGCGCCCGATAGCCCTCGCGGATCCATTCGAAAGTGCGCTCAAAGCCGCGCTGGAAAAGCACCAGAGGATTGCGGGTACGCGCCGTGTAATGTTTCGATTTCAGCAGATACATTGCGAGAGTGGGAATCAGGGTTCGCGAAAGAATGTAAGAAGCCAGCATCGCGAAGACCACCGCTTCCGCCAGCGGCACAAACAGATATCGCGCCACGCCTCCCAGGAAAAACATGGGTAGGAACACGATACAGATGCACAGCGTGGAAACCAGCGCGGGCACCGCGATCTGTCCTGCCCCGCCAAGGATAGCTTCTCGCAGGTCGTGCCCCTCTTCACGAAACCGCTCTATGTTCTCAATAGTTACAGTTGCATCGTCCACTAACACGCCAACCGCCAGCGCCAACCCTCCAAGAGTCATGATGTTGATGGTTTCGCCCAGGAAGCCTAGCACGATCACCGAGGTCAGGATGGACAACGGAATAGAGACTGCGATGATCAGCGTACTGCGCCAGCTTCCCAGAAATAGCAGGATCATCAGGCCGGTCAGTGCAGCCGCAATTACCGCCTCGCGAATGACTCCGCTCACAGCGCCCCGCACAAAGATCGATTGATCGTTGAGAGGTTCAATCCTTAACTCGGGCGGCAGTGTGGTAGCTACCCGCGGGACCAGCTTCTTGATGCCCGTAACTACATCGAGCGTGGAGGCAGTCCCAGATTTCACGATGGTGACTAAGACGCCGCGCCGGCCATC
>JBEKNN010000029.1:0-49491 GCA_049522755.1 Bryobacteraceae bacterium | reverse complement strand
GCGCGACTGTCAACCGGATTTACGGGACCAGCTGTTTCGGAAAAGTGGCTTCCGACGCTCACGCGTAGCGTTCGTAGCGGCAGCGGCTTCGGCGCGCCGCACTTCCGGCAACCTTATTGGATGAGTGCCAAGAACCGGAGAACCGGAGGCTGGGCCGCGGGCGCCGTTACCCGGCTACCCGGACCATATATACCCTACGGAGGGTAGTCACCAATCCCGGAGGCCCCGCGCCCTAGACAAGTGCGAGCCAACAAAAAGCGAAAGCGACTCGGGCTCGCAAACAAGGAGAAAACTTAAAAAATGACGACGAAATCGCTGCTTCTCATCGGAACCCTGGCTCTGGCCGGCATCGCGAGCGCTAAAACCTACGACCTCACCCTTTCAGCCCCGGCGAACGCCGGCAGCGTCCAGATGGCCGCGGGTGCGTACTCCGTGAAGGTTATGGGCGGCTTCGCCTTCTTCACTAGCGTGGATACCGGCAAGAAGTTCATCGCCCCGGTGAAAATGGAAGATACGGGCAAGAAGTTCGATGCCACTGCCGTAGACTGCAACACCAAGGACGGCGAAGATCGGATTACCGGCATCGAGCTCGGTGGTTCCAGCACGAAGCTCGAATTGGGCGAGTAATTTCCGGCGGACGCCGTAGGGCGGAACCGCTGGTCCGCGGCCGACTCCCGGTCTCCCCGGGTCGCGGACTGAGTCGGCTGGTCGAAAAGCGGGTCCAGGGGGACCCGCGCGGACCAGGGGGTCCGCCCTACAGCCCTGCAGCCGTTCGAGGGCGAACCATTGGCATGCACCGCGCCGCCCACCAATCAGGCGCGCCGCGCTAATTCCGGCCTGGTTCGCCCGTCCCCTCATATAACCTCTATCCCGCTCAGGTAAAATAGAGTTGAACTCCACCCACCTATTTTGCGTCTAAGCAGGTGATAGGAACAGCATGAGAGGACCGGCGTTGTGAAGGTTAAGTGGAAGATTATCATTACTCTGGGCGCCTTATTGGTAGCCGGAATCGGCGTATACGCCAGCACTGTATACAGCAAAAAGGGGTTGGTCACAGTGCAGACCGGCCAGGTGGTCCGCCAGGATCTCACCAGCCTCGTCACCGCTTCCGGTGAAATTAAGCCGAAGAACTACATCAATATCGGCGCCAACGCTCAAGGCGATATCACCGAGCTTCTGGTGAAGGAGGGCGACCGCGTCAGCAAGGGTCAATTGCTGGCTAAAATCGAGGATATCCAGCCCGCCGCCGACGTGGAGGCGCAGCGCGCCACGCTCACATCCGCCGAAGCCACATCGGCCGCTTCCGAGGCGGGCGTCAAAGCCGCCGACGAGAACATCCGCACCATGCAGGCCGCGCTCGAACACGACCAGGCGGATCTCGATCGCATGAAGGCCGACTACCAGCGGGCCGAGCAGCTCTTCAACGAAAAACTGGGCGCCAAGCAGGATTTCGAAATGAAGAAGTACACCTACGACGCTCAGGTGTCCGCCATAGTCGAGGCGCGGTCCCGCATCATTCAGGCGCAGGCGCAGCGCGAACAGACCGCGGCGCAGCTTTCCGCCGCCCAGAAGCAGATCGCGCAAGCCAAGGCGGTCCTGGTGCGTTTCGACGACATTCTGCGCAAGCACAACGCCTACGCACCCATCAATGGCGTGGTGACCAACCTGCCCGTGCGCATGGGCGAATCGGTGGTGCCCGGTATACAGAACTCCGAAGGCAGCACCATCATGACCATCGCCGATATGTCGGTGATCACCGCCGAGGTGAAAGTGGATGAGACCGATATCGTGAACATCCATCTGGGCCAGGTGGGCGACATCACCATCGATGCCATCCCCAACAAAACCTTCAAGGGCCATGTCACCGAAATCGGCAATACGGCCATTCTGCGCTCCACCGGCGTCGCCGCATCGCAGAGCGCTATCTCCAGCCAGGAAGCCAAAGATTTCAAGGTCGTGATCGCCATGGATAACCCGCCGGATGAAGTTCGCCCGGGCCTGTCTTGCACTGCCAAGATCACAACCGCGGTGCGGCAGAACGCGCTCACTATTCCCATTCAGGCTCTAACAGTGCGCCAGAAGGGCGACCTGGAGCCGCAGCCCGCGCCCGGCGCCGCCCCGAAGACGCCGGTGAAGCTCACTCCTGCCCAGGAAAAAGCCCGCAAAGAAGAAGTACAGGGCGTCTTCGTGGTGGAAAATAACAAGGCCGTCTTCCACAAGGTGGATACCGGCATCACCGGCGCCACCGATATTGAAGTGCTCAGCGGCCTCAAAGAGAGCGACCAGATTATCACCGGCACTTATCAGGTGATTCGTACCATCCGCAATCAGGCCGACGTCAAGATCGATAACAAGCCACCGGTAGTAACTACCACGACTTAGTATACTGACTAACAGCGAGAATCCACTTCATGGCAACAGCGGTGGCAGAACGGGAACTGCTTGAGCGCGGCGAGCGTCTCAAGCGCGAAGGCGTGGTGATCCGCACTTATGACATCTGGAAGACCTATGTCATGGGCGATCAGGAGATACACGCTGTCTCAGGCGTGGATCTCGAAATCAAGCGCGGCGAATATGTCGCCATCATGGGCCCGTCCGGCTCCGGTAAGTCGACGCTGATGAATCTGGTTGGCTGCCTGGATACGCCCAGTAAGGGCCAGTATTACATCAACGGCCATCTGGTCAGTGAACTGAGCGACGACGAGCTGGCCCGCATACGCAACAAAGAAATCGGGTTCGTTTTCCAGACCTTTAACCTGCTGCCGCGCGCCAGCTCATTGCATAACGTGGAATTACCGCTGATTTATGCGGGCATCTCTTCCAAGACGCGCATCGAGATGGCCAAGACCGCCATGCGCCAGGTGGATCTGGAAAACCGCATGGACCACAAGCCCAACGAGCTTTCCGGCGGCCAACGCCAGCGCGTAGCTATCGCGCGGGCATTAGTCAACAACCCGTCTATCCTGCTGGCAGACGAACCTACCGGCAACCTGGATACAGCCACCGGTAATGAGATCATGGCATTGTTCGATAAGCTCCACCAGAAGGGCAACACCATCGTGCTCGTAACTCATGAACATGATGTCGCGTTGTATGCCCATCGCATAGTTACCATCCGCGACGGGAAGATAGAGCGGGACGAGAAGACGCCGCGGGCCGCGGAGTAATTAGAGCACTTTCGCCATCATTACCAGAAACAGAGCCTGGTCGTGGCTGATGCCCAAGCGGCCCACGACTACCTTTTGGCCTGCTTTGATGTCCAGATCGGTTTGGATTCCTAAGTCCTGATAGTTGAATTGGTCCCCCCCGCCGCCCGTTGGCACTGGCACGCGGTACACGGAATTCATCCTGTCGATCCGCACGGTGCTGCCGTCGCTCTCGACGCTGATCGAACCGATTCTCAGGGAACTGATGACGGAAACCGGCCGAGTCCCGATCTGAAACGAACCACCCGAGCTCGTCGTGCTGACGGATTGGCCCGTCCGCGTGCGGAACGTCAATACGTCCAGCAAGCCGTAGCTCTTGAATGGAAACGTGCTCTTCAATTGGGTTGCAACGTCGTCCAGGTCTTTTGGAACAGGTGATCCGGCTGCCGTGGCGGAGTCTGTCGCTACCAGCAGAAAGACCGTCATTTCGATGTTCTTGGGCAGCGCCGAGGGCACATCCAGCTTTTGAATCGCATCTTCAATCGCGCGCATAGCCTCGGGCGTGGCCTCTATCGCCAAAGCATGCATCTCGGCATTCTGGTGCACTGAGGCGTCGAACACTTGCAGCAGGTTCATCAACTGGCTGGGGTCCGCGTATTTCAGAATGAATAGCCTCTGTACCTGCGGTTTCTTGGGCGCCGTATCGCCTTTTTTGGTATCCTGCGCGGCCAGCGATACAGCCGCGGCCAGCACTAATGCAATCCACATCCGTTTCATCGTCACTCTCCTGTAATCCAATAAATCACCACATTCGGATCGTTCGTCACCAGCTTCACCACCAGATGCTCCGGCACAAGCGGACCAACCACGCGATACGCCGCATTGTGGGGCAGGCGCTTCCGCCTGCCAATCACGCGGCTCACCGACGCGGATTGCAGCCCTGGCGGCCGGCCGTCATGCCCGGCTTGGGCGACCGTGCGATTGGCAGGCGGAAGCGCCTGCCCCACGGTTTGACGCTGAGCCAGATGCTTCGGCCAGAACGCCGCCAGCAACATCGCCGCCACCGCGGCCGCCGCAAACCCGTACGGCCAGAATCCCCGCCACCACGGCCGCCGCTCCGCTGCGAGTTGAGACAACACGCGCGCCCGCACCGCCGCGAAGTGCGCCTCTGGAATCGCCTCCCGATGCGCTTCGCGTAACATCTCCAACGTCTCTTCGAATCCGCTTTCTTCCCGATCGCTATTCATGACTGCCTCCGCCCGCGCGGCGAAAAATACCGCTCCACGAAATCGTGCACCTTCGCCCGCGCCTTCGAGACCTGCGAGCGCACGGTGGCTTCGCTCGATCCCAGTGCGCGCGCCACTTCCTCAGTGGAAAGCCCCTCCAGATCGCGCAATACCAGCGCCGCGCGCTCCTTTTCCGGAAGCATGCGCAGGCTCATCTCAAGCACGCGCCGGCGTTCCGCCTGAGTCAGGCTTGTCTGCGGATCCATACCACCGGCGACAAGATCGCCGGCGCTACTTTCCGGCTCCGTCGCCGGTTTCCGCCGCCTCAGATCGTGGCACGCATTCACGGTCACGCGGTAAAGCCACGCGGGCAGCGCATTCGCAGCCTGCACTTTGCTCAGGTTCTTGTAGAGCCGCAGAAACACCTCTTGCGAGATGTCCTGCGCATCCTCCATTTTTCCCGTCAACCGCAGCGCCGTCCCCAGCACCAGGCGCTCATGCTGGCGCATCAACAGCTCGAAAGCCGCCAGATCGCCGGCGCGCGCGGCCGCCATGGCATCCCGGCGCTCATCCGGTCCCTCCATCGCCGCCACCGCCGCCATCAATGCCATCTACCTAAGGAAACTGCGGCGGCGGCGAAAGTGTGTATATCATTTTGCTTGAGGGGCGCATCGTTCCCTTAACGGTCGCGATTCTCGCGCGCGCCTCAGAAAAACCTCTTTTAGGTCTTTACAAGAATACCCCGCCGGGTATATGCTGATCGAGGGTGGCAATTAGCCGCTTCCACAATTCCAGCAGAAAGGAGGCCCATTGATGTCTGATGGCAGCGGTAGTCTGCAGCGGTGCGACGAAGTGTGCGGTTCCGAGTCAGCCGAGCCTCCCTCTTCCTACAGCCTTCCACGGCTGTAGCTTTTTCAAAACACGATTCGCTGGGCGAGCGGTTCTCCAACAGGCCTTGGAACAACGCCGTGAGCTGGACCATCATCGTGGTCTTATTTGCGCCCTCGCTCGTGCTGGCCGCCAAGTGGTTGCGCCTAAGTTATTTCCAGCCGGTTAAGCAGGAGTTAGTCATGGTTATCGAGAACACAATTGAGGAACGCGAATTTCGAGTAATTCACCCGCTGGATGACGTCGTGGAGCAGAAGGTTGAGACCACGCATCTCGGTTCCATCCGCATGATTCGGGCGGTCCCGTTATCGCTGCTGGCTCTGCGCGGGTATCCGATGGTCATGATGTTGCTGGTGTTGTATCACGTGCTGGATCTCGCAGGCGCATTCGGCAAGCTATAGCTTCTTATACAACCCTATTATTAACAAACGGTTACAAGGATTTCGGCGGCCGCGAAGTAGACTGGGTATTCCACCCGCAACACCGCGCGAGAAAAGAAAACTGATGTTGGCCAATCGATTACTGCTGGAAATCTTGCCGCGCACCGCCCGCGCCCTGCCGATGCTGTGCCTCTGCCTGAGCTTGAACTCCTGGGCCCAGGAGCCAGCGCAGCCGCCGCAGAATCCGCCCGCCCCGGTGGACCAGACTCCAGCGCCTGCGAACAGCCCGACGCCCGACCAGCCGCCGGCGCCCGAGCGCTGGAATTTCTTCTTCCAGGCGACGTCGATCGGTCAGTATCATGGCACTTTCTACTCGCCCTACTCCGGTCCGTTCAGCCTTCAGGATTACCCAGAGCGCGATGTTTCGCTCACCACCACGCTGTTTTTCGCTTTTAGCCCGTTTGAGAACACCCTGTTCGTCTTCGACCCGGAGATCGCCGGCGGCCGCGGTTTCAGCGGCGTGAACGGCCTCGCGAACTCGTCGAACGGCGAGTTGCCGCGCGTCGCCACGGCCACGCCGAAGCCTTACATAGCTCGCCTCTACCTCTCGCACGATTTCGGATTCGGAGGCGAGATGGAATCCGTCGAGAGCGATGAAAACCAGTTGGCCGGCGAGCGCTCCGTGGACCGGTACACCATCACCGCGGGACGCTTCACGCTGACCGACTTTTTCGACGACAACCGCTACTCGCACGATCCGCGTTCCCAATTCATGGGCTGGGGCGTGATGTACAACGGCGCGTGGGATTATCCCGCGGACGTTCGCGGCTACGACTGGGGCATCGTGCAAGAGCTCCACACCCGCGACTGGAGTTTTCGATATGGCATCGCCGCGGAACCGAGGGTCGCGAACGGATCGCAATTCGACCGGCGCTTGTTCCGCGACCACGGCCAGGTCTTTGAAGAGGAGCGGCGCTATTCGCTGGGCGCGCATGGGGGCGCGATCCGTTTGCTCGAGTACGGTAATCGCGCCGATGCGGGCAATTATGCCGAGGCGTTGAAGCTCGCGGAAGCTACCGGAACGGCTCCGTCCGTGGTGGCGACCCGGCGCCCCGGCACGCTGAAATATGGATTCGGCATCAGCATGGATCAGGAAATCGCCAAGGACATCGGCGTTTTTGCGCGTCTCGGCTGGAACGACGGAAAGACGGAAAGTTTCGCGTTCACCGCCATCGATCGCCTGGCGACCGGGGGCATTTCCTTTAACGGCCCTCGATGGCGCAGGCCCTTCGACACCGTCGCGACCGAGCTCACGGTGAGCGGGCTCTCCGGCGTCCACGCGCTTTACCTGGCGCGCGGCGGCTACGATTTTCTGATCGGCGACGGGCGCCTGCAATATGGGCCGGAATACGTATGGGAGTCGTATTACCAAGCCCGGCTCTTTCCGGGATTCTTCACCAGCCTGGATCTGCAGCACGTGAACAATCCCGCCTACAATCAGAACCGCGGACCAGTTTGGATTTACTCGCTCAGGCTTCACATGGAGTTCGGGAAGAACACCTTCACCAAGAGCGCTACTCACTAATGTGGGGCAGCCAATCATGGCTGCAAAGCTGGCCACCACCCAGGGACGCGTATCTCGGATCGACAAAGATGATGCGTTACGCCATGGAAGGAAACCGCCGTATACGGCAAGTACGTACGGTGGTGTGGGAGGACGGGCCGCGTGGCCCCTCCAACCCGATCCAACAGCGCCTTTCAGCCGGCTCCTGACCCGTGTGAAAACTCGCGCCCGGCCTGAAAAGCCGCAGCTGTTCACGGTGCGAAGCCCACCTCCGTCAGCACAATTCCCAAAGCCCGCGCGTCACCCGGAGCGAAGAATGTACGGTCGACGTCGATTTCCACCGTCGCCGTCGCGCCCGCAGCCTGCACCGCCTGCGATTCCAACGTGTACGGTCCCGGCTCGGAGTAGACGCCCGAAGCCACTTCGCGGCCATCGAGCAGCAGCCGCACCGTGCGCGGCGGCGACGCATTCTGCACGTAAAAAACCACTCGCAGCTTGCGCGGGCCCGGCGGACTCTTCAGCGCCACCACGCCGCTCTTCCCCATCCAGCGGTCGGCATAAATGCCGCTGACAATCTGCTCGTCCGCTTCCGGCGCCTTCATCGGCAGGTATTCGAGAGTGACGTGCCGCTCGCCGATTTCCGCCGCACGGATCCGGTCAATCGGGCCGTCCGATATCCCGAACGGCCAGAGCCCCGCCGAGGAAGACGAAAATCCCGAGTGCGAGCCAAGCCCGATGATGCGCAAAGGAATCGCCGAGCCAATCTCCGCTTGCGCGATGGTAGTGGCCTGGCCGCCGCCTCCGACGAAGGAGACATCGCTCGAATGATTGAGCTCGCTGCTCACTACAATGTCGCCGGGCCGCAGCGTCTGCGTCTTCACCAGCGGCAGCCCGCCCTGCGCGGTCAGGTAATAGCGGTAGCCCCAGTCGCCGTCCACCCAAACGCGATGCCCCGCAGTCTTGGCGGGCAGCGATGCCGCAAACCGGCGATAGCCGTCCCAGTGCTGGTAGTTCATGGCGGCGAGGCCCAGGCTGAGAGCCATTTGCGCCGCGAAGCCGAGGGCCAGCCAGCGGCTGCGCATTCGCGAAACCAGCAACGCCACCGGCGCGGCGATCGGCAGCAGGTAGCGCGCCGATCCGGCGAAGAATACCACCACTGCGCCCGCGAAGAAGATGGCGATCCAAGCCAGCAGGAACTGCGTATCGCGATCGCGCCGCCAGCGCCACGCGAGCACGGCCGCGCCCGGCAGCAGGGCAGGGAACACGATGAAGCAGAAGTGGATCGTCAGCGCGACGGCGTTGCGCAGTTTGTTTTCCAGATCCTGAAAACCGTAGTGCGCGAAGTAACCGGAGAGGACGACCGCGGGTACAGCGCCCGTAGAAAGGCGTTCGAACACCTGAACGGCGCCAATGACAATCAGTGGAGTCAGGATCAGTACCGTGGGCCAGGCGCTTTCGCCTGCCAACCGCCGCGCCCGCCCCAACCACCAATAAGCCCCCAGCACCGGAATCAAAAACACCGCCTGGTAAGCCTCCAGCGACGCCAGCGCCATCGCGCCCGCCGCCAGCCACGCTCGTCCCGAGCAGAACAGCGCAATCGACGCCATCCAGAACGCCAGAAACGGAACGTCCGGCTCGAGCGAATTCCCGTTCACTACGAATGCCGGCACCGCGCAGAATAGCAGCGTAGCCCACAACGGATGCGGCGAGAAGCGTCGCGCCAGCGACCACATCGCCCACACTGCAATCGCCGAAAACACGACATACGCGGCATGAAACGGAATCTCCAGCACGCCTCCGAACGCCCCTACCAGCAGCGCCAGCGGCCATGCATTGAGCGGCGGGTGCGAGTGCCCGCGCAGATCTACATCGTCGCCGCGAAACACATAATGCGTATTCGCCGGATGCAGCGGGTCCACCTGCGCGTGCGCCGCCTCCGTAATGTAGATATCGTCGTCGCCCTGAATTGCCTGATTGAGAAATGGAATGCGGATCGCCAAAACCACAGCCAGGGCCAGCCACAGCCCCCAGCGCGATTCTACGCCGGCTTCCATCGCAGCACCGGCTTGCGCGCCGCGGTGACTTCATCCACGCGGCTGGTGCGCGTCCCATAAGGCGCGCCCTTCACCATCTGCGGATCGGCCTCCACCTCTTTGGCGATCGAGATCATCGCCTCGATGAACTGGTCGAGTTCCAGCTTGCTTTCCGTCTCGGTCGGCTCAATCATCAACGCGCCGTGAACAATCAGCGGGAAGCTCACCGTGTACGGATGGAATCCGTAATCGATCAGCCGCTTCGCCAGGTCTCCCGTGGAAACGCCCTGCTTCTTCTGGCGGTCGTCGCTGAACACCACTTCGTGCATGTTGGGCGACGGGTATGGCAAATCGTAATATGCTTCCAGGCCCTTGCGGATGTAAACGGCGTTCATCACCGCATCCACCGTAGCGTTGCGCAGCCCCGGTCCGCCATGCGCCAGGATGTACGCCAGCGCGCGCACCAGCACGCCGAAGTTGCCGTAGAACGCGCGTACCCGCCCGATGGATTGCTTGCGCTTGTAGTCGTAAGCCAGCTTCTTGCCCGTTTGCTTGATCCGCGGAATGGGCAGGAACGGCTCCAGCGCCTTCTTCACCGCCACCGGACCCGCGCCCGGCCCGCCGCCGCCGTGGGGCGTGGAAAACGTCTTGTGCAGATTGAGGTGCAGCACATCCACGCCGAAATCGCCCGGCCGCGCGATGCCCACCAGCGCGTTCATGTTGGCGCCGTCCATATAGAGCATCGCGCCCTTGGCGTGCAGAATTTCCGCCACGTGAATGATGTTCTCTTCGAACACGCCCAGCGTGTTAGGGTTGGTCACCATCAGCGCGGCCACGTCTTGATCCACCATCTTTTCGAGCGCGCTCACGTCCAGCACGCCGGCTTCGCTCGATTTGATGTTCTGGATAGCGTAGCCCGCCACCGTCGCCGTCGCGGGATTGGTTCCATGCGCCGAATCGGGAATCAGAATCTTCTTGCGCGGATTGCCGCGCTTCTCCAGCAGCGCGCGAATCAGCAGGATGCCCGTCAATTCGCCCTGCGCGCCGGCGCACGGCTGCAGCGTCACCGCGTCCATGCCGGTAATTTCCGCCAGGGCCGCCTCCAGGCGCACCATCACTTCCATGCACCCTTGCGCCAGCGACTCCGGTTGATAGGGATGCGCCCAAGCCAGCCCTTCGATGCGCGCCACCAGCTCATTGATGCGCGGATTGTACTTCATGGTGCACGATCCCAGCGGGTACATGCCGTGATCGATGGCGTAATTCCACGTGGAAATCCGCGTGAAGTGGCGGATCGCCTCCACCTCGCTCACTTCCGGGAAGCCTTCGATTTCGGCGCGCACATTCTCCGCGCCCAGCGCCTCGGCGGCGTCCACATCGGGCACATCGAGATCGGGAAGCTGATACGCCTTCTTGCCGGGCGAGCTGCGCTCGAACAGCAGCGCTTCGTTCTGCGAAAGGTGCTGCGTGACTTTCGTGATCATGCCAATTGCCCTTCCATTTCTCTCGCAGCCGCTTTCGCGCGTTCTATGAGTTCGTCCGGATCGAACCCGGTAAATTCAACGGTTAGTCCGTGATCGCTTTTGCCAAGGATCTTATAAACGCCAGCGGACACTTCTTCTGCTTCGAAGGCCCAATTCCAGAGAGCATGTACCGGTGTTCCCATGGCGTTTCTATAGCGCCTCCGCAACCGCGTCCATATCCGCGCGCCTAGTCATCTCCGTGGCGCAGAGCAGCACCGAATCCGCCAGTTCCGGGTAGAATCGCCCCAGCGCCAGCCCGCCAATGATCTTTTTCTTAAGCAGGGCCTTATTCCTCTCTTCCGGCTTCTCCACGCGCGCTACGAATTCGTTGAAAAACTTCCCGCTGAATCGCGGCCGCAATTTACCGGCCAGGTAATGCGCCTTCGCCAGGTTCTGTTGCGCCAGCTCGCGCAGCCCCTGCTTGCCGTAAACCGTCATGAATACCGTAGCCATCAGCGCAATCAGCGCCTGGTTGGTGCAGATGTTCGATGTCGCCTTCTCGCGCCGGATATGCTGCTCGCGCGTGGAAAGCGTCAGGCAGAACGCCCGGTGCCCGCGCGAATCCGTGGTCTGTCCCACCAGGCGTCCAGGCAACTGCCGGATCAGCTTCTCCTTCGTCGCGATAATGCCCGCGAACGGTCCGCCATAGCACGGTGAAATCGCGAACGACTGCAGCTCGCCCGCCACGATATCCGCATCCGCCTGCGGTTCCAGCAGCCCCAGCGACACAGCCTCGGTGAATATCAACACCAGCAGCGCGCCGCCCTTGTGCGCGATCTCCGCCGCCGCCTTCACCTGATCCACAATGCCGAAAAAGTTGGGCGACTGCACAATCACCGCGCCCGTCAACCCGTCCATCTTGCTTTCCAAATCTTCCAGGTCGATCGTGCCGGCGTCGGCCAAGTAGCCAAATTCCGCTACCGGCATTCCCTGATACTTGGCGTAGGTTTGCAACACCTGCCGGTATTCCGGATGCACCGATTTCGCAATCAGCACGCGCCCTTTATTGGTTGCGCGCACCGCCATCATGGCCGCTTCCGGAACCGCCGTCGAGCCGTCGTACATCGACGCATTGGCTACGTCCATGCCCGTCAACTGGCAGATCATGGTTTGGAATTCGAAGATCGCCGTCAGCGTGCCCTGCGAAATCTCCGCCTGATACGGGGTGTACGACGTCAGGAATTCGCCGCGCGAAACCACCGTATCCACCAGCACCGGCCGATAATGGTTGTACACGCCCGCGCCCAGGAACGACGCGTAGCCATTGGCGTTTTGCGCCGCGCGCTGGCGGAAATAATCGACAATTTCGTATTCGGAAATTCCCGGTGCTAGATCGAGCGGGCGGTTCAGCCGCACCGCTTCCGGCAAGTGATTAAACAGTTCTTCGGCGGACCCAACGCCAATCGCATCCAGCATCGCGCGGCGTTCGGAATCGGACTTCGGCAGGTAACGCAACTATTTTTCGGCTCCTACGTATGTTTGATACTCCGCGGCGGTCATCAGATTCTCAGCTTCCGCCGGCGCGCTCAACTTCAGCTTCACCAGCCATGCCGCACCGTGCGGATCTTCATTCAACTTCTCCGGCGCATCCGCCAGCAGGCCGTTGGTTTCGGTCACTTCGCCGCTGACCGGCGCGTAAACGTCGGAAACCGCCTTCACCGATTCCACCGACCCTAAGGCTTTGCCCTTTTCCAAATGCGCGCCCACCTTCGGCAGATCGACGTAAACGATATCGCCAAGCTCCTGCTGGGCGTGGTCGGTGATGCCGATAGTGCCGGTATCGCCCTCCACCAGGACCCATTCATGTTCCTTCGTGTAGCGGAAGTTTTCTGGATACATTGTCTATTTCGCTCGTTTGTAGAAAGGAGTTTCCACCGTCACCGCATCCACCGGCTGGTTGCGGACCATCACCTGAATGTTCCTGCCCGGTACGGCCTGCTCCACGGGCAGATAGCAAAGACCGATGTTCTTGCACAGCGTAGGCGACGGCCCGCCGCTGGTCACCCATCCCGCCGGCGCGCCATCCAGGTAAACCTCATACCCGTCGCGCCCGATGCCGCGGCCGCGCATCTCAAAACCAACCAGCTTGCGCGCAACCCCGCCATCCTTTTGCTTCACCAGCGTATCGCGCCCCACGAACTCGCCCTTATCCAGCTTGACGATCCAACCAAGATCGGCCTCGAGCGGCGAAATCGAGGCGTCGATTTCGTGCCCATAAAGCGCCATCTTAGCTTCCAGGCGCAGCGTATTTCTCGCGCCCAGTCCGCACGGCTTGATGCCGAATTCCGCCCCGGCGTCGATAATCTGGCCCCAGATGTTCACCGCTTCGCCCGGCGTCACATAAACTTCGTAGCCGTCCTCGCCGGTGTACCCGGTGTGCGCGATGCGCGCCGGAATTCCGCCGACGATGCCATCTTTGAACCAATAATACTTGATGGCCGCCAGATCCACGGGCGTCAGTTTCTGCAGCGTGGCGCGCGCATTTGGCCCCTGCACCGCGATCTGCGCATAGCGGCCGCTGGCGAAATCCACCTGCGCGTTGAAGCGGTTTTGCGAGCGGATATGCTCGAAATCCTTGTCCTGGTTCGAGGCGTTGACGCACAGGAAATAGTGGTCGTCTTCCACCTTATGCACCAGGATGTCGTCCACAAACCCGCCGTGTTCGTAGAGCAACCCGGAATAGTGCGCCTGCCCATGCTTCAGCTTCTGGACGTTGTTAGTAGTGATGAAATCCGTAAGCCTGGCCGCCTCCGGCCCATGGATTTCGATCTCGCCCATGTGACTGACATCGAAAACGCCAACCGAATTGCGGACGGCATTATGCTCGTCGATGATGCCGGAATATTGGACCGGCATATCCCATCCGCCGAAATCCACCATCTTGGCCCCGAGCGCGCGATGGACGGAATTCAACGGCGTTTTCAGCAGCGGCGCATCGGACATGAAGAAACAGACTAACACAGTGCTTTGTGGGGCAGCCAATCCTGGCTGCAGCCGGCTTTCAGCCGGCTTGCCTCACCCGCGCACCCGTCGGTTTCCAGAGACGGACCGCGCTCGTGTGAACGCATTTTTCCCTCCCGACTCCGCCCTAGTTGGAAAGTGTACCCAGTTCCTCCTTCACACGGACCCACGCCTGGATCGCGAGCTTTCCCGTGCGGCGGCGGTTTGATCGATGGTCCTGGTTCGCCGCCATTTCACCACCGGCTCCTCATCGATCGTCTGTCATGCTTGGCCGTCGCCCAACCCCGGTGAACGCGTGGATTTCCAGTTTCTGTCTTGCAAGTCCGGCGCGGAAAGTGCGGAAACACACAGAGCAAGCGTCAGAGCGATGCGTTTCATCTCAACTGTTACCAGGGAATTTGCCCGCAGCACAAATGAATTCGGGCGGCCGCGGTGGGGGCGCCAGCTCTCTCACTTAGTTACAAGGTCTAGTCACTCGAAAATCAATTTTATTTTCTCTTTCCTCTCAATTACATCCACTCATCTATTCCCAAACTCCCACTGTCACCCTGCTAATATAAACTTGGATAGGCATTGGCAGCCGCTCGCAAGAGCAACAGCCTTTTCTCGCTGACCGACCAGTGTTACAAATGACACGTCACTGAATTCCTCTTAGTTAGTTGCAAGTTACTGGCGACACACCAACATAGTCTCTCGCAAATCTCATGCTCTCAGTGTCTCCAAACCCACACTTACCCTGCCCCGCGACGGGATCCACGGCGGGTCCTCCGCTTCCTCAGGCGATTGCCCTTTATAACCTCTCCTGCCCTCTCTGCGTCTCAGCGTCTCAGCGTCGAAAACCGAATCTCCAACCCCTTCCAACCCACAGAATCCAAACCACTTGCGCGAAATTGGTTTCGTTCCGTCAAATTTGCGTATCGCCTCACTCGGCCCCAGGCAAGGAATACTACAATGGAAAGGAAAGCATGTCAGGCGCTCACCGGCAAGGCCGCGGAAATGGTTAACCGCGTCGTCCGCATCGAAGCTAAACCGGGCATCGTACCGCGCTAATGCGGCTTCTCACTGGTCCCGCAGGCTCGGGCAAAACGGCGTCGATTCTCGACCAGCTCCGCGATGCCTTGCGCGCCGGCAACCACACCGTCCGCCTGCTTGTGCCCACTGCGACCCTGGCGCAGCATCTGCAAAATCAGTTGGCCCGCGAGGGCTTCGTCTTTCCGCGCGCCATCGTCCAGACCCTCAACGCCTTCATCGCAAGCTACGCCGCGGATGCGCCCCAGGTCCCCGACACCGCGCTCTATCTCATCGTGGAAGCTGCGGCGCGCCGCCTCAACCGGCCTGAGTTCGCGCGCGTGGTTCACATGCCCGGCTTCAGCGCGTCGCTGGCGCGCACCATTTCCGAATTTTCGTCCGCCGGGTGCGACAGCGCCCGCCTCGCCGCCCATCTTCCCGATGCGCCCCTGAGCGCCGCGTTCCTCGCCGTTTACCGCGAAGTCGATCGCGAGTTCGCCCGCCGCGGCCTCGCCATGCGCGCCCGCCGCCTCGAAATTGCCGCACAGCGCATCGCGGACGCCGGCCCACAGGGCATCGGCGCCGTTTGGCTCGACGGCTTCCACGCCCTGCCCGACCCCGAGCTCCACGTCATCGCCGCGCTCGGCCGCCACGCCCAACTCACGCTTACGCTGAACGACGCCGACGCCACTTCCCATCTCCTCTCGCGCCTGGAAAACATGGGCTTCGCCACCCAGCGCGCCACTCGTCCGCGAGCCTATCCTGCCCTGGCGGTGGTCAAAGCCGCCAGCGTCGAGCGCGAAGCCGAAGAGATCGCGCGCCGCATTCTCGATCAGGCCGCGGCCGGCCGCCCCTTCCGCGAAATTGGAATCGTCGTCCGCGCGGCCGAGTCCTACGTGCCCATTCTCCGCTCCACGCTCGAGCGCTTCGGCATTCCCGCGCGCTTCTATTTCGATTCCGAACTCGATCAGCATACTGCTGTGCGTTTCCTCACCGGCGCAGTGGACGCGATGCTCGGCGGATGGGATCACGCCGAGACCCTGGCCGTTTTGCGCCTGGCGCCGCGTCTTGCCGATCTCAACGCCATGGACCGTTTCGATTTCGCTGTCCGCGAGCACATTCCCGCCGCTGGCTTGGCGGGTCTCAAATCCCTCGCCGGCGAAAAGGGTTCGTTATTGCAATTGATCGAGGGCCTCGAAGGTGGGACAGACGATCGCCTTTCGTCGTCTGTCATGCTTCCCGCAGATTGGGTTCCGAGATTCGAATCGCTGCGCAATCTCTTCAGCCCAGCCAGACCAGAACACCCGGATCCGAGCCGCGACCGTGAGGGAGACGTCTTCTCCCAACACCAACAAGCCCTAATCTATCGCAGCCAGTCCGCCGCACTCGAAGCCTTCCGCCAAGCCATCGACGAAACCGCCGCCGCGCTCGATCCGCAGATCAAGCTGCCGCTCGAAGACTTCTGGCGCCACGCCAAGGCCGCGCTCCGTCTCACGCCCCTCCGCGTGCGCGACGGCCGCCGCAACGCGGTCCAGGTAATCGGCGCCCATGAAGCCCGCCAATGGTCCCTGCCCGTAGTCTTCGTGTGCGGCATGGTGGAAAAGCAATTCCCGCAGTTTCACCGCGCCGACCCGTTCTTTCCCGACGCCGCGCGCAGCTATCTCAACGCCGCCGGCATTCGCGTGCGCACAGCCGCCGATTTCGAGCGCGAAGAGCGCGCCCTGTTCGACGCCGCCATCACCCGCGCCACTCTGCTCACCACCCTCACCTATCCCGAGTTCGATGCGCGCGGCGACCGCACCCTGCCGTCCATCTTCCTGGACGACCTTCACCTTCCCCCCGTGGTCGCCCCCGCCGTGCGCCCCGAGCCGCGCTGGCAGCTTTCACCGCGGCCCCGCGTCACCCGCATCGCCGCCGAGACCTCGCCCGCGCTGCTCGAATATCTGCGCGCCAGAACCGCCCGGCTCACGCCCAGCGGCCTCGAATCGTACCTGCAGTGCGCGTTTCAATATTTCGGAAATCGCCTTTTGAAGCTGAAGACCGTGCCGGACCGTCCCGAAGACCGGCTCAGTTTCCTGGAGCAAGGGAACCTCGTGCACGAAGTTCTGGCGAACGGATACGCGCATCCCGAGACATTCGAGCAACTCTTCGAAGAGTCCTTCGAGCGCAAGCGCCAGGAATTGACCATCCCCAACGGCTATCACACCGAGCGATTGCGCAACGCTATGCGCGAAGACCTGCTGGCATTCGCCCGCAACACCGAATGGCCCAGCGCCGAGTTCCAATCGCTCACCGAACAGCCGTTCGCTTTCGAGTTAGTGGCGCAGGCCCAGCCAGTGGCGCGGGCCCATGGCCTGCGACGAACCTCCGACGAGGCCTCAAACGACGCCGTAGAAATCTCCGGCCGCATCGACCGCATCGACACCGCCGCGGACGGCCGCGCCTATGTCATCGACTACAAGTACAGCGCCGCGCCAAACATCAAGGCCCGCTTGAAAGACGAAAACCTGTTGCAGGCGCCGCTCTATATGATGGCCGCCAAGCGCACCTTCGGCCTCAACCCCGACGGCATGTTCTACGTCGGTTTAAAGGGCGGCATACAGTATGAGGGCTGGAGCCGGTCGGGCATGCTCGACAGCCTGCCGCTTCCCGATAACTGGCTCGAAATCGCGGAACAACGCACCCTGCAAGCCATGCATGAGATACGCGCCGGGCGCGTGGAAGTGGCCCCTGCGAAACCCGCCAACTGCCGCTTCTGCGACTGCCGCGATATCTGCCGCGTGAACCTGACCGTGGTTGCGGAGGCTGTTGCCGAGGTCGCCGCCGAAGTTGCCACCGAAGTCGCCGCCGAGGCAACCGAGAGCGCATGAGCCAGGTCGCACTTACACCCGAACAACTCGACGCGGTGGATGTTTCGAAGCGTCACATCGACGCCTGCATCGTCGCCGGTCCCGGCTCCGGCAAGACCACCGTGCTGGTGGAATACTTTCGCCGCCTGGTGGAGGCGGGCGTCGATCCGCTTCGCATTCTGGCGATCACGTTCACCGAAAAGGCCGCCGGCAACATGCGCAAGAAGCTGGGCGAAGCCTTTCAGGACGACAGCGCGCTACGCGCCAAATTGGAGCGCGCCTGGGTCTTCACCGTCCACGGATTCTGCTCGCGGCTGCTGCACGAAAGCGCCGTCTGGGCGGGCGTCGATCCCGAATTCACCGTGGCAGACGCGCGCGACGCGTACCGCCTGCAGCGCGAATCCATGGATGAGGCTATGGAAGAGGCCTTCCAAAGCGATGCCGCGGCGGTGCGCGCCTTGATTCGCGGTCTCTCATCGCCCGACTTCGAAGAGGCGGTTCTCTCGGCTTATGACGCCATTCGCGGCGCCGGTATGACCATCGACCAGGTCGAGGCGCTTCCGGCGCCGGACGGCGACGCCATTTCGGGAGTGGAATCTTTGATCGAATCCCTGCGCCTGGACCCCCTTACGACCTGGAGCTACGCGCAGAAGCAGCACCTCCAGGAAATCATCGAGAGCGCCCAGCGCATCGTGTCCGCCGAAACTCCTCGCGATGCGCTCGCGGAGCTCGAGAACTTTCCCGCCAAGCTAAATAGGTGTAAGCGCGGTACACAAGCGTACGCGCTGGTCAAGCTACTCAAAGACGACAAGCTCAAGCACTTGAAGTACGCCCTGATCACCGCGCACCACGCGCCCCAGCGCGACTTACTCTTCGCCATCCTGCGCCGCTTCGACCGCATCTATCGCGCCCATAAGCGCAGCGCAGGCTCTCTCGATTTCGCCGACCTCGAAGAGTACGCCGTGCGCCTGCTCGCGGAAAACTCCGAAGCGCGCGCCCGCATGCAGGCCCAGTTCGACCACGTCCTCATGGACGAATTTCAAGACACTAACGGGCAGCAGGCCGAGTTGCTGCGGCTGGTGCGGCCGCCGGACCGGTTCTACGCCGTGGGCGACATCAACCAATCCATCTTCGGTTTCCGCCATGCCGAGCCGCAAGGCTTCCAGCAGTATCGCGATGCCATCGAAAGCGGCGGCAAGCATCTGGTGAATCTAGCCGGCAATTTCCGCAGCCGCGCCGAAATCCTCAGCGCGATCGAGACCATAACCGCCGGCGCGGGCGGCATCGAACCGCGCAGCCTGGTTGCCCAGCGCACATTCGAGCAGCCGCGGCCGGTCGCGGTGGAAGTGATAGGCGTCATTGCGGAAGCCGCCGCCCCTGGCCTGCGAATGGAAGCGCAGTGCGTTGCCGGGCGCATACTCGACCTGCTCCGCGACAGTCCGCAATTCAGCTTCAAAGACGTCGCCGTGCTGGTGCGCAATACCGAAGTCTTCGGCGCCATCGCCGCCGCCTTCGACCGGGCCGGCATCCCTTACCTCATCAACAGTGGCAGGGGTTTCTACGAAGCGCGCGAAGTCAACGACCTCGTCCATCTGCTGCGCGTCATCGCCAATCCGCGCGACGAAATCAGTCTCGCCGCCGTGCTGCGCTCGCCCCTGGTCGAAGTGTCCGACGAAGCCCTGCTGCGGCTCCGCATCCTGGACCGTAACCTAAGCGACGCGCTCCGGCGATTGGCTCCTGAGAACGCAGCCGATTTCGGCGAGGACTACGCCAGGCTCACCCGCTTCCGCGACCGCTTGCACGCCTGGCGCATCCGCCGCGAATCCGTCACCTTCGATCGCCTGCTGCTCGCGGCCCTTGACGATTGCGGCTATCGTCCCGAAACCGGCGCGCGCGGCGCCGCCAATATCGATAAGTTCCTGGCGCAGGCCAGAGACGCCGCCTCCCGCGAGACGCTCTCCCAGTTCGTCGAGGAGTTGTCGCGCGTGCGCGATTTGAATCCGCGCGAGCAGGACACCGCGCCCGAAGATTCCGCCGATTCCGTGAAAGTGATGACCGTGCATTCGGCCAAGGGCCTCGAATTTCCCATCGTCTTCGTGGCCGCGATGCACAAAGGCGTGGAGAACAATTTGCCGGTGGTGGCGTTCTCTCCCCGCATCGGACTCGGCGCGCGCTGGCGCAACCCTGCCAGGCGCGAAGACAAAAACGACCAATTCCAGCACGCTATCCACCAGGAACGGAAGGTCCGCGAGATGGAAGAAAGCCACCGCCTGCTTTACGTGGCGATGAGCCGCGCCGAGCAGCACCTGGTCCTCAGCTTCATCGGCGGCAAGACCAAAGAGTGGGCGAAAGTGGTGGCGAAAAGTCTGCACCTCGATACGGAAACCAGCCGCGACGAAGTAGTCTCCATGACCGCGCCTGATGGCAAACCGTGGAACCTGCGCGTGCAAATTACCAGCGCCGCGCCGGAATTGCTTCACAACCCGCGGCCGCCGGCGCAGTTGGAGGATCTGGTCGAGTTACTGCCCGCCCCACCCATCGACGGCCAGCAGGACGCCAACGCCACGGTAACGGCGCTTTCGAAATTCGCCAAATGCCCGCGTGAATACCACCTGGCGCATTACCTCGGGTTCGAAGGCCGACGCCGCAAACTGCGCCCCATCGATGATGACGACGACGAAGAAGAGGACGACGATCTTCCCGCCGACGAGATCGGCAGCCAGGTCCACGCGCTGCTCGCCGGCGCAGCCGCAGAACAAGTAATATCGCTGGCAATATCACAACCTGTTCGCGAAGCCCTCCGCCTCGCCGAAGTTTTCCGCCAGAGCCCGCTGGGCCGGCGCGTGGCGCAAGCGACGCGCGTCGAGCGCGAATTCGACTTTCTCATGTCCGTCGAAGACCTCGTGATCCGCGGGCAGATCGACCTATGGTTCGAAGAGGGCGGCCAACTGACCATCGTGGACTACAAAACCGACTCCGTGACCGCCGCCGAAGCGCGCCAGCGCGCCCAGGATTATTCTCTGCAGTTGAAGCTCTACGCGCTAGCCGTGGAGCGCATCGCGGGACGTCCGCCGGACCATGCCTGGCTGCATTTTCTGCGCCCGGACAAAGCCATTGAAGTGGATCTTGCGCCCTCGCTGCTAGGCTCTCCGCAGCAGATCGTGCGCGAATTTCAGGAAGCGCAATCGAAGCAGGAGTTCCCCATGAACATCGGCGAACACTGCCGCCGCTGCCAGTTCTACAAGGACCTATGCCCCGCCGGATAATCCCCGCCGGATAATCTTGGTCGGGCCAAACGCGACCTCAGTTCCGCAGCGCCTTCCCATGCTTCAGCATGTGCGCCATGCGTTCCTGCGTCTTCGCCTGTCCGCACAGGCTCAGAAACGCCTCGCGCTCCAGGTCCAGCAGATACTGCTCCGCGACGCGCTGCTCGCCCGTCAAGCGTCCGCCGCTCAACACGTATGCCAGCTTCTCGCCCACCACGCAATCGTACTCGCTGATGTAGCCGCCCTCGTGCGCCAGGAACAGCCCCATCTTCAGCAGCGCGTACCCCGCGTCGCCCGCCACCGGAATATCCTGCCGCGGCGCGCCCGGCGCATAGCTCGCGCGCATCCCCAGCGCCGCCTCTTTCGCATCGCCGATCAGCCGCTCCGGGTTCATCGAAATTCCGTCTTCACTGCGCAGCAGCCCCAGCTCGCGCGCATTCGCGCCGCTGGTCGAAACCTTCGCGTACCCGATAGTCTCGAAGAGGGTCCGCGGATTGCCGCCGCGCAGCACCAGTTCCTTGCATCCGCCGCCCGCCGGTATCAACCCCACGCCCACTTCCACCAGCCCCATGTACGTCTCGGCCGAAGCCTGCACGCGCGCCGCATGCAGCGCCACTTCGCACCCGCCGCCCAGCGTCATGCCGAATGGCGCCGAGACCACCGGCTTGGGCGCGTACTTGATCGCCATGTTGGCTTGCTGGAACCGCCGTACCATGCGGTCCAGCTCGTCCCATTCGCCTTCCTGCGCCGCCAGTAGAACCAGCATCAGGTTGGCGCCGGCGCTGAAGTGCTCGCCCTGGTTGCCAATCACCAGCGCTTCGCAGCCGCGCCCCATCTCTTCCACGCCCGCGAATAGCATCTGGATCGCGTCTTCGCCCAGCGTGTTCATCTTGCTGTGAAATTCCAGGCACAGCGCGCCATCGCCGATATCCACCAGCGACGCGCCCGCGTTGCTCTTCACCACGCCGCGCGCGCGCTTCACTGTATCGAGCGCGATCACGCCCGGCCGCGCCTCCAGATCGGTATACCCCAGATCGGTATACCCCAGGCCGACCATGTCGAAGTACCGCGTGTTCGGCTCGCCGCCGGCATCCGCCGCTTCGTAGAACGACGCCGCGCCCGCATGCAGCATGCGCTGGATATTCTCGGGCAGCACGCAGCCGTCCTTGCGCATCCGCGCGGCCGTCTCGCGGAAGCCCAGCGCGTCCCAGGTTTCGAACGGCCCCAGTTTGAAAACGAATCCCCAACGCATGGCCCGGTCGATCTCCACCACGCGGTCCGAAATCTCCGGAATCATCTCCGCCGCATAGATCAGAAAGTCGCGGTAGAGGTTCCACAGGAACTGGCCCACGCGATCCGTGCCCGCCACCAGCGCGCGCAGGCGCTGCGGCAGATCCTCGATGCCGCGCACCGCGTCCACCGACGGAAACTTCACTTTCTGCGCCGGATGATACTCCAGCGTTTTGCGGTCGATGGCCCAGATTTCCTTCTCCGCGCCCTTGCCCACGCGCTTGTAGAACCCCTGCCCGCGCTTCTCGCCCAGCAGTCCGCGTTCAAGCATCCGTTCCATGAATTCGGGAACCACGTAGCGTTCGCGCGCCGGATCGTTCGGCACAAGCTCGTGCAGATTGCGCAGCACGTGCACCCACACATCGAGCCCGATGATATCCACCAGCCGGAAACTTGCGCTCTTCGGTAGACCGATCAACTGGCCGGTGATTGCATCCACTTCTTCGACGGTGAAGTCGCCTTCCACCGTCAGTTTGTGAATGGCGGCGCCGAAGAAGCAGCCCAGCCGGTTAGCGATAAAGTTCGGCGTATCTTTACATGTAACCACGCCCTTGCCCAGATGCCGGTCGCAGAATTCCACCACCCAGCGGATGATCTCCGGCGCCGTCTCCGGTCCCGGAATCATCTCCACCAGGTGCAGATAACGCGGCGGGTTGAAGAAGTGCGTGCCCAGGAAATGCCCGCGGAACTCATCGCCGAATCCTTCCACGATGCTCGCCAGCGGAATGCCGCTGGTGTTGGTGGAGACGATGGTCCCCGGGGCCCGCACCGCCGCCACGCGCTCGAGCAGGCTGCGCTTGATGGCGAGATTCTCGGCGACCGCTTCCACAATCCAATCGCACTCGCGCACCCGTCCCAGATCGTCCTCGAAGTTACCCGGTGAGATCAGCGATTTCGCGGCATCGGTGAAGAACCCGGCGGGCCGCTGCTTAGACGCGTTCTCAATACCGGCCAACGCCGCGGCATTCCGCTTCGGCTGATCGGGAAGAACGATGTCGAGCAGGTCCACCGGATAACCGGCATTGGCGAAATGGGCCGCAATCCGCGACCCCATAGTTCCGGCGCCCAGCACCGCAACACGTCGAAGCGGCTTCATCCCAGTGGGACCGGCCTCCCGGCCGGTCGACGCGCCAGAGGCGCGCGCCGCGCACGAGGCGCCAGAGTCGCGCGCTCCGACTGACCAGCCAGGAGGCCAGTCCGATGTCCCCGCACGCCGCCCCTCATTTCGTCAGCTTCAGCGACTGCACCAGAACCTTATCCGCATGGATATTCCCCTTCACCACCGCCGCTGGCTTGAAGCCGCCGCCATTGCCGCTCATCATGGCGCGGCCTTCCGGGCTGCCCTGCACCGCTTCGTTCGCGAAGGTATTCCCGCCTTCATCCAGATTGAGCATGCGGCCGCCGTCGGTCAGAACGATAGCAAACCCATGTGTGGCGCCGGTGATGGCGCACGTCGGGTCCATCTGCCGGCTGCGCAGGTCCGGGACCTGGTGCTCCAGCACATCGTGGCGCTCGGCCGCGAGCGTCTTCGGATCGACCGTGATTCCGTTCACCGATATCTGCGTATTCGGCTGCTGCGAGGGCGTGCTGGGGTTCTGATACCCTTGCGCCGTCCGTGCCTGCGCCCCGCTCTGCGTTTCCGCCGCCGTCTGCGCCGGAGCCGCCGCCACGAACGTCTCGGGCGCCTGCTTCAGATTGAGCGCGGTGCGATTGCGGCATCCCGCATCCACCAGCGTTCCATACAGCGTCACCGGCGGCGCCGGGCCGGATTGCACGGCGGTCGCTCCGCGGTCCCTCACTTCGTTCGCATTCTGCGCCGCCGCCGTGAGAGCCGCGAGCGCGAGAGGCGCTGCCAATCGTAATAGAGTCTTCATTCGCGCTGTCCTGAAATGCCAAGTTATCATAAATTGGTGCAGCTTATAAAGCCACAACACGGCGGTAATGAAATGTACTTCGCCAGTTGGCGGCTTTGCTGAACGCCATGCAGCCCGCCGCCGATCCTTCGCCACGCCGCAAGCTGCCGTCCTGGGCGCCGCAGGCCGCCGGTTACCTGGTGTCCACCGCCTGTCTGGTATGGGTGCTGCACGGCTACCCCATCAGCGACCTCATCCCCTCCATCCGCGCTCTCGATTTCCGCTGGGTGCTGCTCGCGGTGATCTGCGACCTCGCAGTCTACGTGACGCACGCCTGGCGATGGAACACGCTGCTCGCCCCGGTGATCCGCCTCAAGCTGTGGCGCACCGTGCAAGCCATCTATATCGGGCTCTTCGCCAATGAGGTGCTGCCGCTACGCACCGGCGAGTTGATCCGCTGCTACCTGTTGGCGCATTGGAACAACATGCGGCTCTCGCTCAGCTTCGCGTCAGCCGCCGTGGAGCGCGTCATCGACGGCTTTTGGATGCTGGCCTGCTTCCTGGTGACCGCGAGTCTGGTTAAAGGCATTCCCAGGGACCTGATCATCCTGGTACAGATTCTGGGCGCGCTTCTGGTGGTGGCCGCGGCCGCGCTGCTCTGGATTATCGCCCGCAAACTCGACGCGCATGCCGCCATCCCCGAGGGCCGCTGGGCTTCCACGCTGCGCCACATCGTCGAAGGCCTGCATCTGATGGGCAACGCCCGTACCATTGGCATCACCGTAGCCATAAGCTTTCTCTACGTAGCTTTGCAATTTGTCTCGGTATACGCCCTGATGAAGGCGGATGGGCTCGATCTGTCGATCTGGGTTGCGGCCGGCGTGTTGACCATTGTCCGCTTCGGCACCGTGATTCCCACCGCGCCCGGCAATGTCGGATTGTTCCAATGGGCGTGCGTCCTGGCGTTGGGATTGTTCGACGTGGAAAAGAACGACGCGAAAACATTCTCGTTCATCATGTTCTTTGCCCTGACGATGCCGCTGCTGATTGGAGGGGCGGTCGCCGTGGCGATGACCGGTCTCAACATCTCCGAATTACGCGACCGCGCCAAACACGGGATTCAAACCGCGCACCGCGGGTCGGCCGATTAGGCGCACGCCCTCTTTGCAAGGTTAGTTTCGGGACAGTGCGCAGTACCAGACGGGAGGTTTTTCATGATAGAGTGCAGGCAGGTTGTTATGAACTTGTTTGGCGTGGTCGTGTTCTACATTTTGGCGGGACTTGCTAAAGCGGCTAATTACTCCGGCTGTGGCCCACTATGGCTTCGGCAGTTCAAGATCAGCAAGTGCACGTTGTACTAGAACGCTCAACACTCTGAGTCCGAAAGCCTGTCTCGCAAAGAGTAGAACCCGAAACACTTCGCGAAGCCCCGTATACAGCGGGCCTGAATGTTTCGGATCTGATGTTTCATAATCGGGCATGAAATACGGCTATGCCGCCTATCGACTGATGCCGCTGCTGATTGGAGGGGCGGTCGCTGGTGGCGATGACTGGTCTCAACATCTCCGAGTTACGCGACCGCGCCAAACACGGGATTCAAACGGCGCACCGCGGTTCGGCCGATAAGCCACTGGCTTAACCGGAACAAATCACGCCCCGCCGAAAATAACCCTTGACATGCAGCCGATTTAGTACTAATAAATTAGTATGCGACGACGAAGCCCGACTTTGACCGGGCAGGAACTCGAAATCATGAAGATCGTGTGGGAACGCGAATCGGCCACGGTGCGCGACGTCTACGAAGCGCTGCTCGAAAAGCGTAAGGTGGCGTACACCACGGTCATGACCATGATGAAAATTCTGGAGCAGAAGAAATACCTCAAGAAGACGCAGAATGAGCGCGCGCATGTCTACCGGCCGGCGCAGCCGCAGCGGCAGGTGATCGGCGCCATGGTGCGGGAATTCGTGAACCGCGTCTTCAACGGGTCGGCCGAACCGCTGCTGGCTCATCTGGTGGAAGATCATGACCTGTCGCGCGAAGATCTGGACGAGATCGCGCGGCTGCGGAGGCAGTCATGAGCGGCGGACTTTTGTGGAATAACTTCATCGCCTATTGCCTGCAAGTCGGCCTGTTGATCGGCGCGTCCGGCTGGCTTCCGGCGGCGTTGCGGATGCGGTCGCCGAAGGCGCGGCTGCTGTTCTGGCACGCGCTGCTGGCGGCCTGCCTGCTGATTCCGCTGGTGCAGCCGTGGCGAAGCGAAGCGGTTACCGCCGCGGTGCAGGTCTCCACCGGCGCCACGGTTCTGGTTGCGCCCGCGGCCGCACGGCGGAGCTGGCACATATCCCCGGGCGAAATCGCATTGGCCGTTCTGATGGCCGGATGCATGGCGCGGTTGGGCCTGCTGGCCACCGGTTTCTGGCGGCTGCGGCGGTACCGGCGGAATTCGATTCCGCTCGAGCCCGCGCCCGCGTGGGCGGTGGAAGCGGACTTGCGGCTCAGCAGCGAAATCGCCAGCCCTGTCACCTTCGGGCTTTTCAAACCCGTAGTTCTGCTGCCGTCGAATTTTCCCGAGTTTGACCGCGGATTGCAGGACGCCATTCTCTGCCACGAAATCCTGCACGTGCGGCGGCGCGACTGGCTGGCAATGCTCGCCGAGGAATTGGTGCGCGCGGGCCTATGGTTTCATCCGGCCATCTGGTGGCTGCTGGGCGAGATTCAACTGGCGCGTGAGCAGACCGTGGACCGCGCCGTGATCGACATGACCAAAGCGCGCGAGCAATATGTGGATGCGCTGCTCACCGTCGCGGGAGCGGCGCTACAGCTCGATTTGGCGCCGGCGCCGTTGTTCCTGCGCAAACGACACTTGAAGCTTAGAGTAGTTTCGATCTTGAAGGAGAAGAGCATGTCGAAGACGAGAACCGTTTCCACGCTGGCCGCCGGGCTGGCAATTCTGGCGGGAGCGTGCTGGTTCGTCACGGCCGCTTTTCCGCTGTGGGCCGCGCCGCAGGCAGTCACCGATGCAGCGGGCGTCTCGGTAGACGCGCAAGGGGCGCATTTCATGCATCGCGCGCCCGTACTGTATCCTCGCGACGCCCAGATAGCGGGGGCTCAAGGAACTGTGCTGGCGGAAGTCAAAGTGGATGCGGCCGGAAACGTCAGCGACGCGTCCATCTTGAGCGGGCCGGAACAGTTGCGGAAGCCGGTGTTGCAATCGGTGCTGAGCTGGCATTTCACCAAGGATGCTGCCGGCAGCACGCGGCAGATCGGCGTCACTTTCCATTTGCCCGACCCCGAGACATCGGGCACGCTCAACATCGCGCGAGATGCCGCCATTACCCAGGTGATGGCATCCGCCCCAAGTGGCGGCGTGCTCAACGGGAAGCGAAGCTCGACCCCTTCAGTGGTCCCCGACGTTCTGGGTTCAACAACTTCCGATAGCAGCGACTTCGTCACTATTCAAGCGATCCAACTGCAAGGGCTGGGGATCCCGGACGACGAGTTTCTGGCGAAACTTCCGCCCTTGCATGTCAGCGACCGGGTGTCGCGCCAAACGTTGTCAACCTTCCTCCAGGCGGTGCATCAACTCGATGAGCATTTAATGGCGTCCTTTAGCTCTGCTGGTGCATCTCCAAACAACGTTACCCTGCGAATTTCGGCTCCTTATGCCGAGGGTCGGCGAATCACGGCGGATGGGGCTACGGCCGCGCCCGCGATCCCTGGGGTGATACCTGTAGGCGGCCGGGTGCAGAACAACAAGCTGATCTCCTCAACCCAACCCGTCTATCCCGACCTGGCCAAGAACGCGCGGATACAAGGCACAGTCGAGTTAGCGACGCTCATCGGACCCGACGGACACGTACAACAACTGAAGGTAGTATCCGGCCATCCCTTGCTCCGTCAGGCGGCCCTCGACGCAGTCAAGGAGTGGGTCTATCAGCCGACCCTGTTGAACGAGAAACCGGTGTCGGTGTCGACGACGGTCGACATCATCTTTACTCTGTCCCAGTAGACGTCCGTGTGTGGCGCGCGCACTCATGCGAGCAGCGTTCACACTCGTGTGAACGCTCTTCGCAGTCCCGCGCCAGTCATAAAGAGACCGCATATGGAACCAATAGTCAGGAGCGCAACCTTGCCGCTCCTGATAGTTACCTGTATGTTCGGTCAAATCTCTCCGCCGCCTCTGACCTACGAGGTGGCGTCCATCAAGCCCAGCGCGAATTACGACGGTCGCACGCTGATTCAGATACAGCCCGGCGGAGGTCTGCGAACCACAGGCGCTACGTTGAGATTCCTCGTGACCTTAGCTTACGACGTGCGTCCCTTTCAGGTCTCCGGTGGACCAGGATGGATCGACTCCGACCGCTTCGACATCGTCGGGAAACCGGAACGCGGCGCCGCTTCTGTTAACGCGACTGACGATCTACGCGACCAAACCGACAGTCAGAGCAAGACGGCCCAGGAACAAATGCGGTCGCGGCTGCGAGCGTTGCTGGCGGATCGTTTTCAACTTGTGATCCATCGCGAAACCAAGGAAGGCGCCGTATACGCCCTCGTAGTCGGAAAGAATGGAGCTAAGCTCAAGCCGGCGGACGGCAAGGAAGAAAGCGGCTTCCGCGGCTTGCGCATTGGCACGGGCCAACTGACAGGTAGCGTCGCCACTTTGGAGATGCTGGTGACCGCGCTTTCGAATCAACTCGGCCGCCCCGGACTGGATAGGACCGGCCTCAAAGGCAATTTCGACTTCAAGCTCGAATGGACCCCTGACGCGACTCAATCCGCTGTCGCTGATGGCGGGGCCGCCCCCGATCCCGGTGGCCCCTCGCTCTTCACCGCCATCCAGGAACAACTCGGATTGCGCCTGGAATCGCAGAAAGGTCCTGTGGAGACGATCGTTATCGATCGCGTCGAGAGGCCTCTTGAGAACTAGTCGGCATCGCAGGCGTCTCGGACTACTTGACTCACGCGACTAATTCCCGGTGGGGATCTTCTCAACATGGTCTATCACCAGCATGTCAACTGGCCCCTCGCGCAGGCAACCGGATTATCCTCGCCGCGCGCAGAGACACAGGCGCCTCAACCTCGGTATCATATCCATCGTGTCTCATCGTCCCGGTTTAGTGCAGCTCATAGACGGTGAGCCAAGACCTCGTAACAGCGACGCTTCAAGCGTGCCGGCCGGCAGTTTTTCCGATTGGCTTCGTAGCGCCGAGGCCTTGTTACGGTCGGGAAAGGGCGAGGTTGATGTACCTTGCGGCGCTTGCAAAGGGTGTTGCCGCTCTTCCATGTTCATACATATCAAGCCTGAAGAAACGCAAACCATCGAGCGGATTCCTCGCGCCCTGCTGTTTCCCGCCCCCGGCTTACCGAAGGGGCATGTGCTCATGGGCTATACCGACAAGGGTCACTGTCCCATGCTGATCGACAACCAATGCTCGATCTATGACGATCGTCCTCAGACCTGTCGCGACTATGATTGCCGGATTTTTGCCGCGACGGGGGTTCCAGTCGGTCGACAGACCCAGCCTGAAATAGCGCATCGTGTCGACCAATGGGTATTCAGTTACGAAACGGAAAAAAGCCGCGAGCAACATACGATCCTGCAGAAGGCTGCTGCCTTCCTGCAAGAGAACCGGGACCTGTTCCCGCAAGGGAGCTTGCCAAGTCATCCAAGTCAATTAGCCGCCGTCGCAGTGCGGATTTACAGAATCTTTGCAGACATGACGGCGAAGACGCATGATGACGCATCCGCCATGCCGGACGCCGCGACTGCCCACGCCATCATGACCGCTCTGAGTGCATCGAAGACGCCTTCGAAACTGGCTACTCTCGCGGAAAATCCTCGTTCCAAGCGGCAACGCCGCAAACGCTTGGCTTAACGCGGATAAACTAGAATTCCAGCCTGGCCTGAAACGCAATCATGCGCGGCGAGCTATCCCCGCCCAGGCCAACGCCAAGCAGCCCAGTCGGCGGAGACGTAGTGTAAGTCAGCGCTCCAAAGCCCGTCTGCGTGGAACGGTTCCCAGGGATGCCCGCATAGCCCAAAACCGGCAGGCCGAAATTCGGATGATTGAACACATTGAAGAACTGCCCGTCGATGCGCATCTTGAGGCGCTCACCGAGCGTGAACCACTTCGTGAGGTAGAAATCGCTCCAGGTGAAGTCGGGACCGCGCAATGAGTTTCTGCCGAGATTGCCAAACTGGCAGTTTTGTGGAGTGTCGCCGCCCGCGCAGGCGCCCGTGCTCGGATCCACTGTGGAAACGAAAGCATCGGGGTTGAGCCACTGAATGGTTCCCGGCTGCGTCACGCCCGCGACGGCCCCGTGTGCGTATAACGGCGTTCCGGCAACCACGCTGGCGTATTGAGGGCCGCCACCCTGCACGATGCCGTTTCCATTGGCGGTATAGGGCGCGCTTAATACCGAGAACGGAAGCCCGCTGTGCCAGAACGCCGTGCCGGAAATCTGCCAGCCGTTGACGGCGTAGCCCAACATCCGTCTGCGCGTCTTAACCGGCAACTCATAGACATACTGCGCGGTAAGATTGTGCCGGACATCGTAATCGCATGGGCCGTATTGGCGCCCCAATGCTCCGGGCAGCGGCGAGATAATGCCACCCGCCGAGAACGGCAGAAACCCGCCGTTCGACACTGTATCCATGCAGCGGCTAAATGTGTAGTTGGTTTGTAACTGCAGCCCATGAGTGAGGCGCTTCTCCGCTGTAAGTTGCAGGGCATTATAGTGGCTGTTCGCCCCCGTGCTCAATTGCGTCACGGCGCCAAATCGCGGGTCCGTTGGCTGGCCGTAGGGAAATGGCGCAAAACAGCCGCTGCACACGGTCTGGTAACCGTTCACCTGTGTCTGGTAAGGCTGGTTCACTGCGCGCGTGCCCACATACTGTGCGCGAAGATTGATAGCCGATCCGATCTGGCGCTCCAGCCCCAGGCTCCACTGCATGAAGTAGGGCGCATGCAGCTTGCCATCCGGAACCGCGGTGATGGCTACCGGCTGCAGACAAGTATTCGTATTAGCATTCGGCGAGGCACAGGAGAGCTGGCCCTGGGCGAAGCCCGAGGTGAACGTCTGATTGGCCGCGATGGTCGCATCCACGGCGCTATTCGGAACTCCCGGCGCAATCTCCGTTCCGCCCACATTACCCAGCAGACCGCCCTGAAATGTCTTCGAGTATGGCGGATTGACGCCGATAAAATCGGCCACGCTTCCCGGCAGAATGTCGCTGAATAACCCGAACCCGGTACGCAGCACGGTCTTCGGCGCCACCTGCCAGGCGATCGCGGTTCTGGGCTGCAGGATGGCCAGCGGCGTGGAAGCGAAGATGTTCCCGAGATGCGTCTCAATCAATCCGTCCAATGGCTGATTGACGTCATGATCGATCGCATCGAACGAGCCGGGAAGGCGCGCTACCGCGTCGTGCGGATTGACCGGGTTTGAGTTATGCGTTGCGCGCAATCCGACAGTCCAAGTCAGCTTTCGAGTCACCTGCCATGTGTCCTGAACATATAAGTCCGCGTTGTTGAAGTTATAAGGTTGTGAGTTGGCGAGTGGAAACGTCTTGGATGCGGTCGACGCAACTCCGTAAATGAATTGCGGAAGCGTAGTATAAGTCACCAGGGGCACCGTTCCTTCGCCGAAATCGTAGTCGTTCAACCGCAGGATTCTGATGTTGGTCCCGAACCTCAGTTCGTGCGCGCCGCGGCTCCAGGCCAGATTGTCGTTGATGAAAAACCTGGCGGCGCGGCGGCCTTGCACCCAGGTGTTATCGAGCCCTCCAAGGGTCGTAAAGGGCGCATTGGATCCGCTGCCTTGCAATACGACGGGAAACGCGTCGAGTGTCTTCTGCAAATCCTCGGGACCGAACAGGCTTTCATACCAGGAAAACGCGGGGTTGAAGTAGTTCACCAGGTTTTGCGAGAAGACATGAGTATATCCCGAAGCCAGCGAATAGAGAGGCTGCGGCGAAGTCGCGTCGAAAACCGGGTTGATCGGGTCTGTGTAGGCGGCCTGCAAACCGGTGTCGGCCTGAACGCGCAGCCATGTGATGTTCATCGCGTCGATGTCGTAGTCGACGCGGGCGGTTTGCACCTGTTCGCTATCGTCGCTGGAGTGCGAGACGCTCTGCCGGACAGCGCAGCCATTCCCGTTGGGCGGGCTGCCGCCGGCCGGACTGCCCCCGGCCACACTGCCGCCGCTATTGAACGGGCACCCGAGAATCGCCAGGGGCGCGCCGGACGTGTTCCCGTAGAGCGAGAACAGCTTCTGGTAAAGTGGGACCGATTGCGGCGAAGGCTGATAGGTTGTTCCAGTGACGGAATCAATCCCGCCGAGCGGAAGCTGCCGCAAGACGTAGCTTTGAAATGCAGGCGTGGGAACGGTTGCGGCCGAGACAATGGGCAGTGCGATACGTACCCACTCACTGTCGAAGAAGAAGAACAGCTTGTTGCGCCGGATGGGTCCTCCCAGACTGCCTCCGAAATGGTTCACCGTGGAACGGGGCTTGTGATTGCCGGGCGTCGAGTTAGTGAAGAAATCCGCGGCGTCGAGCTTCGACCCGTTCCAAAGCTCATACAGGTTGCCGTGAAACTGATTCGTACCCGACTTAGTCACATAGTTAACCTGGGAGGCGCCATACCGCCCCTGATCGGTCGCGTAGGATAGAGTGTTGACAGTGACTTCAGCGATGGAGTTCAAGCCAAGCACCAGGTTGGTAGATAGGCCGCTGTTCAGATTGGTCAGTGGATCGTTGGTTTCCAGGCCGTCCACGATATAGCCGTTTGAGAGAGACGGCAGACCGTTGAACTGTACGTTGCCGTAGCCGTTCGTACCGCCAACGAAATCGTTGCCGCTGCCCGCCGTGTTGATCAGCGCGCCCGCGGCGAACTGCAACGGGTAGGTGAGATCGCCCCCGGGGTTCGGAAGGTTTTCGAGCGCACGCGCTGTCAGCGTCGTCGACGTATTCGGATTCTGTGGATTGATGAGCGGCGCGCGCTCCGTCACCACGACGTTCTGGCTCGACGCTGCGATCGGCAGTGTGAAGTCGACCGGCTGCTTTTGGCCCAATCCGGCTTGCACGGAGGTATTCTGCTGCGTTTCAAACCGGTCCGCCTCCGCCTTCACCGTATAGGGGCCGGGCTTGAGCTGCGGAAAGTTGAATCGCCCGGCATCGTCCGTGAGAACCGACCGGGTAAGTCCGGTATCGGCGCTGGTGATGGTCACCTTTGCGCCGGGGATCGCGGCGCCCGTTGGATCGCTCACCGAACCCATTATGGCGCTGGTGGTTTCGCCCTGCGCCCACAGGGAAGCCGCCAGCACAGGCAAAGCGAATATGGTTCCCGATAATCGCATAAAAATTTAGGTACACCTAAAATATGAACGCCTCAGCATACAACATATTCTTTGTTGAAAGCAAGCGCGCCGGCTGTGTGGGATATCAAGGCAAGGATAGGCGCGGCTAAACCGGGCGCCGCCGTCACCGCTCCCCAATACGCCGCATCCCGGCGCCAATCGGAGCCGCGACCGTGAGGGAGCGTAGCCAACAGTGCGGCGCTGGAAGGGGACGGGCGCTACAACACGCGCCTGTTTGCGAGATATCCGCCAGTCTCCGTGTTACCTTCCGCTATATCCGTCTGTTAACCTTTTGGTAATTTACACCATCGCGCTCTGAGCGGTACAAAGAGGGATGGTATTGCGCCCAAGTGTCCGCGCCACGCTCTTTGCCTGCTTGTTTGCTTCCGTGTTACCGGCCCAGCAGGATCGTATCACTGCCGCCATCGATGCCCGCTATTCGACGGCCGTCGGCGGCAGCGTTCCCCGCCAGGCGCAGCCGAAGTACGATCGGGGGGCCGTGGAACCCGATTTCCGGCTTGGCAATATCACTCTAATGCTGAGGCCGTCGACCGCCCAGCAAGCCGCGCTCGAACAATTGCTGGCGGAGCAGCAGGACGCTGCATCGCCGGACTATCACAACTGGCTGACTCCGGAAACCTACGCCGAGCGCTTCGGAGCGAGCGTGGCTGATTTGGACAAGGTCGCCGCCTGGTTGAGTTCCCAGGGCTTCGCCGTGCGATATACGGCCCGCGGCCGCGAGTTTATCAGTTTCAGTGGCACGGCCGGCCAGGTGCAGGCGGCGCTGCATACGGAAATCCACCACTACCAGGTGGGCGCCGAAACTCACTTCGCCAACGCCACCAACCCGTCCTTGCCGGCGGCCATCGAACCCATGGTTGCGGGTGTGCTGGGGCTCAACGACTTTCATCCAAAAGCGCCGCGGAAGCTAGCCCTGCCGGACTATAACGCGACTGACGGAACCCACTACCTGGCGCCCGACGATCTCGCGACTATCTACAATCTCGTGCCCTTATACAGCTATGGATATCTGGGCGCGGGACAGAGCATTGCGATTGTAGGACAGAGCGACATCGACCCCAGCGACATCGCGACATTCCGCAGCACTTCGGGCCTGCCCCCAACCACCATCCAGATGGTTCCCACGGGCACTTACCCCGGAGTCACCGGCGACGAAGTAGAGGCGGACCTCGACCTGGAATGGTCCGGCGCGGTGGCTCGATTTGCGACGCTGATCTACGTTTACAGCGACGACGCGGGTTACTCGGCTTACTATGCCATCGACAACAACCTGGCGCCGGTGCTCAGCGAGAGTTTTGGGCTATGCGAAAACGCAGTGGCGTCGAACCGCCTGGGCCTGACCGACTTCCAGGTGGAAGCGCAGAAAGGCAATGCGCTGGGAATCACCTGGCTCGCTTCATCGGGCGATTCCGGGGCCGCCGGCTGCGACTATGACGTCGCCACCGCGACGCAGGGCCTGGGAGTCAGCCTTCCCGCCAGCGTTCCCGAAGTTACCGCGGTGGGCGGGACGGAATTCGTCGAAGGAAGCCTCAGCTATTGGAGCGCCGTCAACGGGCCCAACCTCGGATCGGCGCTTTCCTATATTCCCGAGACGTCGTGGAACGACACAGCGGCGAGCGAGGCGCTGGGCGGGACCATTGGCGCCAGCGGCGGCGGTTTGAGCTCGGTTTACAAGAAGCCCGCGTGGCAAACGGGTCCGGGTGTTCCCAACGATGGCGCGCGCGATGTGCCGGACGTCTCCCTGGCCGCGTCGGACGCCCACGATCCCTACATCGTTATTTCGGAGGGCGCGGCGATCGGCGTGGGCGGAACGTCGGCCTCAGCGCCTTCTTTCGCCGGCATGATCGCTTTGCTCAATCAGTACCTGCTGCAGAACCAGGTGCAGGCAAAATCCGGCGTGGGCAACATCAACCCGAAGCTTTACGGCATGGCGGCGGCTGGCGCGGCCGGCATTTTTCACGACGTGACCACGGGCGACAACATCGTTCCGTGCCAGGTGGGTACGGCGAATTGCGCCAGCGGTACGTTCGGGTACTCGGCTGGCGTGGGCTACGACCTTGTGACCGGCCTGGGGTCCGTGAACGCGTACAACCTGATCACCGCATGGGCCGGCATACCGGTGAGCGCCACCACCACTACGCTCACTGCCAGCCCGGCCACTATCCTGGCGAGCGGATCCACCGTGCTGACCGCTACCGTGAAGGCAGTAAGTAGCGCCATATCGCCCACAGGGCCGGTTTCATTCACACTGGGAAATAATCCAGTGGGCGCCGCGACGCTCTCGGGATCCGGCGGAACCGCCACCGCTTCCATCACGGTTTTCGGCGGCCAGTTGCTCGCGGCCAACAACGCGGTACAGGCTTACTACGGGGGCAGCCCCACGTTCAGTCCCTCATCGGCAGCCGCAACCATTGGCCTGGGCAGTCCGGCCGCTACCTCCGCGGTGACTGCTTCAGTGACGCCGAATCCGGTGTACCAGCAGGCGCCGGATGCGAATGGCGCCACCTTCTTTTTCACTATCCAGTTGAACGAAACCGCGGGCGTGGCCACTACGGTGACCGGGCTGACTCTAAACGGAGTGAGCTACGCGGGCTCAATCGCGGATTTCTTCGGCAGCGCCACACTGCCGGCGCACGGCGCGCTCTCCGCAAGTTTGCGGGCGTCGAACATCGCCGTGCCGTCGTCGGTAGGAATGGCCTTCACCGGCCGGGACGCCAGCGGAGCAACGTGGACCCGCCAGCTCGCGGTTCCCTTCCTGCCACAGCCGACGAGCGGCGGCCAATCTACGCCGAATGCAGCGGCGGCGGACGTGCTGTTCCGCCGGTAGCCCCGTTTCCGGTGCGTCGTGCAACTGCGGCCATTAAGCAGCGAGCACAAATCCCGCCGTGCAACAGCGTATACGGACGCCCCCCGCTGCCAGGCGTAGCCAAGAGTCGTTGCCACCGGAGCCCCTCGCACGACGCAGACGAAAACCTTTCCCCTCCGCGCCGTCCAATTCTTAAATATGCTCCAGGACATCCGATTCAGCCCGCCAGCCGAAGCGAACGCGGCGCAGAAGACGGCATAACCGAAAGTAGAGGCGCTTTGGGCCTGGGCCTGTTATACCTAGAATGAGGTTTGCCGGAAAATCGAGGCTAGCGTATATTCAAGAACTTGGAGGATCGCTGCGGAGGAGCGCGGCCGACCCGGAAGGATTATGCTTTTCTCCGCCGCGAAGCACTGGAAATATTGGATAGCGCCCCTATTCGCTATCGCTCTGTTCACTCTGTACATCTGGCGCCAGACTCCCGGCCACGACTGGTATTTGGGCGACTGCGCCATGTACCTCATGCATGCGCGGAACCTCGCCGGGGGACTCCCTTATGCGCAGACCGCCTACATTCGCCAGCCGGAGACTTTCCTAATTGGCCCATCCACTTATCCGGCCGGATACCCTTTGCTGCTGGCCCCGCTCTATGCGCTCTACGGTTACAATTTTCTCGCCTTCAAGACACTGACCAACGGACTGTTGGCGCTCTCCACCTTTCTGATTTTCTTGTACGTACGCCGCACTACCGGGGATGCAGTGGCATGGCTGATCATGTTTGCCGTCGGCCTGTCGAAATTTTATTTCTCGGTCTGGAACGTGCTGGGCTCGGACGCCGCTTTTCTTGCCGAGCTTTTCCTGGTCCTCCTTCTTCAGGATGTGGCGGAGGAGCGCGGGGACCTCGATCGGCGTCCCGTGTTATGGGGCGTCATTCTGGGCGCGGGCGCGTGGTACGTTTACACCACCAGGTCGCTTGGAGCCGCTTTGTTTATTGGCATGATCCTGCGGGAAGTGTGGCGGGGTTGGCCTCGCAAGGGCAGGTTGCGAACATGGCTGTACCTGGCCGCCCTAGTGGCGACATTCATCCCACTGGCTTTGGTCTCAAGCCATCTCTGGCACAGTGACTCCACTTACGGAGGGCAGTTTGTCTTTTCGCCAGCGATATGGCTGAATCACCTGATCACATGCTTGAAACTATTCTCTTATCTTTGGATCAATGGCATCGGTAACTTGCTCAGGATCGCACTCTGGGCCGTGAGTCTGCCGCTGGCTTTATGGGGGCTTTTCCGGCGTCTTCGGCGCGGACCGAAACTAAGCGAAACCTTCTTCATCTGTTACATGGTTGTCCTAATACCCTACTGGGACCCGGTCGACCGCTATCTGGGGCCGTTGTATCCGATCTACTTAATCTACGCATGGGAAGGGATGAACGCCCTCTTGCGCTTCACCCGCAGCGGCATGGCGGCGAACCTGCGTTATGCGGCCGCGGCGGTGGTCGTCGCTATCGGGCTGAGCAATTTGAGGCCATCCAACCTTCAAGCCCCGGACGCCGACGTGGCTAGCCCGGCGGCCTCCGATGTATTCGCCTACATACGGACGAATACGCCGGCAGACGCGTTGATCGTCGCCCACGAACCACGCTGGGTGGGCCTGTTTACCGGGCGGCGATCGTCCATGCTGCCCTATGACTCGCGGTTTTCCGGCGTGGTCGATCGAGCGGGCGCACGGTATGTGCTGCTTTTCAAGCGCGACCCGGACGATGCTGCACGCCTGGCCCCGCTGCTCGCACAGGAGCCGCAGCGATATGTCCGCATTTATGAGAATGGGGAGTTTGAGATCTATGAGGTGCGGCCGAGCGCCGCGCACGCGAGCTACCTTCCTACGGCATGGAATCTTTGAACCAGCTGCGCGCCTTTCTGGAGAGCAGGCTTGATCGGGCGGCATCGGGGCGAACGACGAGGGCCCTGTTGGGATCCTACAATTTCAGTACCCGGGCTGCGTCAGATCACAGTTTCACGAACCCACACTGGCAACCCACGAAATCTAAATAAGGCTCGGGCTTGTCGGCGAAGAACTCCTCAAACGCGCGGTTCACACCGGCTGACGTGTCATAGTCGTGGCAGATGAGGATTGCGCCTTTATTCAGCCGCGGATAAAACCACTCTAAGCCGGCTTTGGTACTCTCGTACAGGTCGGCGTCCAGGTGCACGAATGCGAATCTTACATCAGACAGCTCAGCCGCAGTGTGCGGAAATAGTCCGCGGTGAAAACGTATATCCTCAGTCTTGAGGTAGCGCTGTACTTCTTCGAGGGAATAGCGGTATTGGCGCTCCTTGAATCGCGCGCTGTCTTGCCGAGTGGGTTTCGGAAGACCCTCAAAAGTGTCGAAGAGGTGCAGCGTTCGCCCGGGCGCGCGCGAAGCTATCATCATCGCGGAGGCGCCACTCGCGACTCCGAGTTCGGCCATGTCTCCAGGAATTTTCTTGACAGCGTCGATCGCGCTCATGATCTGGCAAGCTTCGCAAGGAAGCATTAACATGTCCCGCCTGGAGCGGATCTTAAGCAGAAGCTTAAGCCTGTCACGGCGCTGTTCGGAGTCCCAGTACTTGGACAACATCATGCCAGCCCGGGCGAAAAGCACCGGTACTTCGCGTAGAACCCGCAGATCGGAAATCGCCATTTTTACGTTGGTATAATTCCAATGGCGCCTAAACTGGAATTTCCATTTTGTCTCTCACTAGATCCTGACGAAGGAATGAGTTGGGCTGGCTGATTGGGCCGCCGTCAATCGCCGGCGTCCACACATCTCCGCGCTGAACTTCTTGAAATCATTACCCCTCAGTATGAAATTGGTATTATTGATCTGTCAATGCAGAATAGTATGTTAATTCACATCCGTAACGGGCCAGGTTGCCGTCATCTAAGCTCATGGGGTCAGCACGACATGAACCTTGCTCGACTCAACCACTTGGCCCGACGCCCCCAAGTATTGCCATCGATAATAGACGGCGCGTTGCGAGAATGCGGGAATCGTAATGGTGCAGCCCGTGGCGCAGGGTACGCCCGAATAAGATTCCGACTGTTGAAAGTAAAACGGCGTAACAGTATTTACGGAGCCGCTTGCCGCCACGCAGGCTTCCTGCCTGGACGTGCAAAAGTAACTTCCAGGGTCGCCGTTTTCCGCGTATCCAAATTCCACAATCGCGCTTTGAACGCCGTTGCCGGGCGGCGGGTCGACCACCACTGGAACCGGGATGAACGTATTCCGCGCAACTCCATCCTGGGCTGGATACGGCGGAAAAATCGTGATGAGATCCTCGTGCGCAACGCCATCCAGCCATCGGACCCACGATTCTATCAGGCCGCTGTTGGGCGTCACTGCGACATTCCAAAACACGTCCTGCTGATTCCATTTCGAATAGTTAGGGCCCAGCCGGCGGAACCCAGCTCCCATTAAGTCGTGCTGATTGACGCCATATTGCACGATATTCCCCGTATAGGCGCCTAGAGACCCAATACAAATCGCGTTGGTGTCGTCAGCTTGCTGGGCAACTCCCGGGTAACTACAGGACGGATAACTGACATAGGGGGCATTCACGTATACCGTGCCTATGGACGAGCCGGGCTGGCACTCACCCGCCACCCAGACATAGCAGTACTTGTATGAATCCTGCGGTCCGCTGCCAATAAGGCTGCCAGGGCCGCTCACATCGACCAGCGCAAAGCGTCCAACGTACGCCATTGTAGTTAGAAGCTTGCGGTTGAGGATCGATTGCGCGCCAGTGGACTCCCATAGTTGACCGCTTACTTGCGTGAAAGGGTTGAGAGTCCCGAACGCCCCGCCGTCCATTGGCCGCGCGTCCATGCACCCCCCGTTGAAGCAAGGGCCCGGATGGGTATCGACCTCGTTAGGAGATCCGATGCCGAATGCGCCGGCAAACGCCGGGTTGATCGCGATGGCGTTGGCTGGACTTTGAATCGCAGTCGCCACATTGCCGAAGCGAACCTGGTTACAGGCTCCGCTGGCTGTGAGAAGAGCGATGGGGCATAGCGGGCCAAGATTGTAAGGGAACCCGCCAGCCGTGATGTAGATGCCGTTGCCTGTAAAGGTGTGACCGTTCAGAATGGTCGTATCGACGATCATGGTCTGGCCGTTGGCATTCGTTCCATACGGATCGGCGCGGTAATTCCACACCCCTGTCCTCGAATCTTGAATGTTTTGCGTGCCGCAGACGGGGTAGAGGGTGGTCCCGGCGTGGGAGCCGATCGAATAGAGGTACCCGCGCTGCACCGTCATCTGCGTCGGGCTGGCAACCGCGACAACCCGAAAGACTTCAAGGTCGGCGGAGCAGGTGGAGCAGGCAGCGACTTGCAGCAGGTCTCCTACCTGCATGTTTTGCAGAAAGGTGGGGGTGAGGGGCCCTCCTGGGGCGGTCGGAGGCCCGTTCACTGTAATGGTGGTGCACACAGTTCCGGTGACTCCGAATGGGTTTGGCGGACAGACGCTTAGTCCGCCGCCGCCTCCCACATTCGGCGTAAGAGGAGCGCTGGTGAGGCTCATCGTATAACTAGCGGGTCCATATATTCCCAGGTTGTTGCTGGCAATGAATGCCCAGCCGGCCTCGGCCGGGACCGTGGCGTGAATCGTGCACCAGGTAAGAGGCGGCGTTCGATAACTCGCCGCGGCTGCTACCATATGAAAGCTATTAGGGGTCGTGCCGGTTGGAGTGCCGTCTCCAATGGTAAAGATGAACAACCAGCCCGGTGAGTCCTGGCCGGTGGACCTTGTGTAAAACTCCATATCGCCGTCCGAGGAGATTCCGCCCCAAGCGAGAGAGAAAACCGGGTAGCCGCTGGCCGCGAAGTCCGGATTAAACGCCGGGCCCGCCTGACTCACCGACTGGCTCTTGTTGGGCTGCATCACTGTGACCTGCAGGCAAGGCTGCGATACGCCCTGGGCGCAGAGCGGTAAGATCTGCCCCGGCGTGTAGCGGGAATGAGCGCCCATGTACTGTACCTTTAAGACGCTTAGCCTCTGCTGATCGAAAAATAGGAACACGGAGCAATACCAGGTATCTCCGTTTTGCGGATCGAACTGGTAGGCCACACCGGACTGTCCACATACCTGGTAACCGGGCCAACTACCGTTCGCCGTCGGGGCTAAAGCCACTTGACCGAGGTCGCGCAGATCGCTGCCATCGGCCGCGACCCAGTAGAGTTCCTGGCTAACGAAGCAGTTGTACCCGGCCTTGCCGCCGACATTGACATTGGGCGAACAATCCTGCTCATACTCGGGCGCCGCTCCCCATCCCGGCATCACCGTGGCGCCGTATTGAAACGTGGTATAGCCGATCGATATGCGGTCGGCGGTAGCTGTTTTTTTCCAGATGAGCACGCCGAAGTTATTGGCGGAGTAAGTCACTGAGCTCTGGTTCGAAACCGGGCCGGCGGATAATGTGAGTTGCCGCTCGCTCTGCACCGAGCTTAAGGTGAATTGTGCGCCGCCGATGTTAATCGAACTTCCGGCGGTCCACTTGATGCTGAAGGGGTTGCCGCTGACCAGCGTAACCTGCTTGGTGGCTGCCGTGTAACTCACCGTGCCTGTGGCTAGCGAGACATCGGGCCGGATGATCGCCGGTTGGCCGGAGCCTTGCCACAAATTCATCAGCGCCTGGCTGCCAAATGTATAACTGGCCGGCGTCCCTGTAAGAGTTGCCTGTTGCGTGCCGCTGGTACAGGTAACTCCATTCACCGTCAGGCAGGCGACCACCATACAGTCGTCTCCGGAGCAACCGGGATTGCTGATGGAAGCCTTGTTGATGGTCACCGTCACCCAGTCGAGAGACGACCCCTGACTGGCATAGACGGAGCCCCCGTACAGAGTAAGACTGTCCGCCCTCAAGAATAGCGGGCATGTCCCGGATGAGCATGGGCCGGTGAACGATGCCGTGGCGCTGGTGTTGGACAGGGGAGCCGCCGGATTCTGCCAGGCAGACTGTATATCGATCGCCGTCACGAAGTTTTGCGTGGTGGATGGCGTCCCCACGGGCGACGTGGCCCGGACAGAGCGTAGTCCGGTAAGCGGATCGATGAGAGCCTGGCTTGGATTGGACCATTGCACCCCCGGGTAGGAATACTGTCCGGGATTGGCCCGGTCTGCCAGCGGCCCTTCGTTATGCGTGTCGCCCAACGGGACATTCTGGGTGCGGAATTCCTGATCGAAGCTTTGCGTGCCGCAAGTCAGCGTAAAATGGTGGCGCGCGTTCGCTTGCAGAGCTCTCGAATGGCGGTCTCCGTCGGAAGCAAACTGGGCGTTCCGTAGCCCGATCACGAATGTCCTGGTCCTCCCGGCAGGCGCCGCCGTAGATGGACTTTGTCCCGCCGCGAGCATCTGCCCCGCCGTAATGTTTCCCGGACGCGAATCCTGGTCGGCTCCGCTGAATAAGGCCGGGTTTACGTCGTCCACTAACACGCCCACATTCCCCCCAGCAGCCGTCCCTGCTGTGGCATTCGAGAATGTGAAGCTGGAAGGCGACGGAACCGCGGTAATGGTTTGCCAGGCGTTCCATGCGGATACCCCGGAATTCTCCATATAGATCACGGCGCCCGTGAGGAGACCATGAGGGGCGTTAGTTTGAACTGTAACCTGGCCGCCGGATTGCGTTGCCGAAGCCATCGCTAACGACCGGTCCATATCGGCCACTTTAAGACTGCAGGCCGATTGTATCGGGGAAGTGTATTGCAGAATCGCCTGCGTCGCCGTAGTGGAAACTCCGGTAACGTTGATTTGAGCGACAAGCGCCAGCGGAGCCGCCGCCAAAATCGAGATGTACTTAGATGCGGAAGCCATTTCTCTCCTATGTCTATTGTAATATTACGATTCTTGGACTCAGGCGTGTCATCGCAGCACGGCATCTCAGCCTGGCGTCAAACAACCCAGAGCTCCCGGATGCGTTCGAATCGATACCGCCGGCCGATGGGTGACTTGTCTCACCGCTGACGCCGCGAAGGGCAAAGGTAAGGGCGCCGCCTTCTAGTGTACTTGCCAGGACAATAGCGTCATCCCCGGCATGGTATTAGAGCTGAAACTGTCGCAATAAATACCCACATGGTCCGCAACCGTGAAAAATGTGCTGGGGCTTGAATCGATGGTTTGCCAGTTAGCGCCATCGTTACTGAGCTGCATAGTCTGGTTGGTTCCATCGTCATGCAGTTGCATATGTATCGGTCCTGTAACCGAATAGGGCAACAGACCTCCATCTCCCCAATAGCTGCTCGGGCTGTGATACTTACCAATTATGAAAACAAACGGAGTAAAAACGCTGCTGGCGCCAGCATAGCCGAAAGTACGCAGGCCGCCTGGAGCTCCTCCCGTGGCGCCTGCTTGATACCAGAACAGACCGCATGCGGGAAAGCCGCCGGTGTTTCCGCCGGACGTGCCTGGAAATAAGGAGCTGGAGATACTCGGCAAAAAAGTCGCCGTGATGGTATAAGGAATCGATGGAGTGGGGATCATCTGTCCCGCCAGACTATGCGCTGCCGAAGCGGCGGCCTGCAAATACATCGAGCCGTTGGTGGTGGTTACCGAGGACGTGCCTTGGTTTAGCCAGGTCCAGGTTTGCAAATTGGGAGGAGTGACGCCAAAGATCGGACCGAAATAGACGCCGCCGGTCTGGAGATAGGGCAAGGTTATCGCAATCGCGCCGCCGCCGGTTGAGCTCTCGGGCGCCCATTGCGTTCCATTCCATGTCAGCACCTGTCCGGTTGCAGGCGCGAGGGACTGGACCGATCGTCCCTGAATCGCCTGCACGGTCGCTGCCGTGGTGGTTCCGGAGAGATCTCCACCTAAGGCGCCCGCCGCGGTCTGCGGCGCCCACTGCGTCCCGCTCCATGTCAGGACCTGGCCCGTGGATGGCGCGGTGGTCCCGACCGCTTTCCCCTGAATCGCCTTTACTGTCGCTGCGGCGATGGTTCCGGAGATGTCTCCGCCTACGGAACTGACTACGGTCTGTGGCGCCCACTGCGTCCCGTTCCACGTTAAGACCTGGCCTGTGGATGGCGTGGTGGTCCCGACAGCCTCGCCCTGAATCGCCTTTACTGTCGCCGCGGCGATGGTTCCCGAGATGTCTCCGCCTACGGAACTCACTACGGTCTGTGGCAGCCACTGCGTCCCGTTCCACGTTAAGACCTGGCCTGTCGATGGCGCGGTGGTCCCAACCGATTTCCCCTGAAGCGCCTTGACAGTCGCCGTAGTAAGTCCGCCCGAAATATCACCGCCGGCAGCCGGCAGTTGTCCGCTGGCCACCGCCCCGCCGATTTGCGCAAAGGTATAGTCGCCGGTCTGCGCCGCGACTGTTCCGTTTCTGCCGAATACGCTGGTTACTCCGCCCCCGCTCACTTGCGTCCACGTATTGGCTGGATTGCAGAGATAGATATTCTGGCCGCTGGCTGCGGCTGTGTTGAAGAAGAACTGGCCCACGCCGCACGTCGCAGGCAGCGCGGCTCCGGCCTGGGCCGGCTTGGTCGCGGCGGCGCCGGATGCATCCCAAGTCCCTTGAACTGTGCGGCTGCCGGTAATCGTGGACTGCGCCAGCAGCGCAGGCGCGCTTAAAATACAGATTGCTATTACTAGTTTCATATATGTTATTCGCTCGGTAACCGCTTAGAATCCTCGAACCACAGTAGCTGTGAATGTTGCGGTTGCCGGACTGACCACACCGGTGGAATCCGCGCACAGCCGCACGGAGACCACGCCGGCCGCGCTAATGCGCATATTTCCAGTCAGCCCCGGCTCCAATCCGGCCGGCCAACCCGGGGCCACAGCGTCGCCCGGATTGGCTCCCGGCAGAGAAAATGTAAGATCGCTTGAGCAGGTCGCCGCAGATATCGGCGGAAAGCCAAGCGTAACCGATGCCGTCAAGTAGGTCGGAACCACGGCGCTATCGACTGAGACCGTGGTTTGGCCGGCGGCTGCCACTGTCGCGATGCCAGCGCCTCCCAATATCGGGTTAGAGCTGAGCCATCCCCTTAGGTCGATGCCGCCGTTAACATCCCATACGGCGTTCGCCGCCGTCCAGGTATAAAGAGGCATCGAATTGATGGGAAATCCAGTCACGCCCGGAACCGCGACGCACGAGCCGCCGCAGTTTATCGTCATAGTAGCGCCTGCGGTCAGCTTCCCCGTTGGGTCCACGTAGATATACGCGGTTCCGCTGCCGCTACTGACCGCTACCGCGGCGGCCGCTGTGATGCTGTATACCTGCGTGCCGAATCGAACGTTGCATGGCGTGGACGCGGAACAGTTACCGCCGATCGAGAGCGTGGTCGGGCTGCTAAGTACCACCGCAAAATCCCCAAGCTGCGCAGCCATTACCGCGCCGCCGCCGGCCGCTTGCGCACCGTTGTTCCCGCCGTTGTAACCATTGATCACGCACCGCCCGGTCTCCGCAGTCGCAAAGACTACTGTCACGTTATAACTATTCGGATCGACGGTAATCAGGCTCGGCTCCACCAGGTTGGACGGCGTAGCATTGTCGTAACACTGCACGAGCAGATTCGAAGTTCCTAACTCATGGGTGCTGCCTGGAACCGAGATGGAAGTCTGGCTGGTGAAGAAAGTTACGTAATTAGCTGGCGGAAAGGTAATATTAGGAGTCAAAATGACCCACAAGCTTCCGTTGTAGACCTTGAGCCGGTTGGAGTCTGCCGAATCCACCGCAAGATCTCCGGCCGATGCGATGGTCGGCAGCGGGCCCGGGACAATCTGTATCCCCGCGGCGTTGACGCTTGGCAGGAAAGTTTGCGTCGCGCCTGCCGCATACGAATTGAAGTTGGTCGTATCCGCCGCATTGGTCACTTGGGCTGCCACGTAATCGCCGGTTTGCGATGTTATCGCTCCGGTTCTCCCGAACACGCTCGCTACGCCGCCAGTCTGGTTTTGGGGAGCCCATTGGGTTCCGCTCCAGGTCAGAACCTGTCCAATGGCCGGAGCCGTTGACGCGACGGCCCGGGTTTGGAGTTTGATCACGGTTGCAGCAGTGATTCCGCCGGAGATATCGCCGCCCGCCAGCGGCAATTGGCTGCTTGCAACGGAGCCGCCGATCTGCGCAAAGGTATAGTCGCCGGTCTGTGCGATCACCGCCCCGGTTCGCGCGAACACGCTGGTAACCGGGGCCGTGGTTATGGTGACTGTCTGCGCCGTCCACTGTGTCCCGTCCCATCCCAGGAACTGCCCGGCGGCGGGCGCGATGGTATTCAGTTTGCGGCCCAGCAGCTTGTTGACAGTCATGGCGGTCGCCGGCCCGCTGATGTCTCCGCCGAGCGCTTGCCAGATGAGCGACGCGCCGTTGTTAGACAGAATGGAATTCGCATTCCCGGAGACCGAAGGCAAGGTGTTTCCTTGCAGGCTCCATAGGTTTGTGGACGTGCACACATACCAGTTTGCGCCGGCCAGCGCCGTTGTTAGGATGAATGTCGCGCCCACCTGACACGCGGCGGGTAACAGCGTCCCGGTCTGGGATGGCAAGGTGTAGCTTGCCCCGGAGAAATTGACGCTCTTGCCCTGTGTCCGCAGATCGATTTGCGTCTGCGCCTTTCCGATCCCCGCGAGCGCCGCCGCCGCAAGTAAGTAGCAGGTCACCGTTTGTAACTTCATAGTGTGAGTTATATGAGACGCGTGCTTTAGCCGCAGGCGTCTCCTGGCCACATATTAGAACGTCGAGTCCGGCGATTCGGCCGGGTATTTCGTTTAACTAACTGAAACCAATGGAAGAAATAATTGTTATTATTGCGTGACCGTTCAGCGGCCAAATTGCATTTTCATCGCGGAGACGCGGAGGGCGCTGAGGAAGCGCAGAGAGGAAGATTATAGGGAGAAGCGCTGAGCCGTTGAGACTTAAGAGGCTTGCGTCTTCGGCTCGGATTGCCGGATTTGTGACACTACCCTACGGACGGATGACGAAACGGAGCGGCCAATCGGCGCACTTGGTGATGCCGATGCGCGGCGTAGTTTCAATGCGGATGGCTCGCGGCTCGGCGGGGGCGCGCACCACCAGCGGGCCGCGCGTAACGTCGACGCCGTTGTGGGCGCGGGTGATGGCTAGAGCCAGCGTGAGCTTGCCGGGTCCCGACGCGAGGTCCTCGGGTTTGCGGGCGGCGGGACGGCGGCGGCGCATGATATCGAGTCCCGCCACCGGCTTCAAGGCGCGGATGAGTACGCAGCCGGGCTGGCAGTCGGGTTCCGCTACCAGGTTGAGGCACTCGTACATGCCGTAGATCAGGTAGACATACGCATGCCCGGGCGGGCCGAAGATGACGCGGGTGCGGTCCGTGACGCCGCGGGCGGTATGCGAAGCCAGATCGTCGCCGCCCAGATAAGCTTCGGTCTCTACGATGATGCCGGCGGTGGGGCCGTGGACCAGGACTTTGCCCAAGAGGCCGCGCGCAACCTCAATGGTGGGCCGTTCGTAGAAAGCGCGTTGGAGGATGGGTCCGAAGGACATGGGTGCGGTCTTTCAGTTTTACAATAGAATTCGGCTCTTCTGGAAAGGCTCATCCGGATAATCGATGCGACTATTCACGGCACTGGATTTACCCTGCGAGGTTACAGGCAAGCTGGAAGAATTGCTGGCGCGGCTGCGTCCCACGGCGCCCATTCATTGGATCGCGCCGTCAAACCTGCACATCACCACCAAATTCATCGGCGAATGGCCCGAGGCGCGCCTCGAGGAATTGAAGACCAGTCTGGCCGGCATCGCGATGCGCGATCCGATACCCGTACACATCAAAGATTTGGGCGTTTTCGTTAATCCCAGGAAGCCGCGGATTTTTTGGTGCGGCGTCGACGCGCCGCAACTGGGTCCGCTAGTGGCCGATACGGAAGCAGCAACGGCCGCGTTGGGCATCGCCGGCGAAGAGCGCGCTTATTCGCCGCACCTGACGCTGGCGCGGATCAAGGAAGGTTTCGACATCACGGCTCTACGGAAAGTGGTGGTCGGCGAATCCTCGCTCGATTTTGGCAGCTTCGAAGCACGCAGCTTTTTTCTTTACCTGAGCCAGCCGAACCCCGGCGGTTCCGTTTACACCAAACTTGCGGAATTCCCACTCTGTCATCCATGATGCCGCTACCCGCGACGCCCGCTGCCGGCGGCAAGAGGGAAACGGGGTGATAACCTAATAGTCCATGCGAACGCTGCCGCTGTTGCTTGTGCTGGCCGCCGCGTCCTGCGCATTGTCGCCGCAGGACACGCCAGGAACTTCCGCGCGGCCGAGCGGAGGCTTCGCCGTTCAACTCAGCTCGCGGCTGAATGCCTCTTCGCAGTCGGACCTCGACCAACAACTGACCGCCGCGTTCACGGAGGGAACCGCGCATCCGGCGAACGTCCGGAATTGCGTGGAAATGCTCGCTCTGGGGGCGCGCGGCGCAGGGTCCACCGCCGACCCGGAGTACTTGCAACAGAGGTCGACCCTGGTCCAATGCACCGTCCTTCAGGCGCTGCGCGGCGCTAAACCGGCAAGCTCTTCGTTCGTAGCTGCACTGAAATGGGACGAAAGCATTTTGCCGCTGCTGCCGCCGCAACTCGCCATCAACGTATCCGACGAGAGCATACGCGCGGCCGACGCCGCGGCCAAGGCAAACAAGAGCTGGGCCGATATCGATAAGACTGCCACTGCCGGCGCGGACGGGCCGGACCGGGTCATGGTGAAAGGCGAAGGCTTCATCGTGCGCCTGATTTTGTGGGGCCGCGGCGACCTGAACGGCGACGGCGTACAAGACTTGCTGGTGCAGACGCTCGATACGCTTACCGAAGGCACCTACCGCTACACGAGGCTCTTCATTCTCACTCGCAAGAGCGCGGACGGCAAGCTATCGGTGGTGCGGGAGCTGCTCTGATTACTTGGGGCCGGCAGCGGCTTTGGCGTCGGCGGCGGCTTTCTCGAACTGGGCCTGGGTCCAATCGTTGCGATCGTCGTTGACGGGTGCGGCGCGGTGGCTTTCTTTAGCTGCCGTGGCCCAATCCTTATCCTTGACGGCTTTGCAAAGCGTAGGAAACTTCGAGGTCAAACCGGCGACGCCGAGGTTGAACCCCATGTCGAAGAGCGCCGCGCAGGCTTCGTCGGGATAGCTGTCGAAGTCCGGGAACGCAGCGACAAGCTTGGCTTTGAACTCCGTCACCCGGCCGTTGAGCAACGAGGTGATAATGGCATCCGGCAGATCGAGCTTGGTGAACTGCTTGTAATAGCTGAATATTTTCCCCGCGGTCTGCTTATTGACGTTGTCGAAATCGGCCTGAATCTCGGTGGCGGTCGCCGGTCCC
>JBEKNN010000028.1:0-49921 GCA_049522755.1 Bryobacteraceae bacterium | reverse complement strand
TGCGCACCACGCCGCAAAAACGGGCGCTGAAAAACTACCGGAAGCGTCTCAACCAACGAGGGATGGCACGGTTCGAGGTCCTGGGACTTGACGGCGATCGAGACTTAATCCGGTCGCTCGCAAAGCGACTCGCCGGCGAAGGCCCCGATTCGGTACGCATTCGAGCGACGGTCCGCGGCGCCATTGCGGGGGAGCCAGCGAAAAAGGGCGGTATTCTTAGCGCATTACGCCGATCGCCTCTGGTCGGCGCCGATCTGGATCTCAAGCGTCCGGTGACCGCGGGCCGCAAGGTCGACCTGTGAGCAGGAGCCTCCTCGACACCAATATCATTAGCAATGTCACCAAACCGGCGCCGTCCGAAAATCTGGTCGCGTGGATGGCGGAACAAGCGGACGAGGATCTGTTTATTTCTTCAATGACGGTCGCTGAGATCCGGCGCGGAATTCTGGAGAAGCCCGCTGGAAAGAAGCGCAGGGAGTTGGAGCGTTGGTTTTCAGGCCCCGAGGGCCCACCAGCGTTGTTCGCCGGGCGGGTGCTTCCGTTCGACGAGAGGGCCGGCCTCATTTGGGCGCGGCTGATGGCCGAGGGGACGGCGAAAGAGCGGCCACGAAGCCCTCTCGACATGATCATTGCCGCAGTCGCTGAGGCGAACGATTGCGTGATCGTCACGGAAAACGAAGCGCACTTCGCGGGTCTGAAGATCGTCAACCCCATGCGGTCGGACTGACGAGGCGGAAGCGCGTATTGGGGAGTAATTCCTACCAACGAGCAAGAAGTAGCGCCTCCAGAAAGCGGTGCGGCTGGCCGACATCGACGCCGTCGAAGCTCGATCCGAATTCGAATTGGCTGCTCCGGTTCGCTACAATCGGAGGTGAAGGTACCGTGCCAAAGGAACTAATCCGAGAGCGCAGCAGGGACAGCCGACGACGGGATGGGCGTTCCTGCCTCCATGATCGCGAGCGCGATACGTCTGGCCCCGTCGATGAGATGAGAGGCGACACCCGCATCGATACACTGCGGCAGACTTACGGTGAGGGCTTCGCTCCAGGCGTTCGTGGCGACACACATCTGAAAACACTGCTCGATCGAACGGGCAGCAGTTCGCTTTCTGAGTACTTGAAAACTGCTGGCCAATCGCCGGTCAGGCGAAGTGGCACAGCCGACCGCGCAGGCCAGAAGCCGCCGGGCATACGCTATGCCTCAGATGAGCGGTTCAGAGAAGCCCATCGCAAGACGGGTGTGTTGCATGCCGGCCTCTTTCGTCGTCTCGCTGAATAGGCGAACTCCCGACGGCGGCTTCCTTGGAACAAGAACCGTACTTCCTGACTCGCAAGCAGATAGACACGATTCACCACGACCAGATTGAAGCCTGGGGCGGCTTGCACGGTGTGCGCAGCGAAGATGCGCGGTAACGGCGACCTCTACGAAATCGCGGCCGCATATGCCTTCCATATCGCCGAAAGCCAGGCCTACTTTGACGGAAATATGCGGACCGGCGTGCAGGCTGCGGCCGACTTTCTTGAGATCAACGGCATCGACACTAGCCCCCTGCCGGAGCAAGCCGCCTACGAAGCGATGATCCGCGTAGCCAAGCATGAATTGGATCGGTCCGGTTTAGCTGTGTTCTTACGTGGCGTTTTGACGCCGAAAGCCTAATCTACCGCCTGCGGATGGGCGACGAGCGGCTCTTTGCCCGGCAACATCTCTAACCCGCCACGTGGCCACGCTATTGTGTCTGCTCCTAATTTCATAGTTTTCAAGCGCCCTCTTTGAACTCTAGCCCGCTAGTGCCCGGTAGAGAGTAACGCGCCCCATTTTGAAAAAGTCGGCCACGTCCTCGCGGCGCTGCCCTTCCTCAATCAATTTCCGGGCGTGGTCGATCTGCTGGCGGGAAAGCTTCCGCTTGGGGCTTTGCCTAACGCCTCGCGCCCGTTCCGTCTTCATGCCGCGCAGGTCACCGCTGCTGCCATCTGAGATTACTCCCGATAAGCTGGCTTCGGTCGGCAGATACACGTCGCACCCGCACACTTGTTCGAAAAGGCCTATCTACAGAAGTCCGCCAGCGGATGCCCAACCATCTTTCCTATCCCCAGAAGACAATCACAGATTTTAATATTTATTTTCGGGCCTTTCTAAAGGACTTAAGCCCTTCCGCCCTCTTCAGCCCCAAACCCGTCTGCTAGCCTCTAATCGAGGCCCCTCTACTGCCGTCCGTTAGACAATCCGCACCCACCCGCGCCAACGCGCAAAATCCTCCCGGCCGACGCACAGCTGCAGCCCGCTACCCCACCCTGAAGCACGGCGTTTCCGCCCTTTCTCAAATCGTATTCGACGAAACCGCCGAAGATCTCGCCGGCATCCCCGCAAATCCCAGTGAGCGCGTCCTCGTCGTCGTGGCGCGGAGCTATGCCCTGCGGACCCAGCAATCCAAAGCTGGGCCCCGCTCCGGGAACCCACTGCAGCCCCGACGCCACCCTTCCCCGAACCTCGCAACCCCAACATTCCAAACCCAGTTCCGCGAATTTGGCTTCGTTCCGTCAAAATCCGAAACCCGCCTCGCATCCCCACACTTCACGTATCCGCCCGCCCTCATTATGGTCCGCAAGGTCAAAATACCAAACGAACCTAATCCCATTTCCGGACACTCCCCCGCGTCAGGCGCTACCAACCTATCCGCCATCGACGCCAAGCCCTCACGCCGCCCTAACCGCGGCCCACGTTTGCCGGGGATACAATGTTTAAGCAGATGAAACCTTCCGCCAAATCCATCCGCAGCCGCATCGCGCTGGCCATCGTCCTATTCTCCTTGGGCGCGCTTTTGAGCTCGCAAACCGCGCCTCGCGAACAGGTGGGGCCGCTCGCCACCGGCGGCTTTCTGCTCAACAGCGGTTGGCGCCTCCAGCCCGTCGGCAAGCAGATCGCGCTCGACACGCTGCCCCTATCGAGCGTCGTCACTCCCGATGGCAAATACATGCTGGTGCTGAACTGCGGTTACAAGCCGCCGTCCATCAGTGTCATCGACCTCGCCACCGGCGCGGTCACCGGCAGCGCGCCGGTGGAAGACGCATGGTTGGGTCTGGCAATTTCGCCCAGGGGCGACCGCGTCTATGCCAGTGGCGGCTCGCGCGCCTCGGTGTTCGAATACAGCTTCACGGACGGCAAGCTGGCGAAGACCCGCGAGTTCCCCGTGGTCGATCCCGCCAAGCGCGCCCCGCACGATTTCATTGGCGACGTGACGTTTGATCGCGAAGGCCATCTGCTATACGCGGCCGATCTCTATAACGATGCCGTCGTGGTGATCAATCCGCAATCCGGCATCGTCATCGGCCACATCAAGACCGGACGCCGTCCGTATCGCATCCTGTTTCACCCCGACGGCAAATCGTTTTTCGTTACGCACTGGGCCGATGGAACTCTCGGCCAATACGATGTGAACAACGGCAGCCAGATCGCCCGTCAGCGCATTGGCGCGCATCCCACGGATATGGTGTGGCGTGCGGGCGGTCCCCCGACTGAAGCCGGCGCCCCCGCTGACGGCGAACCGTCCTACGTAGCGCGCCTGTTCGTGGCGGCCGCCAATACCAACAACGTATACTCCGTAGCGGTCACCGCCAGTCAGGACTTCAGCGTCATTGAGAGCATCAACCTTTCCATGACTCCGCGCCAGCCGCTGGGAATGACGCCTTCCGGCCTCGGCCTCAGCGCGGATGGCAAGCGCCTCTTCGTGGCCTGTTCGGATGGAAATGTGGCCGCGGTGGTGGATATCTCGGCCCAGCGCAGCCGCGTCGAAGGCTTCATTCCCACCGGCTGGTATCCCACCGCCGTGCGCGCGCTGCCCTCGGGAGCGTTGATCGTCCTCAACGGTAAGGGCCTGCGATCCTACCCGAATCCCAATGGACCCAGCCCCCGCAAAGACATCGAGCCGCTGCACAAAGGCCTCGCCGCCGAACAGTATGTCGGCCGCATGCAAACCGGCACGGCGTCGTGGATCGACCCCTTCACCGCCGGTCAGCTCGACCAATGGACACAGGCCGCGATGGCCAACAGCCCTTATCGCGATTCCCAACTCGATGAGCCGAACCCGCTGCCGCCCGTTCAGCACGTCATCTACATTGTCAAAGAGAATCGCACTTACGACCAGGTGCTGGGCGATATGAAGGAAGGCAACGGCGACCCCAACTTGACGCTGTTCGGCGAAAACGTCACGCCTAACCTGCATAAGATCGCGCGCGAGTTTGTCCTGCTGGATAACTTCTACGTCAACGCCGACGTGAGCGCCGATGGGCACAGCTGGTCCACCGCCGCCATCGGCGTCGATTATATCCAGAAGCTTTGGCCCAACAGCTACGCCAGCCGCCGCAAGACTTACGACTACGAAGAGCAGGACGCCGCATCGCTGCCGCCGGCCGGCTACCTATGGACCAACGCCAACGCCGCCGGCCTTTCCATCCGCAATTTCGGCTACATGGTGAACAATAAGGATGGCGCCAAAATTGGCGAAGAGCAGATCACCGGCGTGCGCGACCCGGTCCTGGCGAAGTGCACCAATCACTTCTACCGCGGCTTCGACCTGGCATATCCGGACGTGGAGCGCGCCAAAGTGTTCCTCGCCGAGTTCCATCAATACGAGCAAAGCGGCGAGATGCCCCGGCTCATCGTGATGCGCATGGGCAACGACCACACCAACGGTACGGCCCCCGGACGCCTTTCGCCCCTCTCTTACGCCGCCGATAACGATCAGGGTATTGGCATGATCGCCGAAGCGGTTTCGAAGTCGCGATTCTGGACCAGCACCGCGATCTTCGTCGTGGAAGACGACGCGCAGAACGGCCCCGACCACGTGGATTCGCACCGCTCGCCGGCGTATGTGATTTCGTCGTTTATCAAGCGCCACACGGTAGACAGCACCTTATACAACACCACCTCATTGCTGCGAACCATGGAGCTCATGCTAGGGTTGAAGCCCATGACTCACTTCGATGCCTCCTCGCGGGTACTGACCGCGTCGTTTCAAGCGGCGCCCAACCCCGCGCCGTACACGCTCGAAAAGTCGCGCGTCCCGCTCGACGAAAAGAACCTGGCAAACGCCCCCGGCGCCAAAGAATCGGAAAAGATGGATTTCGCCGAAGCCGACGACATAGATGAAGACCTGCTGAACGACATCCTATGGCGGGCGATCAGGAAGGATGCGCCGCCGCCGCCGACGCGCAGCTACTTCGGCAAGTGAGTAGGACAGGTAAGCACCATGAAAAATGCGCAGCTCACAAGTCTACGTCCGAAGTGATCGACTCTTGGCACATAGAGCCAATTGGGAACTCAACCCGTCCGTGGCGCACGCACTTATGCGTGCAGCGTTCACACTCGTGTGAACGCGCTTTCCTTGCGGCCCTCCTCCTGGCCCTCGCCCCAGCCTTAGCGCAAATGCCCGCGGGAAATCGCCCGGCCCAGCGCGCAGATGCGGGAACCAGCGTCCTCCCCGGCGGACGCCTCATCACGCCGCTGGGCGAGCAGTTCTTCACCGGTCCCGGACCTTTCGGTCTCGCCATCAGTCCCAGCGGGCAGTTTGTAGTGAGCGCCGATGGCGGTCCCAATCGATACGCGCTGACGGTGCTCGATACCCGCAATGGAACCACAGTCAAGCATCTCCACGCCGCGCGCAAGCGTTCCCGCGGCGAAGACGCGGATGATGGGGACGACGCCGACGACCCCGAGTGGCTGAGCGTCTTCATGGGATTGGCATTCGACGGCGAGCGCACGCTCTACGCCTCGGAAGGCGAATCCGGCAAAGTGCGAGCCATCGATATCGTCACCGGGAAACGCCAGGCCGTCCTCGATCTGAATCAAGGCGGCTATCGGGACAGCTACACCGGCGACATAGCGATTGACGCCGCGCGCGGCCTGCTCTTCGTCGTGGACCAGGCGAATTTCCGGCTGATTGAAATTGATGCGCGGCGGAAAGCGATTCTGCAATCGATTCGAACCGGCCGGCTTCCGTTCGCCGTGGCGCTTGCGCCGGACGGGCAAACCGCGTACGTCACCGACTTGGGAATGTTCGAATATCGCGCGCTGCCCGGCGCCGATCCGAAGAATCTGAAAGCCACCGGCCTGCCATTTCCCGCCTACGGATTTCCCTCCAAAGACGCCGTACATGGCGCGCGGCGGCAGACGGAATCGGGCCCGGTGAAAGTTCCCGGCCTCGGCGATCCGAATGCTCGCGGGTCGAACGGTCTGACCACGATCGACGTCGCAAACCCGAAGGCGCCCCGCGTGATTGCGCAATCGCCGACGGGTCTTCCATTCGGCGGCAGCGTGTTTGGAGGCAGCAGCCCTTCGGGCGTGGTCGCCGCAGCGGGCAAGGTATACGTGTCAAACGCCAATCAGGATACCCTCTCGGTGTTCGATGCGAAAACCCGCCGTCGCGACCCGGACATCGCGCTGAGAGTGGGGCAGGCGCTTCCGCCTGCCAACCCGAGAGTGGACCCATATGAGACCTTGCGCGGCGTACTGCCAATCGGCATGGCCGCAACCGCGGATCAAAAGTGGCTGCTGGTCGCCGAAGCCGGCATCAACGCCATCGGCGTGATCGATATCGCCGCCGGCAAGCTGATCGGCCACATTCCCGCTGGTTGGTTTCCGGCTCAGGTGCGCGTCTTCGGCGATACCGTATACGTCGCCAACGCCAAAGGCCACGGAACCGGGCCCAACGCGGATCGGCAGAAGGCTCTCCTGCACAGTTTTCAAGGCGAGCTGAGGCGCGGCACAATCTCGCGATTTCGTCTGCCGCAGCCCGGCGAGCTGGATGCCCTCACCGGCCAAGTCATGGCGAACAACGGCTTCACCGCGTCCGCAAAACCGCTTGCTGACGCGCGCCGCTTCGATCGGAGCCACGACCGTGAGGGAGTGGTTGCCGCTGCCACGCTGCCTCCGCAGATCGAGCACGTCGTCATCATCGTAAAAGAGAACCGCACTTACGATGAAGTGTTCGGCGATCTCGGTCCCGCCGCGAACGGCGCTCGCGAGGGCGCGCCCGCGCTAGCGCGATGGGGCGAGAAGGTCACGCCCAACCATCACGCGCTCGCCAGGCGCTGGAGCACCAGCGACAACTTCTATGCCGATTCGGAAGTCAGCGTGGATGGCCACCACTGGCTGGTCGGCTCGTATCCCAACGCGTGGACCACAAGCTCGCTCATGGCCGCTTACGGTGGAGAAAAGTCGTTCAATCTGTCCACCACCGCGCCCGGCCGCCTGCTGTTCGCGCAAAGCGATTCCTCGGTTCACCCGGAGGAGCAACTCGAAGCCGGCGCCCTGTGGCATCATCTGGAGCGGCATTCTGTCAGCTTCCGCAACTTCGGCGAAGGCTTCGAGCTCGCTGGTGTAGACGAAGGCGACGGACTCGAGCCAACCGGCGCGCGATTCGGGACCAACGTACCTATGCCGGACCCGCTCTTCCGCAACACCTCGCGCCAGTATCCCGGCTTCAACATGAATATCCCGGACCAATACCGCGCTTCGCAATTCATCGCCGAGATCGACCGCCTCTACGCGAAGGGGAAGGGCGCGCTGCCCAGGCTGATCTTCATCCACCTCCCGAACGACCACACCGCCAAAGCCCGCCCCGGCGCCGGTTATCCCACCGAAGGTTCGTACGTCGCCGACAACGACCTCGCGCTGGGCCGGATCGTACATTATCTTTCGCACAGCGAGTGGTGGCCGAAGATGGCCGTATTCATTACCGAGGACGACGCGCAGAGCGGCGTCGACCATGTGGATTCGCACCGCACCGTGCTGATGGTGGCCAGCCCCTACGCCCGCAGGAATTACGCCGCCCACGTCAACACCAGCTTTCCCGGCCTTCTGCGGACCGCCTTCGAGCTGCTGCGGCTGCCGCCTTTGAATCTCTACGACGCCACGGCCGCCGATCTCAGCGACTGCTTTACTTCCGAAGCCGACCTGACGCCGTACGACGCCCTGCCGGTGGACGCGGCGCTGTTCGATCCAAAGAAGGCGCGGATTGTGAAGGGCGCGCCGCCCGGTCCAAAGATGGACGACCCGGCGGAGATCCGCAGGCAGCAGCGAGATCAACGACAATGACGTGGCGCACGGGGTGCCCTCTGGGCCCTTGCGTGCAGCGTTCACACTCGTGTGAACGCAATTGCACCTTCAGGTTCTGCTCCAATTACACTAAAATCAGATGCCCCAAATCTACCTGTGCTTCCTCTGGCACATGCACCAGCCATTCTATAAAGACCTCGTATCCGGCGAGTACAAGCTTCCCTGGACGCGCATGCACGCCCTTAAGGACTACTACGGCATGACGCGCATCCTCGAGGAATTCCCCACCGTTCACCAGACGTTCAACCTGGTCCCGTCGATGCTGGTGCAGGTAGCCGAATACGCGGCGGGAGAAGCGGCCGATCCCTTTCTCGACGCCGCGCTCAAACCGGCCGAGAACCTTACCGCCGCCGACCGCGCCTTCATTCTGCGCCACTCGTTCTACTCCGACCCTCAGCACATGATCTATCGCTATCCGCGTTACGGCGAGATCTACAACGCGTGGCAGGCGCAGCAGAACACCGGCTCGCGCAGCATCTTCGGCGCGCAGGAATTCCGCGATCTGCAGATGTGGTCGCAGCTCGCCTGGTTCGACGAAGAGTTTCAGGAGCACGATGCGGAAGTGCGCGAATGGGTGCAGCGCGGGCGCAACTTCAGCCCTGCCGACCAGCGCCGCATGGGCGAAAAGCAGCGCGAAATCGTATCGCAAGTCATGCCCGAATACCGCAAGCTCGCGGCTACCGGCCAGATCGAAATCTCCACCACGCCCTTCTATCACCCCATTCTGCCGCTGCTCTGCGATTCCAACGTCGCCAGCATGGCGCACCCGAATGTTTCGCTGCCGCCGCGCTTCCGCTATCCGCAGGACGCGCGCCAGCAGCTCACCATGGCGCGCGAATACATCACTAAGAACTTTGGCGTCGCGCCGGCCGGCCTGTGGCCTTCGGAAGGCTCGGTCTCCGACGAAGTCTTCCAGATCGCCTCCGAAACCGGCTTCGAATGGACCGCCACCGATAGCGGCGTGCTGAACCGGACGCTCTCGCGGCAGGTGGGCGTCGATGGCCTCTATCGTCCGTATCGCTGGCAGCAGGGCGGGCGCGCTCTCGGCGTGTTGTTCCGCGATCACTTCTTGAGCGACCTCATCGGCTTCGTGTATTCCAAAATGGACGCCGCCGCGGCCGCCATAGATTTCCTCCGCCGCATCCGCGAAAACTGCAGCGGCATGCTTGCGGCGGGCCGCGATGCGCTGGTTCCCATCATTCTCGATGGCGAAAACGCCTGGGAATATTACGACCGCAACGGCCGGCCTTTTCTGCGCGAGCTGTACCGCCGCATCTCCGAAGACAGCCAGATGCGCGCCGTGACGGTGAGCGAGGCTTTCAAGGCGCTGGCGCCGGAGCGCCTCGACCACATCTTCCCCGGCTCGTGGATCAACGCCAACTTCGATGTGTGGATCGGCGCCGAGGAAGACAATCAGGCGTGGACGCAATTGCTGCGCGCGCGCGAGACTTACGATGCCGCCGCCGCGGTTCCCGAGAAGCAGCGCAAGCTCGCCTTCGAAGAGTTGCTGATCGCGGAAGGCAGCGATTGGTGCTGGTGGTACGGACCCGAGCACGAATCGGTGAACCGCGAAGAGTTCGACCAGCTTTACCGCAGCCACCTGGCGAACGTTTACCGCTTCCTGAACCTGATGCCGCCCGAGGAGCTCTCGCGGCCCATTCTGCGCGTCGCCGTGCAGGCCGTGCAGATTCCGCCATCGGGCGCGATTTCGCCCACCATCGACGGCGAAGTCACTTCGTACTTCGAATGGATGGGCGCGGGAATCTATCGCGTAGATGAACGCTCCGGCTCCATGCACGGCAAGAAGTTTCTGGTGAAAGAGGTGCAATACGGCAGCGACGGCGCGAATCTGTTTGTGCGCGTCGACTTCCATCAGGGATACGAGCAGGAGCTGCTTGCGATGGAGGTACGCTTCACCGCGATCGGAATCGACAGCGGCAGGTCGAGCGAGCTGACCATCGCCTTCCCGCGCGGAGCGGCGAAGGCGGAGGGCATCGAAGGGGTGGAATGCGCCCTCGGCCGCGTACTGGAAATCAAGATTCCGCTCGGCTCCATCGGCGTCACGGCGGGGCGCGGCGTGCGTTTTCAAATGTCGATTTGGGAAAGCGGGCTGCCCATGGACGCTGTGCCGCAACAAGGGTTGATTGAGATGGCCAGCACCGATCCGGTGGCGCTGGCCGGATAGCGGCCCTGGGACTTGGGGGCGCAAGCCAAGACCTGGCGACGAGGGCTGGATCTTCTGTACCCTTTCCTCTGGCCTACTTCGGGTGTGGCGTGACCTTGTGAATTCGGTATGCGTCCCCTTCAATCGTAAAGTAGAAACGCCAGCCCTTGTTCACGCGGGCCGGCCAGACACCAGTGGACTTATCGTACTTCTTGGCCTGGAGCGAGGGATGGCGCATATCAAATTCCAGAAGCGCCAGTTGTTTGTAAAATGCCCTGCGCACAGGGACGGGCGCATCCGCGATTGCTAGCAACGCTCGATCGGACAATACGGCCTTCATCGAGCAGGCCGGCTGGTCTCACTCGAGTGGGCGCGCTTCTTCGCGGCGGCGCGCTTCTTCGCCACTCGCTCTATGTAGCGGGACGCTTCCTTGGCCGTGTCGAAGGGGCCGTGGAAACGGCCATGCTTGAAGTCTTCCATGCTTGCCGCGATATCCGCGTCGATGGCTCGCCGTTGCGCCGGAGTGTACTCATCGGCAAGGTTTGTGCGACGTTCATTCTGAAGGCGCTTGAGGCCCTCACGGAATAGCCCGCTCAGGCTGCGATTGGTTTCCCTGGCCAGGCGCTCAGCAAGCTTAAGCTCCGCCGGCGGTAACGAGATGGAAATGGCTTTCGTAGTTCTCATAGAGATGTTCGTGCTGGTTACGACTGAGTACGACTCGTTATTCAGCCTACTATGCCGGAAAGTCTGCGCGAGCCAGCGCCTCGCGCACGCGCTCGATGGTTTCCGCGGCGTCGGGGCGGTCCACTCGGATCACCTGGAAGTTCGGCCCCACTGGGCGCCAGCGCTCGAACATGCGCGGGGCGGGGAAGCCGGCGAATATGCTGATCAAAGGTACGCCGCACGCGGCTGCGATGTGCTGGCCGGCGGAATCGTAACCCACGTACAGCTTGCTTGCCGCGATGACTGAGGCGAAGCCGGCGAAGGACCCTTCCCAGAAAGTGACCGTGGCGCCCGACCGCTCCACGGCCCGCTCCACACGCTCGGCCTCGGCGCCGCCGGCGCCTTTATCGATGCAGATGGGCAGCTCCGTCTTCGCCAGCAGCGCCAGAAGCTGCTCTTCGAACGGATCGGCGACCCTCTTCGCGGGGTTCTCGCCCACGCCCAGGCTCACCGTAATGTACGGCGCCTGTATGGGCGCGGCGGCTTTAACTGCGGCTACGGCGATATATGGCTTGGCGCCGGCAATGCCGAGCGTCTCGGCCGCCCAATCGGACGCCAGCTCCGGCAGCGATTTATCCGACTCGGCCCCGTAGGCGCGGCTCTCGAACAGGTAATACCGATCGTCGGGACACACCGGTAAGAGGCCGAGCTGGGTGAGCCGCGAATCCGGATCGATGACGACGCAATCCGGCTCGGCGACGAGCGCCTTCAACTCCTCCGCGGCCGCGAGCCGCTCGCGCAGAGTTCCGCGGCCGTAATCGACGCGTGCGTGATGGATGCGTGCATCCTTGGCGAATAGCTCGTAGTTCTTTTGCGGACCGGCCAGCGCGATTCTGGCGCGTTTAAACCGCTGCTTCGCGGCCGCAAGAAGCACGCTGGTTACAGCGACGTCCGCGCCCAGGGTAATGCGCGAGAGCACGAAAACGCGCTTGGGATTGGCCGTCAGCTTCCGCGGCCGCCGCACCCATTCGTAGCGGGAGACCAGCGCCGACGGGTCCGTGCCGGTGACCTGGGCGATGGCTTGCGAGAACAGCCGCACATAGGCGTCGCATAGCGATGGCTCGAAGCGGTCCGCGAGCCCTTCCACCAGCACACTGAAGAGCGCGGGCGCGCAGGGGTCTTCCGTTAGCGTGCGCGGGAGATATTTCGGGGGCTTGCCGGCGACGCAGCGCCGCAGAATATCCTCTGCGATTTCCCTACACGAAGTACTTCTCAACCAGTAACCTCAGTTTCGCGAGAGTGGTTTCGGGAACCTGCTTGCGCTCCGTGAGGATGGCGTGCGCCAGCGCCGACCCGCACTTGCAGGAGCGCTCCGTGGGCATCTGCGCCACCGCCTCGGCCACCACTCTGCACGCGTTGGAAGCGTTCTTTACCAGGTTGCCGATGATGTCGCTCACGGTCACCGCGTCGTGACCGGCGTGCCAGCAATCGTAGTCGGTCACCATGGCTACCGTGACGTAGCAGATCTCCGCTTCGCGCGCGAGCTTGGCCTCTTGCAGGTTGGTCATGCCGATCACATCCATGCCCCAGCTGCGGTAGACGTTCGATTCGGCCCTGGTGGAAAACGCCGGGCCTTCCATGCACAGGTACGTGCCGCCCTTTTTCGCGGTGACGCCGGCCGCGCTGCACGCGCTGGCGACCACCTCCGCAAGTTGCGGGCAGATAGGGTCGGCGAAGCTGATGTGCGCCACCAAGCCGTCGCCGAAGAAGGTGGACACGCGGCCGCGGGTGCGGTCGAAGAATTGATCGGGGATCACGAAATCGAGCGGGCGGTGTTCCTCTTTGAGCGACCCCACGGCGCTAAGCGAAATGATGCGCTGAACGCCCAGCGATTTCATGCCGTAGATGTTGGCGCGAAAGTTCAGCTCGGAAGGCGAGATGCGATGACCCTGGCCGTGGCGCGCCAGGAATGCGACGGAGTGGCCGGCGAGTTGGCCCAGGACGTAGTTGTCCGACGGTGAGCCGAAGGGGGTTTCGATGTTCGCCTCTTCCTGGGCTTCGAAGCCGGCCATAGAATAGAGGCCGCTGCCGCCGATGATGCCGATTTCCGCTTTCAATTTGGCTGCTCCTGTGTGAGATGCGCGCAGCCCATGGGACCGCGCCACTGGGGTTTCAATTTGGGTGCTCCTGTATGAGTTCTAAGAGTACGCCGCCGGTGGAGGCGGGGTGTACGAAGACGTAGAGATGGCCGCCGGCGCCTTCGCGCGGCTCGTTGAGCAGGCGCGCGCCGGATTCGCGGAGGCGGGCGACTGTCGCGTGGAGATCGGGCACTCGGAGCGCCACGTGATGGAGTCCGGGACCGCGTTTTTCCAGGAATTTGGAGATGGGCGAATCGGGGGCTGTCGGCGCCAGGAGCTCGATTCTTGCGTCGCCCGCGGGGAGCATGGCGACGTTCACTTTTTCGGTGGTGACGGATTCGTGGTGCGTGACTTTTAGGCCTAGGGATTCGTAGAAGGACTCGGCTTCGGCAAGGGAATTGACGGCTATGCCTAGATGATCTATGGAAACAGGTGAGATTTGGAATTGGGCGGAAGGGACAGACCGGGAGGTCTGTCCTACGGCTTCGATCAGTTGGTCGATGCCTTGGGATTCGGTGGCTACGGTTTTTACGATTGCCGGGTGGCGGCCGTGAGCCAGGCTTAGCATCGCTTGGATTTCGCGCTCTACCTGCTCGGCGCCGGGCTGATCGGATTTGTTGATGACGAATACGTCCGCGATTTCCATGATGCCCGCTTTGATCGCCTGCACATCGTCACCCATGCCAGGCACCAGCACTACCACTGTGACTTGCGCCAACCGGGCGATCTCGATTTCGTCCTGGCCAACGCCTACGGTTTCGACGATTACCCAGTCGCGGCCGGCTGCATCCATCAGGCGCACCAGGTCCGCGGTGGCGCGCGCCAGGCCGCCGGTCGATCCGCGCGTGGCCATGGACCGGACGAACACGCCGGCATCGCCGTGGTGTTGCGTCATGCGGATACGGTCGCCCAGTATCGCGCCGCCGGTGATGCGGCTGGTGGGGTCCACCGCAATTATCGCGATCGTCTTGCCCTGCCGGCGGAGCGCGGCCGCCATGGCATCCACCAAGGTGCTCTTGCCCGCGCCGGGCGGGCCGGTGACGCCCACGATGAGCGCGTGGCCGGGGGTTTTTTCCATCTCGTGCAGTAAAGCCGCAGCGGCCGGGTCGCGATTCTCAAGGCCGCTGGCGGCGCGGGCTAGGGCGCGCAAATCGCCGCTGCGGATTTTTTGCGCCCACTCGCTCATTAGCTTTTCAAAAGTTGCCGCGCGATCACCATGCGCTGGATCTCGCTGGTGCCTTCGCCGATGGTGCACAGCTTCACGTCGCGATAGAATTTTTCCACCGGGTAGTCTTTGATGAAGCCGTATCCGCCGTGAATCTGCACGGCCTCATTGGCGATGCGCACGGCGGCCTCGGATGCGAACAGCTTCGCCATGGCCGATTCGCGCGTGACGCGCATGCCGTGGTCGAGCATCCAGCCGGCGCGGTAATTCAGCAGGCGCGCGGCGTCGATATCCACCGCCATGTCGACCAGCTTGTGCTGGATGGCCTGGAATTCCGAGATGGGCCGGCCGAATTGCTTGCGCGTTTTGGAATACTTGAGCGCCGCGTCGTACGCGCCCTGCGCCATGCCGATGGCCAGAGCCGCGATGGAGATGCGTCCGCCATCGAGCACCTTCAAGCTGTCGACGAAGCCTTCGTTGCGCTTGCCGAGGAGCTGCTCGGGCGCGAGCCGGCAGTTTTCGAAAATCACTTCGCCGGTAGCGCTGGCGCGCATGCCGAGCTTGTTCTCTTTCTTTCCCGCGCGAAAACCGGCGGTTCCCTTTTCCACGATGAACGCCGAAATTCCGTGCTGCGCGGCGGCGCGATCGGTGACAGCCATGGCGACGCAGACATCGGCGTAATGCGCGTTGGTGGTGAAAGTCTTGGCGCCGTTTACGAGCCAGTCGCCGGCTTCCATTACGGCCTTGGTGCGTGTGCCGGCGGCGTCCGATCCGGCTTCGGGTTCGGTCAACGACCAGCAGCCGAGCCACTCGCCGGATGCGAGCTTGGGAATATACCTCCTCCGCTGATCGTCGCTGCCCATCTTGTAAATGTGATTGGAGCAGAGCGATGTGTGAGCCGCGACGATGATGCCCACCGAGCCATCCACGCGCGAGAGCTCTTCAATAACGATGGCGTATTCGATATACCCGAGGCCGGCGCCGCCCAACTCTTCGGGGAAAATGGCGCCCATGTAGCCGAGTTGGCCCAGCTTGCGGACTACTTCAAGCGGGAAGGTCTGCGCCTCGTCCCACTCCATGACGTGCGGCAGGATTTCGCCTTCGGCGAACTCCCGAACCGCTTTGCGAAGCTGGAGCTGCTCCGGAGTGTATTCGAATTCCACGGATAGGGCGCCTTAAACGATTTGTTCGTGGACAGCGTCCCACTGCACGGTGCGCTGCTGCAGGTAGCTGTTCACGGCCATGCGGCAGGCGATGGCGATGCGGAAGCCGAGATCGAACGGGCAGTTCGGCGTTGTGCCGGCGCGCATGCTGTCGAAGAAGTTGATCATGTGGGCCTTGGGATCGCTGCGCGTCATGCCCGCCATTTCCGAACCGTCGGGACGGTTCTTCTTCTCGGGCATGTAGCGGATATTCTGCGGAGTCTTGCTGATGGTTCCATCGGTGCCGAGGACCTCTTCGGTGACGCTCAAGCGTTCGTTGCCGAAGCCGGAATCCCATGTGAAAAGCATTTCTTCTTTGGCGTGCTCCATGGAAACGTTCATCGTGTCGGGCACTTCACGGCCGTCTTTCCAGAGATAGAGACCGCCCGTCATGGTCACCTTGCTGGGGATGGAAAGGTTCAGCGCCTTGTACCAGAACGAGAGCTGGTGGCACATGTTTTCGTAGACGTTGCCGCCGGAATAATCCCAGAAAAAGCGCCAGTTGATGTAGCGATTGGCTTCGAAGGGACGATCCGGAGCCTCGCCCAGAAAGGACTTCCACACGATATTTTCGGCCGTCATATCCGGGCGAATGGGGCGCGACCACTGCGGCTTGCCGTGCGGCGTATTGCGATACATGCGCGCCTGGATCATGGTGATTTTGCCCATCAGCTCAGGCTTGAGGAAACTTACAGCATCGGTGAACTGGCCGAGCGAGGTCCATTGATGGCCGATCTGCACAGTGCGTCCGGCGGCGCGCTGGTAGGCGGCGCGCATGCGCTTGGCGTGATCGACATTGAACGCCATAGTCTTTTCCTGATAGACGTGCTTGCCGGCGTCGAGCGCGGCCACGAAGCACTGGGCGTGCATGTGCTGCGGCGTGGCAATGAGGATGGCGTCGATGCTCTTATCGTCCAGCAGATGGCGGTAATCGAGATAGGTCTTGGCATCCGGCGCGATGGCCTTGGCCTGTTCGAGGCGATAGGTGTAGACGTCGGCCGCGCCCACGCATTCGATATTCGGCAAGGCAAGCGCCTGACGCAGGATCTCTTGCCCGCGGTCGCCGACGCCGATGATGCCTATGCGGATGCGCTCGTTGGCGCCCAGTACGCTGGACGTAGCTAGAGTGCCGGCCAAGCCTGTGGCCACTTTACCGATAAACACGCGCCGGGATTGCATAGAAGCTCCTTGTATCGCTTGAACTCGCAGGGGGAACAGAACGATTATATCGTGTGCGGGCCTCGGTTTCAGCGGGTCACTTGGTTTCCGTGGCGCTGGGGGCGCGATTGGACGATGCCGGGGGATTTTCAGGCGCTGCGGCGGGATATCGTGCTCATCCCTGCTTACTCTTTCCCGGCTTCTTTGCCTTAGGTTTTTTTATCGGCTTCGGTTCCGGCTTGACCTTCAGAATGTCCGCTATCGCTTCCGGAAAGCTGAGTGGGTATAGGCTGATCCGCTTCGACTGTCTGTTCACTTAGCATCTCCTCTATCGTTTTCTGTTGTGCGGGCGGTAATGGCAGATCTGCGGAACCGAGAACGGAGACTCCAGAATCCTTACCATGTGCCGCAATGTCAGGGTCGTCGGAGTAGATCGCGGACGCGCCATGAACCTTTGCAATTGCGACAATCTGCCTGTCAAACTTAACTTTCTGCCATTGCGACCCGGAGGCGCTACCGCGCTTCTCTCCACGAGATCTCGCAGTAATCTCCATGTCGGCTAGCTCAACTGCGGCCCGTTCATCGAACGGCTCTATGCGCAAGACCGAACTTTCCCGAATCTTGAGCGGATACGAAGGGGCGTCTTTCCCCGCGAAAACCAGGAACTCTGACAGCACTGGAGCGGGAATAATCACCGTTTCTCTATTGTCACGAAGAGTCTCAACCAGAAACCGCACCCGGTCCTTTACACGGTCAACACCAGACCGTGGCTTCGCATCGGGGTGAAGCGTTAAGCGAAAGATGCTGTTATCAAAGACTACCTTCGCATCGTTATTCTGCGTTTCGGATCGTCTCAAGCGCCGCAAGCGGATCAGCTAGGGATTTCCATTTCGCCTTGATATTGCTCAATTCCTCAATCGTATTTTGGATGTTGGTCGGCCTCATCACCTCGAAGGTGTCAATCACAAAACGTTCAAGATTCCAGGGGCCACCGGGAGTCTTTCGCCATCTCCCTTTACCGGATACGCGAAGAGTGTTTTTGTATAGGTGCTGGGCGATGGATATTGCCACGGGGCGCTCGGCAAGACATTTCCATTCCCTGGTACCGTCTTCCAAATCAACATTGGAGAGGTCGGATTTTCCGCCGACCCAAAAAGGAGTCCCGTATAATTCAGCCGGTTGATTAATAGAAGGCCGCTCAATAGGCTGTTCCTCTCTTGCTCCAGGAAACTTGACAAGGCTCTCCAGGCGCGGATTGAGGAGATCGGCCGAAGCGTTGTCCTTCCGAAGTAGGCTATTGATCCTAATAATTGCTCGGCTGGCGTCCTCGTCTCCTTCTCCGCTTCTCGCCTTTCGGACTCGCTCTATGACCTTCGGCTCAGCCTCCCAATCAACCAGGACGACAGGACACGTACTACTAGACTCTATGGCGATCAGGTGGACATGAGGTTCTTCTCCGAGCAGTATGGCAATATCGGAGAGGTATTCCGCTAGACGGCTCATGGGCATCGTCTCGGGGGAATACGCGTCTATCTTGAGGCGATACTCGCGCTTTTCAGCCATGTGGTATACTCCGTTCTGGGAGCACACCACAAGCGCAAAGAGTGCGCGCGGCGTTGGCAGCGAAGACTGTGGCAGCCGGGATTGTATACGAGTTCTCTGGCAAAAAGCCGTGATTGGCAGTCACGGCTTTTTCAATTTCAGAACGGTATTTGTACCGTCCTTTTTTCGCATGAGTCCCGGTACGTCAACCTCTTTCCGCCAACCTTTTTGGTAGCCAAATCCCGACGTTCGACGTCCGAAACGTCACGGGTATTATATCTGAAATCGAACTCGGTCGAATAAGCGGTGCAGATGGCGCTTCAACGGCATTGAATCCTACATCGGCGGCGAATGGCCCAAGAAGAATCAGAAAGTGCTCTCCCCGGAGGAAGCGCAGGAGGCCGCGAAGCGACGTTTACTAGCCATAACCCTCAGCCGAATTTCGACCCGCTTATCGGCCTCGGTGCGGCGGCGCTCTCCGACCGTTAGCCTTCAGGCGGAACAGCATCGTCCGCTATGCTTGCCGCGCACCCGAAGGAGGGTACCATAAACCAATGACTCCCAATCAAGCTGCCCAAACGCCTCCCAAACTGCCGATTCCCGGCGTGAAGAATCTGATCGCCGTCGGCTCCGGCAAAGGCGGCGTGGGCAAAACCACAGTGTCGGTGAATCTCGCCGTTTCGCTGGCGTCGCTGGGCTACAAAGTTGGCCTCATGGATGCCGACGTGTACGGCCCCAACGTGCCCCTGATGATGGGAATCAAGCGGCCGCCCGAGGCGCATGGCGAGCGCATCCAGCCGCTCGAGCAATTCGGCGTAAAACTGATGTCCATGGGGTTCCTCAATCCCGGCGACCGGCCGCTGGTGTGGCGCGGTCCCATGCTGCATAGCGTGATTCAGCAGTTCCTGCGCGGCGTCGATTGGGGCGAGCTGGATTATCTGATCATCGATCTCCCGCCCGGCACCGGCGACGTGCAGCTCTCGCTGATCCAGACGGCGCCCCTCACCGGCGCCATCGTCGTGACCACCCCGTCGGATGTCTCGCTCGAGGATGCGCGCAAGGCGATCTTCATGTTCCACCAGGTGAAGGTGCCGATTCTCGGCGTCATCGAGAACATGAGCTACCTGATTTGCCCGCACTGCAAAGACCGCATCGACGTTTTCAGTCACGGTGGCGGGCGGCGTATGGCGCAAGAGATGCAGGTGTATTTTCTGGCGGAGCTGCCGCTCGATCCGCAAGTGCGCGTCGGCGGCGATAGCGGAAATCCGGTGGCGTCGCGCAAAGACGAAGCGTTCCTCGAACTGGCGCGGAACACCGTGGCGCGGGCGGAGGAAGCGGCCAAAGTAGAGGGCCCCAAGATCGAAATCACCGATTGAGTGGTGGCGCGGAGCGCATGGCCAAGCCCATGGCCTGCGATGTCCCGAGCCGCTCTTAGCGCTCGGCGATTGACGCCTCAATGCATGAAACATCTAACCAGAGCCGGGAGAGCACGCCAAACTGGTTGCAAGGCGGACCCCGCACCATGCGCCCAAAGAACATGCGTCAAGCATTCAGGCGTTGGTCCGGCTTTGGCGGCCAATGCCTCGAAGATCGTCTCCTTGCGTAGAGGATGCGGCGTCACCTAAAATAGGAGACATGTTGCATCGTAAGAAGCTGTCCACCACAATTGGCGCGAACAATTATGCTTACCTTCACAAAATGGTAAAGGCCGGTAAGGCCGGGAGCATCGGCAAGGCTGTGGACAACGCCGTCGAAATGGTCCGGCGGCTCGATAATCGGGCAACCTTGGAGCGCGAGACGGCCGCGTATTTCGAAGGCCGGACCTCCAGCGTTGCCGCGGAGGAGGCCGGCCTCGAAAACGCCCTGAGCGCCGCTACTCAAGAGATAGACTTTGACCAGCCGTAGCGTTCCACCTCGCCGCGGCGAGATCTGGACCGCGATGCTGGGGAATCCGCCCGTGCGGCATTGGGTCCTTGTCGTGTCGCTCGATTCCCGCAATCTCAGCGAACGCGTCGACTCCGTCCTGATTGTTCCGTTCGGCAGCCAGGGAGCAGAGGGTCCAACTACTTTGCGATTCGATCCGGGAGAAACGGGACTGCCGGGACCATCCTGGCTGAAGGGGCACTTTATCACCACTCTGAAGAAAGCCCTGCTCGGAGAGCGTTTGCCGCGCCCACTGTCGGCGGCGCGCATGCGCCAGGTCATCCTGGCTATGCGGCGGGCGTTCGATGCGGACGCGCCGCCTCGCGACGCGTAGCAAGCCGTGTCTGTTTGGTCGTCCGGCAGCCCTCCATGATGATTCTGACGTTTTTGGGAAAGGCCAGTCACAGCACTTCAAAATAAATCCGGGCCACCCAAACCGCGACTCCACGGACGGCTCGCCTCCCGACTCGATGCTCCTCCGGTAGCCCGCCAAACACCCTCCTAACCCATAGCCACAGTTAGGCTTCTGCGAAATTGGCTTCGTTCCGCATTTTATCCGGGCCCGCCAAAATCGCCCGTTTGGCAGCGGACCTCTTCACATTCCCGCTGTCCAGGTCTTCGTGTTCCATCATTGCCCCGCGCTACACTGGGGTCGGGTCTGTAAGGTCGAGCGAAATATTCCGGAAACGCGAAGCACCCGCACCGTGGCCGCAGCCAACCTTGTTATGATAGAGAGGTGGGCAAGCCTCGGCCGGCACGCTTCGCGGTACCTTTTTGTCTCTGGGCCGTCGTCCCATAAACAGAGCCTCTCGGTGAATCCATGAAAATCCGACATTTACTTTACGTTGCGCTAGTGGTTGCCCTCACGGCGGTTCTGGCGCCGCTTTACGGTCCCACCCTCACGGCCTCAGCGGCGACTACGCCCGCTACTGCCGACGACATCGACCGCGACATGAAGTCCGTTGCCTCGGCATTCGCGCTGGTGGAAAAGAACTTCGCCGAGCCGGTGTCGTCCGAAAAAGCGTTCTACCAGGGCGCGATTCCGGGTATGCTGCGGACGCTCGATCCGCACTCGAACTTTGTGGACCCGGCCGAATACCGCGAGATGCAGCGGCGGCAGCGTGCGCAATATTACGGCGTCGGCATGGAAATTATCAGCGATGGCGAGGGGCATGTGGTGGTGATGCGGCCGTTTCCCGGATCGCCCGCGTTTAACGCCGGGTTCCGCCGCGGCGACATTATTTCGGCCGTGGATTCAAAAGACGTCACCAAGCTGGATTCGAACGACGTCGCCAACCTGCTGCGGGGACCCCGCGGAACCCAGGTGCGGGTAACGGTGAAGCGCGAGGGCGCGCCGGATTTCATCTCCGCCGAAGTGACCCGCGGCGAAATCGCCACCAGCGTGGTCGACGCTTTCTGGGTGACCCCGGATGTTCTGTTCTTGCGCGTGGATAGCTTTGAGGCGTCGAACCTTTCTCACGACGTGGAAGCCGATCTGCAGAAGCTCGGCGAATCCAAGGCCAAGGGGCTGATTCTCGATCTGCGCGGCAATCCTGGCGGGTTGGTGAATGAAGCGGTGGCGCTGGCGGGCCGGTTCATGCGCGACGGGCAGGTGGTGGTTTCGCATCACGGCCGCGCCGAAGAGGAGCAGGTGTTCCGCGCCAAGGCGGTTCCGGTGGCGCAGAAATATCCCATGGTAGTGCTGGTGAACAGCGGTTCAGCTTCGGCATCGGAAATCGTTTCCGGCGCGCTGCAAGATCACGACCGCGCGTGGCTGATCGGCGAGAATACTTTTGGCAAGGGCCTGGTGCAGGCGCAGTTTCCGCTCTCGGACGGCGCGGCGCTGCTGCTCACCATCGCGCATTACTATACGCCCAGCGGCCGCCTGATTCAGCGCGATTATTCGCACTCGTCCTTCTACGACTATTACACCAGCGGCGGCAAAGGCACGCCGAATCAGGGCGACATGAAATCGACCGACAGCGGCCGCAAGGTGTACGGCGGCGGCGGCATCATGCCGGACGACAAGTTTGCTACGCCGACCTTCACCCCGTTTGAGCGGCGCATGTTGATCATTCAGAACGCGGTCTATCCCGGTCCTATTTATCACTTCGCCAACCAATACTTCGCCGGCAAGAAGCCCAGCGTACCGGAAGGCTGGCAGCCCGGCGACGACACGTTGGAACAGTTCCGCACTTTTCTGAAGACGCAGAAGGTCGCGTTTACGGACGAGGAGTTCGACGCCAGCAAAGACTTCCTGAAGCGCTGGATCCGTTGGGAATTTTACTTCCGCGCCTTCGACAAGGAAGCGGCCGATCGCGCGAATTGGAAGGACGATCCCGAGGTGCAAAAGGGCGTCCAGAGTCTGCCCAAAGCGGCTTCGCTGCTGCTGCAAGTGCAGCGCGTCCTGGCCGACCGCGGCATCAAAGGCTAGGTGGAGTAGGGCGGACCCCCTGGTCCGCGGCCGACCCGCTGGTCGGCCCTGTCACGATCGCATCGGGCTTGATTTGGCTAGGCGAAGAGCGGGACCAGGGGGACCCGCGCGGACCAGGGGGTCCGCCCTACTGCCCTCGCCGCAAGCCGTCTAGTAAACTACCGGAGAGGTCCCGCATGATTGCTCTCCGCCGATTGGCGTTTACCATCCTGGCCGTTGCGCCGTTTCTGGCGCTGCACGCCCAGCCCAAGCCGCAGTACGAAATCTACGCCATCCGCTACGCCACCGTGCCGGGCTTTGCGGTCTCCGGCCTGGTGGGGGGCGCCGACCCCTCGCGCAAGCTGGATATCGCCATGATGGTCTGGCTGGTTCGCGGCAACGGGCGGAACATCCTTTTCGATTCCGGCTTCTACCGCGACCAATTCATGAAGCAGTGGCATCCCACCGATTACGTCAAGCCGTCCGAATCCGTCGCCAAACTTGGATTGAAGCCTGAAGACATCACCGACGTCATTATCAGCCACATGCACTGGGACCACGCCGACGGCATGGATCTGTTTCCCAAGGCGAAGATCTGGCTGCAAAAGGACGAGCTGGAATACTACGCCGGCGAAGCCTGGCAATCGCGCCGCACGCACGGCGGCATCGATCCGGACGACGTCATGGCGGCGGTGAAGCTGAACACGCAGGGCCGCGTGGGCCTGGTGAATGGCGACGCGCAGGAGATTCTCCCCGGCATCACGGCGTACGTCGGCGGCAAGCACACGTACGCCTCGCAATTCATCGCGGTCAATACCTCGGTGGGCGCGGTGGTGCTGGCCAGCGACAACATGTATCTGTACGAGAATCTGGAGAAGCACGCGCCCATTGCGCAGACGCTCGACCGCGAGTCGAACCTGCGCGCGCAGGACCGCATGAAGCAACTGGCGGCCGATCCGCGATGGATCATACCGGGCCACGATCCGCTGGTGATGACGAAGTTCCCGCAGGTGGCGCCGGGCGTGGTAAAGATTCAATGAAGGTCGCGGCGCTGCTCTGCCTGGCTACGGCCTGCGCGGCGCAGACCGCGGGAACTGGGTCGACCGGCTCCATCAGCGGCGTAGTGCGGGACGCAGGTACAGGAGCGCCGGTCGCGGCGGCAGTTGTGAGTTTGCGAATGCCCAATGGCGGGGCTGTCGCGTCCGCGGCGGATGCGCAAGGGCAGTACATCCTTAACGGGCTCGCCGCGGGAACCTATCGCGTGAACGCTTCGGGTCCATTGGAAAAAGGTCAGACGCAGACGCAGCAGCAGGAGAAGACGGTGAGGTTGGGGCCGGGGCAGACCCTGACCTCCGTCGATTTCCGCCTGCCTTCCATAGGCGCGATCTACGGCCGGGTTCTGGATGAGAACGAGCAGCCTGTTTCCGGCGCGCAAGTGATGCTTGTCGGCAAACGCTACGATCACGGCGCGCTGCGATATCCATTAGCTGGTGCGCGGGCGCAAACCGATGAGGCGGGCGCCTATCGGCTTACCGGAGTGCCTGCCGGTGAGGCCTTCCTGGTTGAGACTCAGGCGCCCCGGACCACTGCGCCCGGCGATTCCCCGGCGGATACGTTTTATCCGCAAGCCCTGTCGGCGGAGTTGGCTGCGGAGATTGTCCTAAGCCCGGGCGAGACGCGGAACGGCGTAGACATTCATCGCGCGAAACTGCCGGCCTATTGCGTGGATGGCGGAGTGGAAGGCGCTCCCGGAGGGGGGCTCGATCTGGCGGTGCACGACGCGGTGGTTCTCGATACCCACGACGAGGCGTACCACAAGACCAAGCCCGACGGAACGTTTCGCGTGTGCGGGCTGCATCGCGGCCAGTATCTGTTCCTCGGCAATGGCGGTTCGCCTGGCGCGGGCCAGCCGCCGTTCCTCGCCGCCGGAACCGTGGACGTGACGGACGACGATGTCCACGACTTCAAACTGCTGCCAGCCTCGATGTTCTCTATTTCCGCGGAGTTCGTCTGGGACGGCGATCCATCCGCCCAGCTTCCAAGTCTCAACGGGGCGCTCACTCTGCAAGGGCGAATCCAACGCCTCAATCTGGGGCTTGCGATACCCGGCAGCTTTACGCGCTCGGTCATGCTTCAGCCGGACGATTACACAATCGACGTGCGCGGCATAAGCGGCGGCGGGTCGTACTTGAAGGAGATAACGTGCGGCGGCCGCAGCGTTCTGCACGGCGTTGCGCCGTTAGGCGGGGCCGCGTCATGCGGCGCTTTGCGATTTGTGATCGCTCACGATGGTGGTACTCTGACCGCGCGCGTCGCGGATAAGGACAGCAATCCAATCTCCGACGCCTACGTGGCGATTGTTCCGGAATCGGCCGCGACGGAAGCCGAGATGTCCGCGGTGATGAGCTTCGGCCAGACTGGCCAGAACGGCGTCTATTCGGCGAGCGCCCTGGCGCCGGGCAAGTATCGCGTGCTGGCGACGAACGAGACCATCGATCTGGCAGCTAATCGCGTGGACAAGCTATGGGCGGCGCAATCGCGCGGACAGGAAGTGGAAATCGGCGCGAACGCCAGCGTACAAGTGAAGCTGGAGCCCCAAACCCTGCAATAGAGTCTAAGTGAGACAGGCCTCCCGGCCTGTCTGCTTCTAATCCGACCCTAATTCCGAGCCTACGCCGTGACAACGCCACTGCATTCCCCGAGCCCGATCCGCCGCAACCCCGGCGCCTCGCAATAGCCGCGCAGAATCACCTCGTCGCCATCCTCCAGAAACCGCCGAGTCTCGCCCGACGGCAATTGCAACGGTTCCGTTCCCCGCCACGTAAGCTCCAGCAGGCAGCCGCGATTTTCCTTCTCGGGACCCGATACCGTGCCGCTGCCAATCAGATCGCCGGGCTTCAAGGGGCAGCCGTTCGATGCGTGATGCGCCACCATCTGCGCCAGCGTCCAATACATTCGTGCGAAGTTGCTTCGGCTGATTCGTACCGGCTCCGAACGCGCCGTGCGCAGCCAAACTTCGAGCGTGATTCGCAACGCGTCGTTACCGCCGGTTTGTAGATACGGCAGCGGCTGCGGGTCGCCTTCAGCCCTCGGCTCGGCTGCGCAGCGGAATGGCTCCAGCGCTTCCATGGTAACCACCCACGGTGAAATCGACGTGGCGAAACTCTTCGCCAGGAACGGTCCGAGCGGCTGATACTCCCAGCTTTGAATATCGCGCGCCGACCAATCGTTGAGCAGGCATACGCCGAACAAATGGTCGAACGCCTCCGCCGCAGGAATCGCTTCGCCTAGCGAGTTGCCCGGACCGAGAAACGCGCCCAGTTCCACCTCGTAATCCAATCGCCGGCTGGGTCCGAACGATGGCGGTCCCGCCGGATTCTCCGCGGTCTGCCCGAGAGGCCGCCGCACGGGCGTGCCGCTCACCACTATCGACGACGCCCGCCCGTGATAGCCCACCGGCAGCCACTTGTAGTTGGGCAGCAGCGGATTATTGGGCCGGAACATCCTGCCGGCATTGGTGGCGTGATCGATCGACGCATAGAAATCGGAATAGTCGCCGATGTCGCACGGCAGCAGCAGGCGCGCGCCGGCCATCGGAGTGAGCAGCGATTCGGCGCCCGCCGTGTGTTCGGCCAGCAGCGCGCCGATCCGCGAGCGCAGCTCCGCGCGCGAAGCCTTCCGCATCGCCATCGCGTCCTTCATGCAGCCGATGCCGAAAGCCGTCGTGGCATCGAGAATCCGATCGCCAATGCCAACGCCCAGCCGCGCGTTGCCATCGCGTTCGAACATGGCGAACGGCAGATTCTGAATCGGGAAATCCGAAGCAGGGTCGTTGGCGGATTCCACCCAGGACGCCGTAGCGCGAGCACTCATGCTTGCAGCGTTCACACTCGTGTGAACGCGTTGTTCGCCGGAATCGTCCGTCACGGCAGCAGATCCAGCTCGCGCAAGTCTGTCACCGGTTCCTCAAACGAGCACGATCCGAAGCTGTGCGCGAAATCGCGCCGCGCCTCGGAGATCTGCTGCGTGCTGAGCCTGTGTCCGCCCCACACGACAGCTTTCTCGCCGAACTGGAACGCGCCCGCTTCGGTTTCGTTCAGGATTTCCAGAATCACTCCGCGCTTGGTTCCGTGCCACGCAAACGCCGCGGCCAGAAACACATTCAGGAACCCGTGCATCATGGCTTGCGGACTATCCTGCGCGTAAGTCAGCGGACGCAGCGAGCGCAGCGGATGGTGCAGGCCGGCGGTCGCCTTGAAAGGCAGACGGCGCGCCGCCGCGTCGCACAGAAAATCCGCAATCTCGTCGGCGCCGGGGATGGCTTCGGGCGTCAATCCACCGGTGCGCACTTTGATGTAAGCATCCGCGATCAGGCCGATGGGCGCCTCGCAGTAAGTGGGCAGCGAGAGTTTGTGCGGCAATTTCACTTCGAGCGTTTCCACCTGCGGCGGCAACGGCCCGGGCTCGTCGTCCACCAGCGCCGTGATCCGCCAGTTGTTTCCGATAGACGCCTCCCGAAGCTTCGCCAAAGGCAGTACCAGGCGGTTCAAAATCCACGCGTCGGGCGACGCCAGAAACCCGCGATAGCGCTCCAGCACAATTCGCAGCGGCAGCGCGGCGGGAGGATACAGGCCCGCGTAATCGATGAGATTCGCCAGCAGGGCCCGTAGCGGCGGCGCCATTGTAGGACAGGCCTCCTGGCCTGTGTTTCCGGTTTGCCGAATTCGCTTGACCACGGTCAATCCTGACAGGCCAGGAGGCCCTATCATACATCGTACTACCGCTGCCGCTCGGGAAGCTGTTCCACGCCCTCGGTGAGCTGTCCGGTGAGCCGAAGCACGTTCCAACGCGCCTTCTCGAGCGTGTATTGCGCCTCGTAGAGCGCGATCCATTTGGCGTTCTCCATCACGCGCGCTTCTTCCAATTCGCGCATCGGGAGGCGCCCTTCCTGCATCTGCGCCAGATCCACGGAAACCTGCTCGCGCGCTACCTCAAGATCGAGCCGCGCCACCTCGGCTGCGCTCTGCGAACGGGTCGCGTCGCGGAACGATTGTTGCAGGTCGGCGGCGATGCGGTTGCGCGCGTTGGCCATCTCAAGCTTGAGATGGTCGACATCGATCTCCGCCTGCGCCACTTGCGCGCCGATGGCCGCGCCGGCAAAAATCGGCACCTGGAACGACATGCCGATCTGTTCGTTGTTGCGCTGGAACTTGTTGTAGAACTCGGTGTAATTATTGAATTTGGCGAGCATGGTGTACTGCGCCACCAGATCGACGCGCGGCCAGCGGGCCGCCTTGTCGCCGCGGATTTCGAGCTGCTTCGACGCCGACTGCGATTGCAGCTGGCGCAGCTCCTTATTGGATTCGAGCGCGGTTTCGATAGCCGCCTCCGGAGATGCGGGCAGCGGCGGCGCGGCGCGCTCCTCTTGCGCCGGCAGCACGCGGTCCTCTGCCGGATAGCCCAGCGCCACCGCGAGCGACGTTTCGGCGGCGTCGCGCTGATCTTCCAGATCGAGCGTGGCCTGCCGGGCCTGCGCGATGGCGAGCTCGGCCTGCTTTTGCGCCAGCGGCAGCGCGCGCCCTTCCTGTACCTGCGCCTGGATGGCGGCGAGGACCCGCTGCCGGCTTTCGATATCCTTGCGCGCCAACTCGCTCAAACGCGCGGCCCGCTCGGCGTCCAGATATAGCGCGGCCACGCGGTACGCTGCTTCGTCGCGCTTATTGGCCGTGGCGAAGCCGGAGCTGCGCGCGTCTTCTTTGGCCTGCGCCACCAGCAAGGACTGCTGGCGGTTGAAGAGGTCCTGGGTAGCCACCGCCTGGGCCACGCTGGGAGCGGAGCCCCCGATACTTACCGGAATACCGTTGCTATAAGCGAGTCCGCTTCCCACCGTGACGTGAGGCGTGAAGGGGCCGTGCGCCGCTCGAATTCCCTGCCTCACCTTCGCTTCGTCCAGGCGGGCAAGGGCGATATCGGGATTCTGTTTGATGGCCAGCTCCACGGTTTGGCGGAGCGTCAGGGAATGGGTTTCGGCTTGCAGGAAACAGGCGAATGCCAGTGCAAAGAGAGCTGCTTTGGACATGCTTCAATGGTGGCATAGTCGAAAACCCCGGCCTTCCGGCCGGTTGGCAAGCTGAAGCATACCCTACCCTTTACACTGAGTAGGTAGTGGAGTTCAATCCCTCGTCGATGTCGCGGGTCATGGTGCGCGCCACCAACTGGCTGGGCGACGCAGTGATGTCGCTGCCCGCCATCCGCGCCATTCGCGGCGTGTTTCCGCAGGCCCATCTGGCGGTGGTCGCCAAGCCGTGGGTGGCCGATCTGTATGCGCGGGAAAGGTCCATCGACCGCGTGATTCCGTATACCGCCAGGACCTTCGGCGATAAGCGCGCGTTCGCTGCGCGCCTGCGGAGAGAGCGCTTCGACGGCGCGATTCTGCTGCAGAATGCTTTCGACGCCGCGCTGATGGCGTGGATGGCCGGCATCCCGGAGCGCATCGGCTACCGGCGCGATGGACGCGGCTTCCTGCTGACGCGTGCGGTCCCCGTGCCCGAGCCGGGCGACATTCCACGGCACGAGCGCTTCTACTATCTGGAGCTGCTGCGCCGCGCGGGAATGCTGGAGCGGTTTCCCGCTACGCCGGCGATTTCTTTGGACGGCGCCGATGCCGCGCGCGAATGCGGCGCACAGCGCTTGCGCGAGATGGGGATTCACGCGGCGCCCATAGGTATCAGTCCCGGCGCGGCCTATGGAAATGCCAAGCGCTGGCTGCCGGAGCGATTTGCGGAAGTGGCGGCGCGGCTGGCGAGCGCGCATGAGGCGGCAGTGCTGGTGTTCGGGTCGGCGGGGGAGCGGCAACTGTGCGAGACGGTGACGGCGTCGATTCGAGCGGGCGGAATTGAGGCGCGGAATCTCGCGGGCGAAACATCGTTATCCGAATTCATCGATCTGGCGGCGGCCTGCCGCGTCTTCGTCACGAACGATTCGGGCGCGATGCATATCGCCTCGGCGCTCGGCGTACCAACCGTGGCCGTGTTCGGAGCCACCGATGACTCCACTACCGGGCCGACCGGGCTGAACGCCCGCATCGTGCGCGAGCACGCCGAGTGCAGCCCCTGCCTGCTGCGCGAATGCCCCATCGATCACCGGTGCATGACGCGCGTTAGCGTGGATCGGGTGACTCAGGTTGCGATCGCCATCGGAGCCGCGACCGTAAGGGAGCGGTCGTGAACACCCGAAGCAAGATCGTAGATGCGGCTGCGTGCAGCGGCAACGGACCGGTGATCGCGGTGACAGGATATTTCGACCCGCTATTGGCGTGGCATGCGCGCGAATTGGAGCGCATCCGCGGCCGCGCCGGCGCCGTTGCGGTGGTTGTGCTGCCGCTTACGGGCGAGCTGCTTCCGCAGCGCGCGCGCGCCGTGCTGGTGGCTGCGTTACGCGTGATAGACTACGTCTTAATCGCCGATAATGAAGACTTGGACAGACTCTTCGCGGAACTCAAACCAGTTGAAATCGTACGCCTGGAAGACGACGATCTTCGCCGCCGCGGCGAGCTGATCGAGCATGTTCGACGTTAAGTGGGACAGGCCTCCCGGCCTGTCTCTGCCTGCCAAGCTCGATGTTCTATCGCCGAAGCCCCACGCGCGTAACCTCGGAGAGACAGGCCGGGAGGCCTGTCCTACAAGCTATGCCCACTAGCCGAATCTTGATCGTGCGGCTTGGCGCGATGGGCGATATCATTCACACGCTTCCCGCGGCGGCCGCGCTCAAAGCCGGCCATCCTCAGTGCCGGTTGACGTGGGTGGTAGAGCCGCAGTGGGCGTCGCTGCTCGAAGCGAATCCATTCGTCGATCGCGTCCTCCCGTTCCGCCGCGATCGTTTCTTCGAAAGCCTGCGCGAATTGCGCGCCGAGCGCTACGATTTTGCGGTGGATTTTCAAGGCCTGGTGAAATCCGCCGTGGTGGCGCGCCTCGCCCGCCCGCGCCGCATTTTCGGCTTTGCCGCCGGTATCGCCCGCGAGCGTGCGGCGTCGCTGTTCTATTCGAACCGGGTAACCACGAACGCCGTCCACATGGTGGAAATGCGCCTCGACCTCGCCGCCGCCGCTGGGGCGCGGAAAGCCGCGCCGGTGTTCCCGCTGCCACCGGGCCGTGCGGAAGGGGAGTTGCCCGATGGCGAATTCGTGCTCGCCTCGCCGCTGGCGGGATGGCGCTCCAAGCAGTGGCCTATGGAGCACTACCGCGAGTTGGCGGAACGGCTGCGCAGTCTCGGCATTCCCCTGGTGCTCAACGGTCCGCCTGCGGCGCGCGCCGAATTGTCGCAAGTTACCGGCGCCGTCGCGCACTGTTCGGGAATCGCCGGCTTGATCGATGCCACGCGCCGCGCGGCGGCTGTGATCGGCGTGGATAGCGGCCCGCTACACCTCGCCGCTGCCTTGGACAAACCGGGCGTGGCGATCTACGGCCCCACCGACCCCGCGATCAATGGCCCATACGGAGATTCGCTTCAAGTGCTGCGCGCCCCGGATGCGGTCACCAGTTATAAGCGCGGCGCCGAGCCCGATGCCAGCATGTGGAAGGCGCTCCCGGAGTTGGTGTTCGAGGCGGTGAAGGCGGGGCTGCTGGTTTGACGTATTGCGGTTTGACGGGGGCGGTCTGATGCCGGCGTTTCCCAAACCATACGCCGATGCCGTAGCCCGTTTGCGCGTGCCCAGCGGTTTCCTCATCGTGCTGGTCTTTGCGGTGTTTTCCCATCCCACGGCGCTGTCGCTCGAACTGGGGCTGCCGGTCTCTGTGGCGGGTCTGGCTCTGCGCGCCTGGGCGGCCGGATGTCTCGCCAAGGACCAGCGGCTAGCCACAGGAGGCCCTTACGCGCACACTCGCAATCCGCTCTACCTCGGGACCTTGCTGGTGGCCGCCGGCCTGGTGATCGCCGCCAGAAGCCCCTGGTTGGGCGCGCTGTTCGCCGCCGTATTCGTCTTCGTGTATCTGCCCGTAATTCAGCTCGAAGAGCAGCATTTGCGGCGCCTGTTTCCGGAGTATGCAGCGTTTGCGGACCGCGTACCCGCGCTGTGGCCGCGCTTGCGCGCCGTGCAGGATGCAGGCGCACAACAATTCCGCTGGTCGCTCTACGTGAAAAACCGGGAGTATCAGGCTGCCATGGGCTTTGCCGCCGGCGCCGGTTTTCTGTTATGGAGACTGTAGCCTCGCGGTCAGTTTGTCATACTGGAGAGTCTCGGAGCCCACTAAGTGAAGATCTTCCGCCGCGACTTTCTCAACAACACTCTCTTAGCCGCCGGCGCCGCTCTCTTAGACATGCCTGCGCCGGCAGCCGCACAAAACCGCGCCGCGCGCGACACCTTCACCGGCTACGGCGGCGTTGGCGACTACGCTGCCTCCAATGGCGACCCGTGGCCCGTTGTTACGGCCGGCCATAAGATATCCCAAGGCGCTTACACCCCGCTTCCTGCCGACATCCCCGACACAGGCGAATCCTTCGACCTGCTGATAGTGGGCGGCGGACTGAGCGGTCTCGGCTCCGCTTACTACTTCGCCAAGGCTACCGGCGGGAAGAAGCGCTGTCTGATTCTCGAGAACCATCCTATGTTCGGCGGCCACTGCAAGCAGAACGAATTTGTGGTCAACGGTCAGCGCCTGATCGGGCCGCAAGCTTCCAATGACTTCGGCATTCCCCGCGAGGGCTCGCACAATCAGATGGACGATCTGTTCACCGATCTCCATCTTCCGCGCGAGTATGCCTACGCCGCCTGGGATCCGGCCCTCAAGCCACTGCGTTTCCCGCGCGATAACTATTCGCACATGGATGGCATCAACGATACCCAGGTGGATATCGGCTATTACTTCGGCCGCCAACCGGGCGACTCAAAGCCACTCTGGGTGCGCAACATTTTCACCAACAAACTGGATGGCGCTCCCTTCTCAAGCGAGGTGAAACGCGACTTACTCAAGTGGCGCAACACCACGGGCGGATCGGAGGCCCTACGCCGGCATCTTGACGCTATCACCTACAAGCAGTATCTGGAAGGCGAGCTGGGCCTCGATCCGGAAGTGACCAAGTTCGTCGAGCCGGTGATCGGCCTGATCTGCGGCGCCAGCCCCGACGCGGTGTGCGCGCGCGCCGGCCACAACCTGTTGATTCCCACCAACTCGCCAGGCGGTATCTCGTTTCCCGGCGGTAACACCACCTTCGCGCGGCACCTGGTGCGATGGCTCATCCCCGATGCTATTCCCGGCGACATGAGTTTCGCGGGCGTGCTCAACACGTCCGTCAATTTTGCTGCGCTCGACAGGCCCGATTCCGCCACGCGCATTCGTCTGGGCGCCACTGTCATCCGCGTGGAACACTCCACCGGAGGGGTGGTAGTGACCTATGAGAAAGACGGCAAACTCTACCGCACGCGCGCCGGCTCCGTGGTGATGGCGTCCGCCGGCTGGATTAACCGGCATCTGCTGGCCGATCTTCCGGGCGACTTACGCGCCGCGTATAGCGAATTTCAATATGCCCCGGCTCTCAGCGTTAACGTGGCGCTGACTAACTGGCGTTTCCTTTACAAACTGGACGCGCCTGCCGTGCGCTATTTCAACGATGGCTTTGGCTGGTCGTGCAACATCCGCTGCCCCATGACAGCGGGCACTTACAACCCGGTTCTGCATCCCGACAAGCCGATCGTCCTCACTTTCTACCTGGGTCTATACGCCCCTGGCCGTCCCGCCGCCGAGCAGGGTGACTTAGGGCGCAAAAAGCTTCTTGGGACCACTTACGCCGATTACGAGAGCCAGATCCGTACGCAGATGACGACTTTGTTCCACGACGCCGGGTTTCGCGCCTCCAAAGACATTGCCGGCATTGTGTTGAACCGTTGGGGGCATGCCCGGATACTGCAGCCGCCGGGCTTCTACTACGGTCACGATGGAAAGATTTCGGCGCGGGAAACGGCGCAGAAAGGTTACGGGCGGATCATCATCGCACACTCCGAGCTTAATGGCCACCAAAGCGCGACAGGCGCCCTACAACAGGCCAAGCGCGCCTCCGATCAAGTGATCGGATAGCGCCGGGACTCGGGGCCTTGCGAAGCCATCGGGGGCAGGCAGTCTTCGAGCCGAGTTAGACAGACAGCCGGGAGTTTGGCAACAAGTCTAACCGGCCGCTTCGGCGGCTGCTGCCCGGACCGCTGCCCAGCGCTTCTTAGTGGCCTCGATGATTCTCTTACGGCCGGCCGCACTCAGTTTCCGTTTCGGCTTTTGGGCCTCCGGCTTTACTGCCTTCGCCGGCGCTACGGATCCTTTCCTGGACGCAGCCCATCTCTTACGCTGCGCTTCGGCGATCCGCTTCCTTCCGGCCGCACTCATCTTCCGCCGCTTGCGTCCAGGCTCGGGAGTAGCTGCAGGTTCGGCGCTGCCGCCACCCAACATCTGCCGGATCTCTGCAATCTGAGAGTCGATGTGCTTCTTCTTAGCCTCGAAACCTTCGATGGCAGCGGCGAGAACGTCGTGGTCTAGTTTAGTGGGCATAATTTATATGTCTTCTTGAGTCTCTGAATCGGACTCCGATAACCAATTCTACAGCAAGATACGCTAATTCGCTACTTTATATCACAAGCGTGGTCTCTGAGAAGAGGTCCGGGACGGCGTTGAGATAGTGGTCGACCGGGAGTGAAGTCTATTTCACTCGAACCCTGATTCGAACTTGAGTAAAGATTTAGGGTCGTGGCTCCGATCAGAGCCGCGCGCTGCAGAGGTCAAGTTGACTATTCACGCAAGGGTAGTTAACTCATCAATACGATTCCAGGCAAGCTTGATAGCCCTTACGAGCTATGGCTTGGAATCGCGCTTACAGGCAGCCGCTGTCTTCACGATAGGTAAGCGCGAACTGAGTCTGCCGGCAAAGTCATTTGCCGGGTCGGCTGAACAACAGCGGACTCGGCGCGTCGGACCGGGCCGCCACAATATAGCGCCAGGAGCCTGCACGTACCCGACGATGATCTACGGCTTGCCGTCGCGGTTCAGATCCGCCGCAAGCGTTGAATATGGCAGAGCCTCGCGTCCAGCGATTTCGAGACCCCGCCCGAAGTTACCCTTACCAGCGTTGAAGTACACATACAGGCCGAGATCTTCGTGGCATGCCGCGATGTCGAGGCGGCCGTCACCATCGAAAATCCGCCACAGCCATAGCCCGCGTGGACGAGTGCGGCGGTCCAGATGGCTGTTTCCGAGGAAAGTTCCCTTTGCCATCGTTGAAGCAGACATAGCTCGGACCGGGCCGGTAGCCACCGCTATGTCGGGGTAGCCATCCCCGTCGAGATCCGCCACGGTTACATTTCGCGTGGGCCAGTTCGGATCGCCGAACGTGCCGCCGATAGTGAATCGACCTTTGCCATCATTGAGCAGGATCAACTTCGGGTCCGGCCTGTCGTTACTCAAAACGATGTCGAGATCGCCATCCTTTTCGAGAAGAACGGCCTCGAAAGATCGAATACCGGCGGCTGCGAATGCCGCGAGAATGAGCCGCAGAAGCGTCAGAGACCAAAGCGGTCACTTAGGCCGCAGGTTCCAATATAATGATTCGCATGAGTGACCTGCGCTACGCCGTGCGCATGCTGGCTAAGAGTCCGGGCTTCACGCTGGCTGTGGCGGGTCTGCTGGCTCTGGGGATTGGCGCCAACGCCGCCATCTTCAGCGCGCTGAACGCACTGCTTCTGCGGCCGCTTCCAGTGCGCCAGCCGCAACAGTTGATCCGACTGGTACAAACCGTTCCTCGCATAGGCGTCACCAGCAGCTTTCTGCACGAGGTTTATGAGGCGCTAAAGCTGCACGCCAGTACGCTCTCGGCCGTGTTCGGCGATGCCGAGTGGCCCGTGGCCATGGACGACCCGAAGCCGGCCGAGCAGGTGCGCGTGCATGTAGTGACGCCGGAATTCTTCGATGAGCTGGGCGTAGCGGCGCTCTACGGCCGCACTCTTACCGCGGGCGACGCCAGGGAGGACGCCGGGGCGCCCCCCGCCGTGCTGAGCTACGGTTTCTGGCAGCGCCGCTTCGCCAGTGACGCGCGTGTGGTGGGGCGCAGCATCACACTGCGCGGCCATAAGTTCATAGTAGTGGGAGTGATGCCGCGGACCTTCAACGGAATCACCGCCGACACTGCTCCGGACCTGCGCATTCCGCTGCGCGCGTTTCCCCTGCTGCGCTTCGAGGGTGCGTTTCGCGGGGACGGCATCGCTCTCGAGATCGCCGCGCGGCTCAGGCCGGGAGTCTCGCTGGCTCAGGCCCGTGCGGAGTGTTCCGCCATATGGCGCGCCACAACTGAGGACGCTTTGCGGCGCGCGCACGACACGCCCGGTAACATCCGGAGCGACCTGTCTCGCGGCTTGCAGGTGGAGAGTATCGAGCGCGGCGTTTCGGTATTGCGCGACCGTTTCGGCCTCGCGTTGGAGTTGCTCGCCGGCTCGTCGGGAATGCTGTTGTTACTCATGTGTTCCAATGTGGCGGGCCTGCTGCTGGCGCGCACCGCGGCGCGGCGTGAAGAGATCGCCGTGCGCCTGGCGCTGGGAGCGACCCGTGCGCGTCTGGTTCGTCAGATGCTCATCGAGAGTGCGCTGCTGGCGGGTTTGGGCGCGGCCGGCGGATGGCTGGTAGCCGCGCTTTCCATGCCGCTGCTGGTGCGCGCGCTGCCGCCCATGCGCGACCGCCTCACCACCCAACTCGCTCTTTCGCTCGACGTAGCGCCGGATATGCGCGTGCTGCTCTTTGCCACGGGTGTCTCTATCACGACGGCGTTGTTGTTCGGCCTGGCGCCGGCGCTGGCAGCCTCGCGTGTGAGTCTCAATAGCGTGTTGCGCGGCGCCCGTTCCAGCGGTGGAGGGCGCTTCCGTCAGGCTTTGGTAGTCTTTCAGGTGGCTCTTTGCACGCTGCTGTTAGCCGGCGCCGGGCTGCTGGTGCGCAGCTTCCGGCAGTTGCATGGCATGGACCCCGGCTTTGACGCAGACCATGTGGTCACCTTCACTGTCTATCCCGGTCTTTCCGGCTACAGCCAGGAGCGGTGCGACAAACTGCGCCTCGCCCTGCTGGATCGTGTCCGCGCACTGCCGGGCGTGGCATCCGCCGCCAGCGCCTCGCGCGCCGTGATGCGCGGCAGCGGCATGAAAATGACTGTTCTTCCGGAAGGCCAGACCATCACCCCGGCGGACTTTCTCGACACCAGCGTGAATACCGTCTCGCCCGAGTATTTCGACACGATGGGAATGCGCATCCTGGCCGGCCGTGTATTCCAGGATTCCGACCTCGGCGCAAAACCGGCCCGCGTGCTGGTCAACCAGACCTTCGCGCGTCAATTGTTCCCAGGCATCGACCCGGTTGGACGTCGGCTCTGGAATAACGTCGGGACGCTGTGGGAAATCGTCGGCGTGGTGAGCGACGCGAAGTACCGTTCCCTGCGTGAGCCCATGACTCCCACTTACTACAACCTCGGCTCCGACGACGTCTTCGTTTTGATCGTGCGCACCCGCATGCAGCCGGAGTCGATCGTCCAGCCGGTGCGCCGCGAACTGGCGGCCCTGGACCCGGCCCTGCCCTTCATTGAGATTCACACGCTGGCCGAGGAGGTGGACGCCAGCGCTGAGTCCGAGCGGCTGACGGCTACGCTGGCATCGCTCTTCGGGCTGCTGGCTGCCGTGCTCGCCGCACTGGGAATCTATGGATTGCTCTCATATGCTGTGGCGCAGCGGCGCCGCGAGATTGGCATCCGCATGGCCGTGGGAGCGCGGCCCGCCGACATCGCGCAGATGATCGGGAGGCAGTCGCTGACGATGGTTATGCTCGGAGTAGCGGCCGGCCTGGCAGCAGCTTGGGAGGCGGCTCCCGCGATTCGATCGCTGCTCTATGGCGTGGCGCCCGCGGACGGCGTGTCGCTCGGCGCCGCGGCGGGCTTCGTGCTGGTGGTCTCAGCGCTTGCTACGGCGATTCCGGCGGGCAGAGCTACGCGCGTGGAGCCGGCTGCGGCGCTGCGCGATGAGCGCAATTGAATTACCTTAAAGGAAGTAAGTCATGAGATCGGGCATCCTCTACATTGTCCTATTCGTCTCGGGCACATCCGCGTTCGGGTTGCAGCAGAGTGGGGACAAGTTACCCAGGTTCGAAGTGGCTTCGGTGAAGCCGGCCAAGCCGGGGAACGTCGTCGCCCCTCAAAGCCCGACTCCCGGCCGGCTGACTCTCATGGGTGTCCCGATGCAGGCTCTGATCCAATATGCGTTTCGTGCGCCGCGTTACCAACTCTCAGGCGGCCCGAAGTGGTTCGAATCCGAAAAGTACGACATGGTCGCCACGATGCCCGCCAACACCGTCTATGCGACGCGTCGTTTGATGATGCAGGATTTGTTGCGAGAGCGCTTCCACCTGGCCGCTCACCGGAAGAAAAAGGAGCTTCCTGGATACGCCCTGATGCAGTCCCGCAATGGTCCGAAGTTTCAGGTGGAGAAGCGCGAGATGAGAGATGGCGATGGGGGCATTGGCGGAGAGGGTCCCGGCCGGATAGGCGGCATCAAAGTCTCCGCGTTCGATTTGGCGGAGGTTCTCTCCGACTATCTGGGTCGGCCGGTGCAGGACGAGACAGGAATCGACGGACTCTTCGATTTCAAGCTGATTTGGACGCCCGATGAGACGCCGCGGGAGCAAAACCCTGCGGAGCAATACGCGCCGGTCGACCCAAACGGGGCCACCATCTTCGCTGCAATACAGGAGCAGCTTGGGCTCCGGCTCGTCTCTCAAAAAGGCTCGATAGAGATGCTGGTAATTGACCGTGTTGACAGAGTGCCGAGTGAAAACTGAATGCGAAACGCGCCAAGGATGAAACGCGTCTATGAGTTTCGTCGAGCGAGGTCTTCCATGAAACCTGTCCTTCTGGTTGCCGCGATTTCCCTGCCGTGGGCTATCGGTCAGGAGAGCAAGCCGGAGCCGTTACATTGGATGGTCGACCGGGTCAGCGTGGCCGCATCGAGCATACAGCGGGATGCATCGGCATCCAACAACCCCGACCTCCCCGTGGTCTATTTAAATGGAAATGTCGAAATTAGAAAACCTTTCTGTGTTTCCACGGGCAGCGGCAGCGTTTGCAAAGAAGAGATGGTGTTGCGCGCCGATCAGGCCGAGTATCACCCGGACACCGGCTCGATTACGCCCAGCGGCAATGTGCGAGTGACCTTCGAAGAACTGAAGTAACGATCTCGCCGTTCCCTTCGACACACCGAACTCGTCCACCTGAGCTTCAAGCAAATGATCGAATCCCGTAGATGCCGTGGGTCTTCGGCAACGCTCCGTTCTTCGGTTCCGAAGCGCCCTACGTCGCCGTTGACCACATAAGCCACATGCCTGAAGAAACCGCGCGTACTGGCACGGCCCGACAGGGGTACATAGGTCCCCGCCGTGCTTGTCGCCGTACGGATATTTACCGTACGATAGGCTTCGGAGATCGTCTAGTGCGTCAGACGTTGCAGCGAACCAGAAAACCGGCGAAACGAACGCCGCCCGTGAGAACGTACGCCGAGCAGACAATTGCAAGGCGATCCATGTTGGTCCTGACTGCCCGCGAGACGGAAGCCTTTGCGAATGCCATTCTCAACCCGCCCAACCCAGGCGCGGTATTGCGCAAGGCCGCCCGGGAATACCGCCGGAAGCTGGCCTGACGGTGAGCCGTGAGCCTGGCGCTGAGTATCGGGTAGAGCCGCTCAATGCCTCCCACGACCGGGCCGCTTTCCACACGGGGGCGCCAGAGCTCGATCACTATCTCCACCATCGGGCCGGTCAGGAAGCCAGGCGAAAGGTCGCCGCCCCATTTGTCACGATCGGCGAGAACGAAGCCATCCTCGGTTATTAGACCCTCTCGGCTTATGGCAGCCAGCTCAGCGAGCTGCCGGAAGCGATCGCCAAGAAGCTTCCCCGCTATCCGCTGCTGCCTGCGACCCTGTTGGGGAGGTTGGCCATCGACAGTTCGCACCGGGGCAAAAACATCGGCCGTTTACTACTGATGGACGCCCTCTATAGGAGCTGGAGGAATACGTTGGAGGTGGCGTCGGTTGGCGTTGTGGCCGAAGCTCTGGACGAGATGGCCCGAACCTTTTATATTCACCATGAATTTGCGCAACTTCAAGATCACCCGAATAAGCTCTTCATTGCCATGGCTACCATTGAGAAGGCTCTTAGGCGGGCAAGCTAAAGCATACCCTACCTCTGAGTGCGAGCCTGGGTACGGTAAGGAGTCTGGGTAGGGTAAGATGGACGCGGCATGAGACTGATGTTGTCATTGCTGGTGTGGGGCGTAGCGGCCCTGGCGGCGGGGACGGAAACCAAGGTCAAGCTTCCGGGCGGCCGCGCCGATCTGCTGAATGGGGAAAAGCTGTTTCACGTCCATTGCGCGCTCTGCCATGGGCCGAATGGCGAAGGCGGGCGCGGACCCATGTTGACGCGGGCGAAGCTATCGCGCGCGCCCGACGACGCGGCGCTGCTCAAGATTTTGGAGGATGGCATCCGCGGTACGGAAATGCCTGGGGCGGGGGCGATGTCGGACCGCGAGATGCGGCAGACCGCGGCGTACGTCCGGTCGCTCGGCAAGGTGGCGCTCAAACCAGTTCCGGGGGATGCGGCGCGCGGCGCGGAGATCTACCGCGGCAAGGGCAATTGCGCGGGCTGTCACTCGATCCACGGGGAAGGCGGCGTCGCGGGGCCGGATCTGTCCGCGATCGGCGAGTCGCGCAGCGCGGCATATCTGCGCGAATCCATCGTCAATCCGGGCGCCGCGGCGCCCGAGGGATACCTGCTGGTGACGGTGGTTCCGAACAGCGGGCAGCCAGTCACTGGAGTGCGGGTGAATGAGGATTCGTTCTCCATTCAGATCCGCGACAGCGCCGGGCGTCCGTATTCGTTCTGGAAAAAAGACGTGACACGGGTGGATAAGCAGCCGGGTAAGTCGCCCATGCCCTCGTATCAGGGGCTACTGCAGGATGTGGAATTGACCGACCTGGTGGCGTATCTGACGTCGTTGAAGGAGGCGAAATGAGAACACGGGGCTGGCTGAGCTTTGTCTGCCTGGGCTTTGTCCGGCTGGGCTTTGTCCGGTTGGGCATTGTCTGGTTCGTGTGGAACGCCGCGCTGCTGGCGCAGGTGGACGTTCCCTATGACCGCATCCGCGATGCTAACAACGAGCCGGGCAACTGGCTGACTTACTCAAGGGATTACTCCGGCCAGCGTTACTCCCCGCTCGATCAGGTCAACACCGGTAACATAGGCAAACTGCATGTTGTCTGGATGCGCCAGGTAGATGAGACAGACACGTTCGAGACATCGCCGATCGCGGTGGATGGGGTCTTATATGTGACCGAGCCGCCGAACATGGTAGAGGCTCTCGATGCAGTTACCGGACGCCCGTTGTGGAGTTACCGGAGGGAATTGCCGCACGATCTCCGTTTGTGCTGCGGGAAGGTGAATCGCGGGTTGGCGATCCTGGGTAATACGCTGTATTACGCCAGCACGGATGCGCACCTGATTGCGCTCGATGCGCGCACCGGTAACCTGCGGTGGGACGTCACCATGGCCGATTACAAGAACGGTTATTCGGGCACGGGGGCGCCGCTCGCGGTCAAGAACACAATCATCACCGGAATGGCGGGCGGCGAGTACGGCGTGCGCGGCTTCATTGATGGGTATGACGCCAAGACCGGCAAGCGTCTGTGGCGCTTCAACACCATCCCGGCCAAGGGCGAAGCTGGGAACGAAACGTGGGCAGGCGAGAGTTGGAAGACAGGGTCGGCCAGCGCTTGGGTGACAGGCGCGTACGATCCGGAGACCAATACGGTTTACTGGGGCGCCGGGAATCCTGGACCGGACTGGAACGGCGACGTGCGCAAGGGCGACAACCTGTACTCGGATTGCCTGATCGCCCTCGATCCCGATACGGGCCTGAAGAAGTGGCATTTCCAATATACGCCGCACGATGTGAACGATTGGGACTCGGCGCAGACGCCGAGCCTGGTGGACGGGATGGTTGCGGGACAGGCGCGGAAGATGGTGGTGCTGGCTAACCGCAACGGCTTTTACTATGTTCTGGACCGCATCACCGGCAAGTTTATCGCCGGCCGGCCCTACGTGAAGCAGACATGGGCGACGGGTCTCGACGAAGCGGGCCGGCCCATGCGCGTACCGGACGTGGAGCCCACAGTGGAAGGTAAGTTGATCTGGCCGAGTCTTGGCGGCGGGTCAAACTGGTATAGCTCCACTTACAACCCGAAGACCAATCTCTACTATGTCAACGTGAAAGAGGAGGCGGGTATTTATCATAAGGGCGAGGCGGAGTACCGGGCGGGCGCGCTGTTCAACGGCGGCGGCCAGAGCGATTACAAGGGCGAGGAGCCTTACGGCGCGGTGCGCGCGCTGGAAGTGGCGACGGGCCAGTTGCGTTGGGAGTACAAGCTGCACAGGCCTTCGCACTCGGGCTTGATGACGACGGCGGGAGGCCTGGTATTCGGTTCGAACCTGAGCTCGTTCTTTGCGCTGGACGCCCAGACCGGGAGTCTGCTGTGGCGATTCGAGACAGGCAGCGGGATCGATGCCAATCCGATCACCTATATGAGCGAAGGCAAGCAGTACATCGCGATAGCGGCCGGGCACGCCCTGCTGGTGTTTGGGCTGGATTAGGGCTGTGGCGCTCTTTACGAAAACCTTATTCTTTCCCGATTGCTTCCTGATGACTTTCCGCGTAGGCTCAAATTGACAATGCCGAATAGGAGCGAAACCGCAGCCCGGCGCCGGGTTGAAGTACGCGAGTCCGGCAACCGCCCCGCAGATCCAGACTTATGACGTGGCATCTATGACGTGGACCACTTTGGCTCAACTCGTCGTCTTTCTGGCGGCGCTGGCGGCGATCACCAAGCCCCTGGGCGCTTACATGGCCAAGGTATTCAGCGGAGAGCGTACGTTCCTTTCGCGTGTGCTGGCGCCGATGGAGCGAGCCATTTACCGGATGAGCGGGATCGACCCGGCGATGGAGCAGACCTGGACCAGCTACGCCGCGGCCACCCTGCTCTTCGGGCTGGTCAATTTCGTCCTCTTCTACGCCTTGCTGCGTTTGCAGGGCTTTCTGCCTTGGAATCCGAGCCAGTTCGGAACAGCGCACGCGCCGGCCGGCAGTGTTCCAGTCACTCCCGACCTTGCCTTCAACACCGCCGTCAGCTTCATGACCAACACCAGTTGGCAATCTTACCCGGGCGAGACGACTCTCGGCTATTGCGCTCAGATGGCGGGAGTGGCCGTGCAGAGTTTCACCTCGGGCGCGGTCGGACTCGCGGTCGCGGTCGCGCTGATTCGCGCCTTCGTCAGTGAGCGGACCGGTTACAGAGGCAATTTCTGGGTCGATTTGACGCGGAGCACACTGTACGTGCTCCTGCCGCTTTCGCTCGTGGGAGCTTTGTTCCTGTGCTCGCAGGGGGTTGTCCAAACCCTCGCGCCTTACCGCGACATCACAACCATCGAGGGAGCCAAACAGGCGATTCCCATGGGGCCGGTGGCATCGCAGGAATCGATCAAGCTTCTCAGCTCAGATGGTGGAGGGTACTTCAACGCCAACTCGGCGCATCCATTCGAAAACCCGGCGCCCCTGACGAATCTCGTGGAGATGCTGCTGATGCTGGCGATTCCGGCAGGCATCACCTACACCTTTGGCCGAATGGTGAACGACCAGCGGCAGGGTTGGACCCTCTTCGCCGTAATGTTTGTGCTTTTTGGAAGCGGCGCGGTGATGGCGACGCTGGGCGAGCAGGCTGGGAACCCCATCCTGCGCGCGGCTGGCATCAATGCAAAGCCCGGCGGCGGGCAGCCCGGCGGCAACATGGAAGGCAAGGAGGCGAGGTTCGGCATTGGCGGTTCGGCGCTTTTTTCGGTGACCAGCACGGCCTCCTCGGATGGCGCCGTGAACAGCTCGCACGATAGCTTCACTCCGTTAGGCGGCCTGGTTCAACTGTTCAATCTCACCACCGGCGAAGTGATTTTCGGAGGGGTAGGGACGGGCATCGTATCGATGATTTTCATGGTCCTGGTGACCGTCTTCATTGCCGGCCTGCTGGTGGGGCGCACGCCGGAGTATCTGGGCAAGAGGATTGAGACTAAGGAGATGAAGATGGTCATGTTGTCGATTGTGGCCACCGGCGCGGCGACTTTACTGTTCGCCGGCGCAACCTTCCTGGTCGCATTTCCCAAGGCCGGCTATTGGAACGCCGCCGGCGCCCTGACGGAGAACCTCACCAATCGGGGCGCCCACGGACTGAGCGAAGTCATTTACGCCAACGCGAGCGCCGTCGCCACCAACGGGAGCGCTTTCGCGGGGCTCAACGCCAACACGCCGTGGTATAACCTGACTCTCGGCATCGAGATGCTCATCGGACGATTCCTGGTGATTATTCCAGCACTCGCAGTAGCCGGGAGCCTGGCGCGGAAAAGGCGCCTGGCAATCACCGGCGGAACCATACCAACGCATGGTCCGCTGTTTGCAGGATTGCTGCTTGGGGCTATCGTGCTGGTGACGGCTTTGACGTTCTTCCCGGCTTTATCGCTCGGGCCGATCGCCGAGCACTACCTGATGCATCTTGGAACTACCGTCCCGTAAGCTACGGATGGAGCTTGAGGGTTGCCTTGCCGGCGGGACCGGTGTAAATCAGCTCGATCGAATCGAGTTTATCGGTCTTGCCATGGTACTGGAAGAAGATCAGACCGGCCACGGGAAGTGTGCGATCGCCTTCCGGCAGGGTGGCCTTTTGAACGCGCAATTCCCATCCGCGCTCGATCTCGATTGGAACATGTACCACCGGAGGCGGAGCGCCGGGGTCGTTCTGACCGCCTCCGCCACTGCCAAGACTGGTCTTCGACTTCGATTCAACCGGTACAGGCGGTTCCCACTCGGGATCTTTCAGCGACTTGTATATCATGGCGTACGGCCGCGCAGGCAAGGGCATTTTCTTCCCGTTGATGCGGAGCGAAAAGTCCTCGTAGGATAGTTTGAGCTGCGCGTCTGGCGGCCCGAAGAATCCCACTTCGACCACTACGTAGTCTTCCGTCGCGAGGACCGACTGCGGGCTGGTTATGGAGTGCGACGTGAACTCGGCCGCGAGGGTAACGGCGCCTGCCTGCGTGTGCGCCTGATAATCGGTGGGAGCCGCTCGCGGCGGGAGGCCCTTGGCTTCGTGGCTTTGCGCTTCCTTGCTTTGAGCTTCCTTGCTTTGCGCGTCTTGCGCACGCGCACCCTGGCAGAGGACGGCGGTCAACACTACGGCGACTGCGACGCCTGTTCTCGATTGAAGGGAAAACTGCATGACATTCAATCTAGCATGGCCCATCCAGTAGAGGGTGGCGCGGAGGGCGCGCGCCGGCGCGAATCCGCGTGGGCGCGGGGGTATATGATCTACTATGGGTAATGAGCGCGTCCCCCAGCCACCCGCATCACGCACCCCGCGATTACGCGAAAAATCCCATGAACGTGTACTGGGAGATGACGCAGTCTTGCGCTCTCGCGTGTCGTCATTGCCGGGCTGAAGCGATTTCGACGCCTCACCCGATGGAGCTGAACTTCGAGGAGAGCGTGGCGTTCCTTCGCCAGATCCCGCAGTTCGGCGCGCCGCTGCCGCAATTGATTCTGACGGGCGGAGATCCACTGGCGCGGGCCGATCTTTTCGAGCTGATCGATGAAGCGCGCAACCTGGGCATCGCGATCTCGATCACTCCGGCCGCCACGCCGGCGCTCACGCGCGAGGTGCTGGTGCGGCTGAAAGAGCACGGAGTAGAAGGATTAGGCTTGAGTCTCGATGGCTCTACGGCGCATCGCCACGATTCGATTCGCGGCGTCCCCGGCACCTTCGAGCGCACGATGGAGGCGCTCCGCTGGGGGCACGAACTGGAAATGCCGATGCAGGTCAACACCTTGGCGGCTGCCGAGACAGTGGACGACGCGCCCGCGATTTACGAGATGCTGAAACCGTTCGGCATCGCCCGCTGGAGCCTGTTTTTCCTGATCTCGGTGGGGCGCGGCAAGGTTCTGCAGCCGCTGTCGCCGGAGGATGGGGAAAAGCTCATGAACTGGATTCACGAGACTTCCCAGTCCGCGTCGTTTACGGTCTCTACGACGGAAGCTCCCTCATTCCGGAGAGTGGCGCTCGAAAGGATGCGCGAGGCTGGCATGACGGGCGAGCAGATCCGGAAGAGCGGCGCCACCCGCAGCTACGGAATCCGCGACGGACACGGCATCATGTTCGTATCGAATACCGGCGATATCTGCCCGGCGGGATTTCTGCCATTACCGGTCGGCAATGTCCGTCAAGACCATATTGTGGACATGTACCGCAATTCTCCGCTCTTCCGCCAACTCCACGATCCTTCGCAATTCGAAGACCGATGCGGCGTCTGCGATTACCGGACGCTTTGCGGCGGCTCGCGTGCGCGCGCATACGCGGCCACGGGGAATCCGCTCGCCTCGGACCCGATTTGCGTTTTCGATCCGCGTTAGGACGAAGCGGGGGAGTTAGACGAGGTAACGCTAAACCTCTTTGCGACTTGGCGGCTTGGCGTGATCATCGTCTTCAAGCCCGTTGACGATTCGCGTGATGCCGTCTTTGATCAGCGGCACGTGGAAGTTGATTAGCAAGCCAAGGCGCTGTCGGCGAGCCGGAAAGCGGCGTCGACAATCTCCTTGGCGATGGTGTTCCCAGTCATCGCTGCCATCTATAATTTCTCGCCAAGGCGCAAAGCCGCAAAGCACGCATCGACCCTCCAGATCCGGTTGATTTCACAGGTCGCCTGGATAGGCGATTTCCGTGTCGAGCGGCGTTGTGGTAAGCAGGGCAGCGCTCGGGGCGAGCAATTGGACGCGCCGAAGTTCAGTATTGCCTTCTTGTCCGCTAGGCGTGACGAGCGTCCGAAGTTAGTTGCCAGCCCACACAGAAGGTGTTTTGGGCCGCCGATGAACGCGGATAAACGCCGATAAATAAAACATAATTCTTATCGGCGTTCATCGGCGTTTATCGGCGGCCAATGTCTCTTTTCGATTTTAGTGGCCGATCGGAATGGCCGGTTTCGCGGTAACCACGCCGGTCACCGGGTCCACAACGCGATCCGCGGAATCCTGCGCCGGCGCTACACTCACCGCGCACGGCGCCGTGGGTTCCGTACCTGAGATGAACACTTCCGTGCGCCGGGGGCGGGGAGCATCGGCATCCGCCTGCGGGTCGGCGCATACGCTCGCCGTCAAGACGCCCGGCGGAGGCGAGAACATTTTGACGTCGCGGTACGGCCGCATCTTCGCGGCGCGCTTCATGAACTCGGCCCAGATGGGCAGCGCCGAACGCGCGCCTTCCAGATTCAGCTCGCGGTTATCGTCGAACCCCACCCATACCACGCACAGCAGCTCGCTGGTGAAGCCGGCGAACCAGCCATCGTGCGAGGTTCCGGTCTTGCCGGCGGCCGGCAAAGTGAATCCATGCGAACGGACGCCCGCGCCGGTCCCGCTGCGCAGCACTTCCTGCAGCAGGCTCACCATCAGATAATTGACCCGTGGGTCGAGCGCCTGCTGCGCGTCGGTGTGATGCGTGTAGAGCTCGGTTCCATCCGCGGCGCGCACCAGGGAAACCGCCGACGGGGTGACGCGCATGCCCCGGTTCGCGAACATGGTGTAGGCCCCGGCGATTTCGAGCGGCGTGGTTTCGTAAGCGCCCAGCGCCGCCGCGGGAGTGGGCTTGATGGCTTCGTTCAACCCCGCGCGCCGCGCCATGGCCACTACATTCTTGAGGCCCACCTGCTGCGCCAGGCTGACCGTGGCCACGTTCAGCGAATGCGCCAGCGCCGTCCGCAGGGTGACGTCTCCCATGAATTCGTGGCGGAAATTTCCCGGGTTATAGGTCTGGTTATCGAACGAAAACGTGGTCGGCTGGTCGCTCAGAATGCTGGCCGCGGTAAAGATCTGCTGCCCGCCCTCGATGGCGGTGTTGAGCGCCGCGGCATAGACAAACGGCTTGAACACCGACCCCGGCTGCCGCATGGCGAGCACATGGTTCAACTGGCTGGAGGCGTAATCCCGCCCGCCCACGAGGGCCTTGATTTCGCCGGTGCGCGGATCAAGCGCGATCAGCGCCACCTGCGGCTGGCCTTCCGGGATGGGCGCGCTCTTCTTCGCCTTCTTCAGCAACTGATCGACGCCTTGCATGCCCATGCGCACGGATTCTTCCGCGGCGCGCTGCAGATCGGGATCGAGCGTGGTGTAGACGTACCGCGTCTGCTTCTCGTGGTCGTCAAGCCGGGTTTGCAGCTCGGTATTCATCACGTCCACAAAGTACTCGTCCTGCATGTTGGTGTAGCGGTCGATCTTGACCGTCACCGGCGCCTGCACGGCGGCGGTATACTCGGCGGTGGTCAGATACCGGTTCTCCCACATCATGTTGAGCACCATGTCGCGCCGTTCCTTGGCGCGCTCGGGATAGCGGTAAGGGTTGAAATAGCTGGGCCGCTGGACCAGGCCCGCCAGCAGCGCCGCATCGCTATTGGAAAGCTGCGCGAGGCTCTTATCGAAAAATACGCGCGCCCCTTCGCCAAACCCATTGATGCTGAACGGCCCGGTGCGGCCCAGGTAGACCTGGTTGGCGTAGTCCTCGAAGATCTGCTGCTTGGTGAGCTTGCGCTCGAGCGTGGCGGCGATGAATACTTCTTCGAGCTTGCGCTTCCAACGCTTGTCGGCGTCCAGGAAAAAACCGCGCGCGAGCTGCATGGTGAGCGTAGAGGCGCCCTGTTCCTTGCGCCCGTCCTTAAGGTCGATATAGGCGGCTTTCAGGATGCGCAACCCGTCGTAACCGGCGTGCTGGAAGAAATGCCTATCCTCGGCCGAAACCACGGCGTGTACCAGGCTCGCGGGAAGATCGGAGAATTGGGCGATCTGGCGCTGCTCGCGGCTCTGGGAGAGAGTGGCGATAAGGCGCGGCTCTACGGCGATCTGCTGCCGCGGCGTATTATCCTGCAGCGAGACAATGCGCGAAATCTTGCCATGATCGAAGGCCAGCTCGGCCGGCTCACTGCCGGGGAAGGAATCGCGACCTGGAAAAATTTCCACTCGCACCGCGGGATGTTCCGCCGCCACGTTGTACCAGCCCAGAGGGTTGCTGCGCGACGTATTATAACCGCTATGGCGTAAATCCGCGACAAGCTCTTCGGCGGTGAGCGCATCGCCGACCGCTACGTTGCGCGGGGATGTGAAGATATTTACGCTATCGGAGAACGGCCCGAGCTTAAGCCGGGCGTCGATAATCCGTTCAAACTTCGCGTAAAAGATACAGGAAACGAGCAGAACGGCGGCAAACAAGCCCATGGCGGCAAAAAGCGCGATGCGCGGCCATCGGCGGTAGAAGAAAAGCTGCCGTTCCACCTCTTGCGATTCAACGGGTTGAGCGCTATTGGTGGGGATTTCTTCTTGGCCGGTCATGGATTTTACCGATTCTACAGTTGCAACTGGAGCGCCAACGCGATTGACGCCCGTCGTAACGAGGATTATCGGAAAATCCGGAGAACGCGGAAGGGACGAGGTTAGGCTATGCGGCCTTCTGGGGAGCCTTCTGAATTTTGCCGTTGCGAATACAAGAAGTACAGACGCGAATGCGGCGGCCGGCGCCATTCACCAACGCGCGAACCGACTGCAGATTCACATTCCAGCGGCGCTTCGTAACGTTATGGGCGTGGCTGATTCGATTGCCGAACTGCGGACCCTTTCCACAAACTGCGCAAACCTGTGCCATAGAAATCTCCCTGATGCAAAAGAAAATTATAGCAAGCGCGATTATTCCCGGCAACCCTGGGGGTTGGGCAATATTGGGCTTGATCCCGTTAGCAGGCGAGGGCATACCGGCGGAGGGATTCGGCGGGCGCTGGCTGGGGATGGGTGGAAAGCGCGGCGCGGCAGACGAACATGCCGGCTGTCGCATCACGCGTCAGTCTGTCCCGATACCGGACACTCGGCGCCGTTGCCAGTCACAGTATTTACAACGACATAGCGCATGGCGCTACGCGTGCACTCTAACCGCGCATGTTTCGCGATCTCACGTATGCCCTGCGCACACTCAAGAGGACCCCGGGCTTTACCGTCGTGGCCGTTGTGTCGCTGGCGTTAGGCATCGGCGCGAACTCCGCGATTTTCACCCTGGCGGATGGCCTCATCACGCGCCCGCTGCCGGTGCCGGATGCTTCGCACGTAATCGTCGTCCAGTCCCAACTGCGCGGCGAAAGCCTGGGAGGCATTTTCCAGTATTCCCAGATGTCTTACCCGGACTTCGCCGATCTCCGCAGCCGCAGCAAATCCTTCAGCGGCCTGGTGGCTTCCCAATACTCGCCCTTCGGTTTCACCCTCGATAAAAGCGCGCTG
>JBEKNN010000027.1:0-50274 GCA_049522755.1 Bryobacteraceae bacterium | reverse complement strand
GTGACGACCCATCGCCCATGATCTATAATTCGCCAAAACCAGCGAGTGTCACCGATGTAGATAAGATCGTCGAAAAATGGCCGCTGCATTTGAAAGCGGATGCTATCAAGGTTGTGCCGGTGGATCGGGTGTTTCAGTAAGAGGGATCGCGCGCGGACGAGGGCGTCCGCCCCACTATTGACCCACCGGTCACCGCGTCTCAGCGTCGGTCTTCTCCACCAGCCTCTCCACGTGAATGCAGTAGAGCGCCGGTTTTCCATCGCGGTCGCTCTGGAAGTAGATTCGCTGGCTGTCGGGCGAGAATTGCGGCGCGCACAAAGCCGGCTGGCTGGCCTTGTGTTCGCATAGCGTCAATTCCCGGCGCGTCAGGCGCAACAGAATCAGCACCGTTGGCGAGGACGCGTTAGCGCTCGCGCCCACGAAAACCGAGGTATCGCGGTTGAAATTGAAACTCGCGAATTGGCTGGTCTTCGCTACCAGCTTGTCGGTATTCGTGTCAGGCGTCAACTCGCGAATGGTATTTAATTGCTGTTTGTCTTCGGGAAGATTCAAATAGAGGAGTGTTTTTCCGTCCGGCGACCAATTGGCGCAGACATTGCGGCCCGCGGCGAGCTTCAGTCTCCGGTTCTGCTGACCATCCGCATTCACCGTCCACAACGCCTCATCGCCTTGCCGGTAAAGGACCTGCGCGCGCAATGGACGGGGCAAGGGGTCTGCCATCGCAAACGGGATTTCGACGACAGTGCGCGCCACGCCTTGCGCCAGCGACACCATGCGAAGCCGCGACCCTTCCCCCTTCTTCTCTGCGAAAGTGGCATGCGTGCCATCGGGGCCGACGCTCAATCCGGCGCACCGTTCCCAGCCTTCCGGGACCTGGTACAGCTCACGCTCATGCAGCGTCGAAAGGTTGGAGATCCAGAGCGAGGGCCCGGCGAAAAAGCAGAACGACCGATTGTCGGGCGTCAGCGTGAGCGAACTGGCGTCGAGATCGTGCACATCGGTGAGCTGCCGCGTCTGCGCGGTTTTGAGGTCGATACGGAATGCCTGCGGCGATCCACCGCGGTCGCAGCAGAACAGAAGAAAGCCGCTGTTTCGGGCGATGCTGCGGTTGTAATAAGCGGGCATCGTGCTTGAAAAGGCCGGATCCGTGAGACGAATGACGTCGAGTTCAGTGGTAGGGTCGGAATAGTGGTGCGAACCGGCGGGGAAGGACTCGCCCTTCTTATCTTGGGCGAACGCTGGTAAGGCTGCGCACACAGTTGCCAGGAACGATCTGCGCGTGGCGTTTCGCGCAAACAGCGTCATAAACCGATGGTAGCAAGACCGCGGGTTGGCAGGCGGATTGCATGTGCAAATTCCGCTATAGCGGGGGTTTTGCCCGTTGTGACCCGCGAATCGCTGGCCGGAGGGAAAGGCCGTCAGGCTGGCGAATAGCGATGTAGAGACCCGGCGGCGGCCGGCGCGGCAGACTTGCATGGTGCAGCGGGGTTTTTGCCTTTTCCCCCAGCTAACGAACCTACGGGAGCGTTAACCCGCTCGGCAGAACGGACCCGTCGGACCGGCATCAAGTATGCGAGTGCTGCCGGCATGGCCGCCAGGGGTTCTTCGTGCTGCGCTTATCCCATGACATCCCTATGGTAATCATGAGGAGTAGCGCTGACGGCAGACGACTGGCAATTCCTGAAAACGCTGTTATCAACGCCTGGATGATCGGCCAGCCAGGAGACGCCCTTTAATGAGTGGATCTACGAATATGTCGGCGGCGACGGTCCCGCAGCGAAGTTCTGGCGCAACTTACCGCGCTTCATGGCGTTGGCGGCGTGGATGCGGTGACGACCCGGTTGCGCCCGGCCGCTTTCGCCTGGTAGAGGGCGCTATCGGCGGCGGCGATTAAGTCGGTGAGGACGCTTCCGTGGGTGGGGTAGGATGCGACGCCGACGGAGATACTGATGTCGCCGAGGTGTTGTCCGCCGTGATGGACGGTCAGGTGGTTAACCTCGGCCCGTAGTTGTTCGGCGCGGCGGACCGCGTCGTCAACGGACGATTCGCAGAAAAGGATGCAAAATTCTTCGCCGCCGTAGCGGCACGCGATGTCTTCTTTGCGGAGGCGTTCTCGCAGGAACTGTCCGAAAGCACGCAGCAGGGCGTCTCCCCCTTCGTGGCCGAAGGTGTCATTGAAGGTTTTGAAGTGGTCGAGATCTATCATGGCTAAGCCCGCGGGTTTTTTCCCTCGCGCCATGCGGTACAGTTCTCGTTCGCCGGATTCTTCCAGGTAGCGGCGGTTGAAGAGGCCAGTCAGCGGGTCGCGGATGGACTGGACGCGGAGGGTTTCTTGGAGGTAGAGGTTGGAGAGGGATATGGCGACGCTTTCGGCAGCGGTAAGGGCGAGTTGCCGGTTTTCGGAGTTGAAAAATTCCCCCGGGTTCTGTGCTTCGTCGCGCTGCCGGCTTTGAAAGTACAGGATTCCCAACCCCGTACCTTGCGCCATCAGGGGAAGGCAGGCGTGTCCGCCATGGGCGTCTTTGAGGTGGCGGCATGGCGTGGCGAATTGTCCCGGGTCAATGATATATGGCTGCCCGCGGCGTAAGGCCCAGCAGTCGTCGGGTTCAAAGGCTACATCGCTGACTTGGGGTTCGTTCCAGGTGGCTACGCTTTTGACAAGGTTGCGGGAGGGGCCAAAAATGTAGAGAACTCCGGCGTACGCCGGGAAGAGGTGTGCGCAGAATTGTGCGACGATGCTATAGGCTTCGCTGGAACTGGAGCATGCCTGGAGCAGATCGATCATATTGCGGAGGATGGCGGCTTGTTCCTTGCGCCGTTCCAGTTCCTGCAGGGACTGTGTGAGCTTCGCATTGGCGAGCCGGAGGCTCTCCTCCACTTGCTGGCGTTCGGTTACGTCCCAAGTGACGCCGGTAAACCGCATTGGCTGTCCATTTTCACCGCGATAGACCTTTCCACGGACAGACAGATACCGTAAGACTCCATCGCGGTTCACGACGCGGAAATCCGTATCATAGTCCGCACCGCTTTCAATGGAAGCGGCCGTCTCTTGCAAGACCCGCTCGCGGTCGTCCGGGTGCAACAGCGCTGCAAACTCTTCACCCGTCTTGACGAACTGGCCGGGCGGAAGGCCGAAGACGGCCGAGCAATTCTCGTCGGCCGTGACAGTGCTTGTCGCAATATCCCAACTCCAAACGGCGACTCCCGAAGCATGCAGCGTGAGGCTTAAGCGTTCCTGACTCTGCGCCAGTGCTTCGCGGGTCTGCTGGAGTTTCCGAATGAACCGAAGAAACAGGAGAACTGCAATTGTGGCCGCAGCAACGACAAGAACGGCGCCGACAACGGGGATGACGGTCATTGAGAAGCCCAAGTATGCTGAAGGAGCGACATCGACATCTCATGTCTTCTCCCGGTGTAAATCGCAGTTTCCGATAGTTTGCCGGAACTTTGCTCCGGCCTACAAACTAGTGTACGCCCAAGGGAATCGCCCAGACGCGCAGGCCGCCATGCATTCGGCGATAATCCGTACCCCGAACGACGTAGTTGGCCGGTCCTTGTGCTTCAGTTACGCCCTGCGCCCAGCGGCCAAGATAAGGCAACCAGCCGCCGGCAAAGTTTGGGATGAGTACCCAAGTATCAGTACCCATACTACCCACAACTCCTCGCTACTTAAGGCCCATAAAGTTAGCAATGAAAACGTGCGGAATGCCATGCGCGATATCAGATCCGATGGAGCGAGCTTCTTTACAATTCTTGGGGATTGCGGTAGCAAAGTAACAGCTGCACGCGGCGGCTTTTCTATCCGACTCACAGCATGCTCCCGCCGGAATATAGGCATCTGGTGGAGGAAGTCAACGTCGCGCGCGCCGGGTGCGCAATAGCAATAGCGACTTTGAGGGAATATCGGAGAACGTCTACGTTGGGGACGGTCGTGTCCGCTTTCGGCGCCCCCGCGAGGCTCCTCACGCAAGACCGACGCCTCCCGGCGGCAGCCGGATTTAACGCCGCGCGCTACCAGTTGCCATCGACCTGTATAAGACGATTCAAGACCTATAAGTTGGCGTGGGTGATCGCTTCGATCGAGGGGCTGCAACCCGCACGCGCAGCAAGCAGCGCCGCGAACGCAAGTATCTGGAAAACGAGGAGACACAGGAACTCTCGGAATGGATGAAGATATACTGACAACCGCAACAGCGTCGCGAGTTACTTATGCGTGATCCAATGCGTCAACGGGTTGACAGCCTGTCCCACAAACGCCGCCTACTTGTGACCTGGCTCTACAATGTGGGCCAAACTCAGGAGCCGCGAACTGATCTGGAGCTTCTCGCGCTCCGCCGCGTCCACGTTGATATCGAAACGAACCTTACCTTCGTCCAGCTTGAAGTTGATCACCACGCCATCTGCGCCCGAAGCATCCGATTCCCCAACCGTCAGAATGCCGGGTTTGATATCCGCAAGCATGGGGGGAGAGCGTTTGTGGTCCGCGGAGCCAATAAAAAGAACATGGCACCCGGCGACTTGTTTGACGGTGGAGATATGGCGGACTATCAGCGACCGGCCCTCGATTGCCCGGCCGGCTACCGTATCTTCCAGCGAACGACCGAAGGGGTCCTGGCCAAGCACACAGATGGCGATCGGTTCACTGGCGCTCTGAAAGGCGTCGGAGGGCCATTGTACGAACTTGGCGAAGTTGTAGAGGAAGGCCGCCTTCACCTGATACTCGTCGAGCGGTTGCTCTGCCGACGCGGTGGCAAGAGAGAACCGCAGCGCCATCGCCAGTCCAATCGCGGCTATGCGACCCATCACCCATCCCGCACGCCGACGGAACGGGGTCCCGAGATGGCTTAGAATCTCCATGTGATCTTGCCAAGCAAGCTACGCTGTACTTGTGTATAATCCACGCCATATGTGTCGCCGAATTCCATGTGGCGCGCAGTGAGAAGGTTTTGCCCGGTTACGCTGAACTCGATGGATTTCCGGATATGCCATTCTATTTGCGTATCCAGCCGGGTATAGCTGGGGACTTGTTCGTCACTTACTCGCCCAACGAAGTATAGCGATGTATCCCAATCGAGGTTAGATCGCAGCGTGACGCTGGAACGAACCTGAACCTGGTGTTCGGGCGCGTTACCCGTGACCGCAGCCGAGGCCTCACTCAACGGGTCCTGAATTATATTCATACGGAGGAGACTGTAGCCGGGACTGAGCCGCCATCTGCCGGTTACGTTCCAGGTAGCGAAGAGTTCGCCCCCATAAGTGCGGGCGCGCGCGGCCCCCACGAGGTTGAAGGGAAAAACGAAGTGCGGCGGCCCCGGCGTGTCCACGAAGTAAGGAGTCGCGGGCTCTGAGGTCTCAAGGTGGCGATAGTAACTGCGAAACGCGGCCACATCCAGAGACAAGCGTTTGGCGATTTGTGCTCGATAGCCCACCTCATAATCGCGAAGCTGTTCGGCCTTGATATTCTTGTTACCTTCGAACTGCAGGACCCCAAAATTGTTGCCTGCCAGTGGAATAATGGCCGCGTCAAATTGAATGTCGGTGTCCTGGCGAGCGGGTTGGCGGATGGCTTGCGAAGCCGATAGCCAGATGCTTTGGCGGGCTGTTGGCGCCCACACGAATTGAGCGCTGGGCTCATATTCGAATCCGGTATAGGCGTTATGCTCCAGCTTGGTCCCGACCGTGAACCACGCGGACTCCGCAAGTTTGATCTCATCCTGCACAAACCCACTGTAAAGACTGTCGGTCCGTTGCGGTGGGAACCACATATTGTCGAACCCCGATGTCAGCTTGTCGTCAGTTACACGATAGCCAAGCCCCCACACAACGTCGTTTCTGGAGTTGAGCGCGAGGTGATGCTGGAAGTCGATATCGAAGGTGTTCGAGTCTTCAACCAACCCCTGGTCAAGGCGATTGACGTGATTGTAATAGACGTTCACGGACATGTCGGAGCCGTTATCCAGCGTGTGGCTCCAGCGTGCCTGGAGGTCGCCGCTGGCGACGGTAATCGGGTCGTTAAACGTCGCCACGGCAGGCAACTGTTGTGACAATACCGTGGTCAGAGTCTGGCCTTCGGCCGATTGGTAAACGTCACCCTGCACCATCAACGTGTCTTGCGGCGAGAGCTCCAGATCGGCCCGGAAGCCTCCATGGAATTCATGCCAGCCATCCGCCGCCGCACCGCCGGCGGGGCTCATAGAGGAATCCGTGTTGGAGTACCTGCCAAAAGCGCGATAGGTTCCAGCGGCGCCCGCTGTTCCTCCGTATTGAACTAGGCTCCCGCTTTCTTGAGAACCTGCCTCAGCGACGACCAGGGCGCCTTGTGTGGATTTCGAGCTCATGGTGATGATGTTGATCACTCCATTCACCGCGTTGGCTCCCCACACTGTTCCGCCAGGGCCTCGAATGACTTCAATTCGCTCGATGTCTTCAAGCGGTACATCGATCTGGTCCCAGTAGACGCCGGAGAATGCGGGTGAGTATATGGAACGCCCGTCAATCAGCACGAGGATCTTATCCGAGTATCTGCTGTTGAAACCGCGAATGCTGATGGCCCAGGCGTTGGCGTCGATCCGAGCCACGTTGACTCCGGGAGCCATTCGCAGAACGTCTGGTATGTTGGCGGCGCCCGAGCGATGGATATCGTCTTGAGTGATCACAAAGACGGCCGCGCCGGTTTTCGCCAGTTTTTGCTCCTTTCGCGACACGGAAACCACCTGAACATTCATCAGGTCTTCCAAGCTGAGCTGAGTGAGGTCGGGCGCCTTAGGAACCTGTGCGAAAGCCGCACACGGTGCGAATACGCAGAAGGCAAGAGCGGTCTCAAAGCACGTCCGTGAGGAGCGTTTCGAGCACTTCACGCAGCTTCGATCCTCTTCACGTCCGCGAGAAAAGGCTCCATGCGATCAGGCTCGGGCGGCCTCGAACTTCCTCCCGCCGGCGCGGAGTTGGGTGGAATGCCGCGTTGCAGCGGGCTCTCGTCTCGAACCAGCCGCCACGCCCTTTCGGCATCAACCGGCACTGAGAAGAAATTGCCCTGGCCGAATGAGCAACCCAACGCCATCAGGAGGTCAAGCTGATTCTGTGTCTCCACGCCTTCCACCACCACATCCATCCTCAAATAAAGGGCTAGCTGCAAAATGATTCTAATGTATTGGCAACTGTCGTCATTCTGCCCCAGTTCCTTCGCAAAAGAAGAATCGATCTTGACTGTGTCGAACGGAAGCTGGCGCAAGTAACTCAAGGAGGAATACCCCGTTCCGAAATCGTCAATTTCGAGACCGATCTTCAGCTCCTTGAATCGCCTGAGCGTAGCAAGCGCCATTTCGGCATTCTCCATGACCGAGCTTTCGGTCATTTCGAGTTTGAGACTATTGGGATCCAATCCCGTTTCGGCAAGAATGAGCTCCACATCGGCGGCAAGAGTTTTCTCAGCCAGTTGCTTGAACGATATATTTACGCTGATCGAGAGCGCGGGCTCGCGGACCAAGCTTTTATGCCAGGCGGCCATCTGACGGCAGGCCTCTCGCAGCACCCACCGGCCGAGGGGAACGATAACCCCTATGTCCTCGGCGACCGAAATGAACTCGCCTGGGTTGAGGAGGCCGCGCTTCGGATGATTCCAGCGGACCAGGGCCTCGAAGCCCGTGATATGCCGATCGGCCAGCGATACTTTCGGCTGGTAGAGAACCACAAATTCCCCAGCCTTGACCGCCCTTTTCAGATCCGACTCGATTTCCATGCGCGCCACGGCGCGATCGCGCATGCCCTGGTTGAATACTACGAATCCACCTCTGCCGTGAGCCTTGGCGCAATACATGGCCGTATCGGCATTCCGCAGCAAGTCTTCGGGCGTGTCACCCGAAGAGCTCATGGCTATGCCTATGCTGGGAGTGGTAAACACCTGACGGCCATCGAGGTAAAAGGCGCCCCTGAGGTGTTTGAGTATCCGCTCCGCGACTTTCGCAGCTTCGTCCTGAAAGCGAATGCCTTCGACAAGGACTGCGAACTCATCGCCGCCCAGCCGCGCCACGGTGGAGGCAGACTCACCTAGCCTCCCAATCCGGCGCCGTCCAAGGACACTCGACCGCAGACGCTGGGCGACCCCCACCAGTAACTGATCGCCCGCCGCGTGTCCGAAGCTATCGTTAATCACCTTGAACTGGTCCAGGTCGAGAAACAAGACGGCGAAGAGAGTCCCGGCGGGGTTCCTTACTTCCTCGACAGCGCTTTCGCACTTATCCAGGTCTAGAGCCAAGACCGCAAAGAAATTCGCTTCGGGATTCTTGGTTGCCTCGATAGCGCTTTCGAGCTTGTCCATAAGGTAGAGACGATTGGGCAAGTCGGTCAAGGTGTCGGCGATTTTACCCTCAGTGATGTCGGTTTGAGAACCGGCTATGCGGACAGCTACTCCATCTTTATTGCGGACCGCGATTCCGCGGCTCAACATCCAGATATAGGAGCCGTACTTATTGCGGATCCGGTATTCACTCGAGAATTCCAATGCGGAACCCTGACAGTGCGCGGCAAGCTGGGCGCGTACGCGCTCCCGATCCGCGGGATGGATACGGCTGAACCATGCCTCCGGATCGGTCCATATTTCGGTACCGGGATAACCGAGCATGTGGATCCACCGGGGCGAAAAATAGATCTTGTTGGTGTCGAGTTTCCAATCCCACAGGCCGTCGTTCGAGCCTTGAGCGGCGAGGGCGTAACGCTCTTCGCTCTCCCGCATCGCGTCTTCCGCGATCTCGCGGTCCCGCTGGCCAATCTCGATTTGCGACAACATTTCGTTGAAGGAATCGATCAGCACTCCTATCTCGTCGTCCGCGTCCTTCTTGGCGCGGATGGAATAGTTCTTTTCAACCGAGACCAGACGAGCTACCGCCGCCAGCGCGGCGATGGGTGCGGATATGATGCGCTGAAGCCTGGAACTGAGCAGCAGCGCCAACCCCAGAGAAGCCAGCAGGACAATACAAAGGATTCCGAAGTAGCGCAGCAGGCGGATGTATGCGTCAATCATATCCGCCCGCAGATAGATGGAGCCAATGCGCTCGCCCTGGAGCAAGATCGGACGAAATATCGCTAAATCGCTATTGGCAAAGTAGAGACCGTCGGGCCGCGGCTGCGCCGGAGCGGGGAGTGTCTTGGTATTCCGATAAGTTGCGAAGAGGCGATTTTGCTGGTTGTAGACGGCTGCTGCCACGATCCGCCGGTCACCGCGAAGAGAGTTCAAGGTTTCGTTCGCAGCCTGCTCATCGGCGAAGCTCAGGGCAGCGGCGATGCTTTCGCTTTCGATGCCGGCCATGGTGGTCAGCTCGCGCGTCGCCGCGGTCCGGTACTGGAAGGCTTCATAGCTCAGGGAAGCGACGCCTGCCAGCAGCAGGGCGAGACTGCTGTTCAGCGCCATCAGAAGCAAAAGCTTGACCCGAATGGAACGGTTCCTGAGTGAGTTTGTCGGTTTCATACGTTTGGCGAGTTCGATCCGGTCTCACGATTAACTTGCGGCGCGCTTTTCGGTCGGGTCTCATTGCGAGCCCCCGGGCGGTTTTGCCGCCGCGGCCGGCGCGCTCTGAGCCGGCGCCGCTACGGGGTGCAAGCTTTCGATCAGTTTCTCGATGGGAATGGCCGCGTCCGGCGGCTTGACCGGTACGGGGCCTGTAACATTTTGGCCAGGAGTACGCATCTCCGTGCCCGTGTTCGGTTTAAGAAACGGACTTGTAAAGTTCAACTCAGGCGCGGGCTGCCCGGCGGGGATCGGGCGGACCAATTCCGGCGTCACAATGACGATCAGCTCCGTGTTTGTCTTTGAAACGGACTTAGATTGGAAGAGCTTTCCCAGAATCGGAATGTCTCCGATGAAAGGTATCTTCTGGAAGGTTTCTGTCACGCGGTTATCGAGAAGTCCCCCGATTGCGAAGCTTTGTCCGTCGTTTAATTCGACCTGCGTATCCATCTTGCGCGTGGTAAGCGCCGGAACATTGAAACCGCTTATCTCCAATCCGTTCGAAAAATCCAGGGCGCTCACTTCGGGCGCCACTTGCATATGAATAGTTCCGCGCGGCGTGATGGTGGGAAGAAAGGTCAGACGAATGCCATACTCGCGGAATTGAATGGAGACCGTCGGAGTGCCTCCTGTACCCGCACTCACACTCGGGAAAGGAAATTCTCCGCCGGCGAGAAAACTCGCTTGCACGCCATTCTCCGCGAGGATGTTCGGCTCAGAGAGAACCTGGAGCAGCCCTTTCACTTCCAGCGCTTCGATGGTCGCTCCCAGATTCAGATCTGAGCGGAAGAAGAAGAGGTTGAGAGCATCCGAAAGCGACGCCGCGATCGGGCTGGTGGGGGGAGAACCGGCGAAGCCTGGAGGAGAGAATTGTCCCGTGGTTACAGAACCAACGGTGTTAGCTGCGCCCGTACTGATTATATTCAACCCCAGTTGTGTGCTGATACTCCGGTCTATGCTCGCGAACTTGACCTTCAATAGAATTTGCGCTGTCGGCGGCGGTACGTCCACATACAGAAGATTTACGGTTTTTCCCAGAGTGGAGGCGATTGCGACCGCGCGGTCCGCACTGGTCACATCCTTGACTTTCCCCCGCAAAAAGACGGTCCCATCCTGGTAGCTCAGATCGACATGCTGCCCGGGCAGCTCCGTTTCTATTTCACGCCTGATGTCATCGACGCGGCTGTCCGCTTGGGAACGGCTGGCCGCCACCGTGATATCGAAGAACTCCCTGCTCCCTCCCTCCTGCCAGATGATCAAGCTGGTCGCTCCCGCCGCCTTGCCGTTCAGGAGCAGTTGGTGCGGGCCGATCACCGTACCCTCCGCGAAGTCTCCAAGGCCTACGGAAATGCGCTGCAGCGGAAGCACGGTGTCGATGATCACGGACTTTCCGACAATCAGCGAGAGTTTGGTCGGCGGTGGTGGGGGCGGCGGCGGCGGAGAGTCCTCGCGGAAATGCGCGGGCGGGGCGGGTAAGACCGGCGGCCCGCTATCCGCCTGCTGGCCGGTGGCGGCGGCCGCGAATGAGGTGGCAAGCAGACATGCAGTCCGCGTCATCGCGACGCCGCGGGACCACCGCCAGGTTCTCACTGCTTCCCCACCGGTCGGCTGAACTTGGCTTGGCTGCGCACGGAACCATTCAACACATCGACGGTATACATCAGAGGAGCGGCAGGCTCGACGACGACCGGCGGCGCCGGATGAATGGCCGGCGGCGGACTCTTTGGTCCCGTGCCCGCGGGGTGGTCGGATCGAACCGGCGCCGGCGCATGCGCACCATCATAGAGATCCGAGAGTATCGTGCCCGGCAGCCCCGAGATTTGATTATCCATGGGGTTTCGCAATACTAACTGAATGTGTGTTTCGTTGCTCGCCAGACTGAGAAGCTCGGCTTGGGCCGGCGTCACGAGCAGATTTACGACCTGCGCCTGTTCGGGTTTGCCTTCCTGATCCTGCTGGAAATTCGTGCCGGCCGAAAGGACCTGAATGTTCTGAAGGAGCGTCCGTTCCTTAGGCCCCTCGATCGAATTTCCTCCGGGCGGCACCCCCGAGATAAGCACATCCACGCGCATTCCGGGGACGACGAACCCGGCATCGCCAACCACTTCATTCACCTTGACCGCGCATGCCCTCATTCCCGGTGGAATGGTAGCAGCCAAACCGCCTCCGGACCCTTTCGGAGCAAGGCGATTGTCCGTAACCGGCTCACCTGCGTAGATCGAAGAAATGACGCCTCGGTTCGGATAACCGTCGCGCGTGAGGATCGCCCCCACCGGAACAGGACCGAGCCAGGCGGCCATTTTCACGTCGCCCTCGTGAATCAAGGTTCCAACCGCAAGATCCCGGGCGGCCACGGCGATCTGCGCAGTCGGCGCGGGCTTGGCGGCGCTTACCTTGGCGCCAACTGCCCGGTAGACAAGATAGCTGGCGCAGACGGATAGTACGAGGGCGCACGAGACAATAAGCAATATTCTTCGGTTCATTTAAGGGATGCCCTACGCCCCGGCTTCCTGCCGCAATTCGGGAGTGCAATTCGCTGCCCATGATTACGATGACGCTCCTCTTATCAAAGTCAACCAGTTACATCGCCAGCCTTATCCGATGGTGTCGCGAACTGACTACAGTCATTCAAACATAGCATCTCAGTGCTGACACCTTGGAGGCGCGATATGTTGGAAACCTCACGCCCACTTGGGTTCTATTTGATCTGTAGGCATCCATACATAGGTCATCTTCCTGCTTGACGGTGTCGATCTTATAATGATATACATTGAATTGGGGCGAATGCCGCCAAAGTAAGGTTTTACCGGATCTGGTGGCTTTGAATGATTCGCCTGATGTTATATTCGCAAGATATCAGCCTGCAATCCCTATTGGCGCCGACGCTAGGCAGTGAGTTTTCACTCCTCCTCGATCGGCGTATGGACAGAATACGGGAAATCATCTCGCGCGGGCAGTGTGATGTTCTCATACTGGATCTTGATTCCAGTTCATATCCCATTCAGGAGCAACTTGGATTTTTCGACGAAATCCGTGATTTCGGCGTACCAGTGGTAGTGATGACGGATGACGACAGTCGGGCGACGGCAATGGACTTGGTTCAGCGCGGCGTCTACAACTACATCCGAAAGCCGCCGGTACTGCCGGAACTGAAGATTGTGGTTCGCCGGGCACATGAATATGCCGTTCTAAAGCGGGAGCTCGAAAGTGTGCGTCAAAGGATGCCTCTTTCGGGGTGCGATCAGTTGATCGGTTCCAGCGCGCGCTCCCAGGTAGTGTACGATCTCATCCGGCGGGTTGCCAATCTGGAGGCGTCGGTTCTCATCACCGGCGAGAGCGGCACCGGCAAGGAGTTAATCGCCCACGCGATTCACAACCTAAGCCATCGCAAGGACCGCCCATTCGTCGCGGTCTCCTGCGGGGCCATTCCAGAGACGCTGATCGAAGCGGAGTTATTCGGCGCCGAAAAGGGCGCGTTCACGGGTGCGGCTACCAGGCGCAAAGGATATCTGGAAGAGGCTGGAAACGGGACGCTGTTCTTTGACGAGATTGGGGAGTTTACCGCCCACACACAGGTCAAGCTACTGCGGGTCCTCCAGGAAAGAGAGTTCAGCCGTCTGGGCTCCAGCCAGCTGATCCCACTCCAGGCCCGGCTGCTATTCGCGACACACAGAAACCTGCTTGAGATGGTGGAGGAAGGAACGTTTCGCCAGGATCTCTATTACAGAGTGAATGTTATGGGAATCAAGTCTCCGGGGCTCCGGGACCACACGGAAGATATTCCGCAACTCACTCAGCATTTCTTGGAGAAATACTCGCGGCTCTACCAGAGATCGCCGATCAGGATCATGCCGAACGCTATGGCGCTGCTGATTCAATATGAGTGGCCCGGAAACGTCCGTGAACTGGAGAACGTAATCCAGGGTGCGATCATCCTGAGCGATGACAATGCCATCCATCCGAAAGATCTGCCCAACGCAATGCAGCACCCAGACTTGTTGGGCCTGGGAGACTCTCTTCCTGGAGGGTCTTTCGAGGAACAAATGCGGGATTACAAAATAAGGCTGGCGCACGCGGCCATTCAGGAATGCAAGGGCAACAAGACGCTGGCCGCTCGCAGCCTCCACATCTCCCGGACCTACCTGCATCGCCTGATCAAAGGTCCGGGGGACGATGATGATGATTCCGTGCCACCGTCCGCAGCCAACTAGCTCGAGACGTTCATTATGCGCCGTTTTCGCCTGGCCGCGCCGCATCTCGTGGAATCTACGTTCGGACCCGCCGGTCGAGGACTTAGAGGAGCCGCCCAACGGTCTTGATAATTGGGTGCACTGTGAAATGTAAGACGGATGAATAGACATTTTGAGGGAACGTCCGCGAACATCGTGGTTGGGGCGGTGCTTCTGCTCATTGGAACGTCCCTGTTCCAGCAGGTGCGGCAAAGAGGTCAACACGATTTCATGGCCTTCTATCTCGGGGGTGAAGTCGCGGCTTCCGGACAAATCGCGCACATTTACGATAAGCCCGTATATCAGCCTCTAATCGCTCAGTTACGAAATGAAGGCGAACGCATGAGCGCGTTCGATGCAAATTACTTCATACGCCCTGCATTCGAAGCCTTCTTCTACGTTCCTTTCACCTGGTTTTCATACAGGGTAGCTTCAACTATGGCGCTAGTAGGAAATCTTGGTCTCCTCGGGATACTGGTCTGGAAGCTTCCCACCTGGCTTGCTGTCCCGTCGGCCATTCGTGCAGCGGTGCGAATCGGTCTGGCAGTGTTCTATCCCTTCCTCTGGTCCATTATGCTGGGCCAAGATACCCTCCTGCTGACAATCCTCATCGGCTACGCGTTTTCCAGAAATGTTGTTGGTGGCGACGCCGCGGCTGGATTCATAATCGGTTTGTGTGCCTGGAAACCGAATTTGATAGGGCTGCTTCCTTTCGGTCTTATGGCCGCTCGCAGATGGAGCATGGCAATATGCTGTCTGATGACGAGCTCTGCTCTTTTGGCTCTGTCATTTGGACTTGTGGGTTTGCGGGGATTTCGCCAATGGGTACAGCTTGTGCAGGCGCCATCTTCCGATATTACTCCGTCCTTAATGGGAAATATCAGGGCGTTAAGTATACACTTCGGCCTGGTATTCGCCGCCATCGCTCTGGCGGTGACATTCGTGTGTGTTTACATCGTGCTGCGCCATGGCTCTTTTGCCGACAAAATGTCGGCATCGCTTCTTGCCGCTTTGCTCATTAGCCCCCACACGTACTGGCAGGACTACTCATTAGCGGCCGTCGTCGCCATGCTTGGGATCAACCCGGCGGCGCGACTAGTTCTTCTTTTACCGTGGCCCTATCTCTACAACCGCAAGGACGAGCTTCCGATGATTTTCATTTCGCTCTCATACCTGATTGCGCTGGGCGTGAAACAGGCGCTTAGATCCGCGCCCGATCTCGAAGCGCGCTCCGCAATTCGCGAAATAGCGGAAGTCTGATGCAAGACCGCTTGGCGCCAGCTCGGCCCCAGGCGGCTAAACGCGTGTGCGACCAATGCATGTAAAGTCAGGGCTGCAGCGAGCAGTATCCGCCGCCAGTCTATTAGGGTCGCTGTTGGCCGTCGTCATCGCCTTACTTTGGGTGATCGTCTACAGAGATCGTATTGCCATTGTCGAGGGTTTGCTCGTGCTGGCTTCGGTGGCGGTTGCGCTGACGCGGCCGAAACTCGGCGCCCGAGCGCTCGACGGCTTCGATGCACTTCTCGGACGCATCGCACGGAAACCTCAGTGTTCCGTATGGCTGGTTGGAATTCTGTCGCTCACCGGCCGGGCGGCACTGCTTCCGATCTTCCCGGCGCCCACACCCAGGACGCACGACGAATTTTCGTACTTGCTTGCAGGCCAGACTTTCGCCTCTGGGAAAGTCACGAATCCCACTCATCGGTTATGGATGCATTTCGAGAGCTTCCACATTGACCAGAAGCCGACGTATATGTCAATGTACCCTCCCGTTCAGGGGCTTTTTCTGGCGCTCGGGATCATATTGTCCGGCAATGCCTGGATAGGCGTGTGGCTGAGTGCGGGGCTGATGTGCGCGGGCATCTGCTGGGCGCTGCAGGGATGGTTACCGCCGCGTTGGGCATTGTTGGGTGGTTTGTTGGTCGCACTGCGTCTAGGCATTCTAAGTTATTTTGCAAACAGCTATTGGGGAGGCGCCCCCGCCGCTCTCGGTGGCGCTCTGGTGATTGGAGCCCTGCCGCGGATCAAGCGGTCTTGCCGTGTCCGCGACTCGGTCCTTATGGGTTTGGGCCTCGCCCTGCTGGCCAACACTCGGCCCTATGAGGGCTTTCTGATCGGCGCTTCGGCCACCCTCGCCGTGATTACCTGGACAAGAGGATGGCCTGGAAGAATCCTGATTCTGCGCCTGATTCTGCCGCTTGGCGCTATCACAGTACTTACAGCGGGAGCCATGGCTTACTACGATGCGCGTGTATTCGGAAAGCCGTGGATTCTGCCCTACCAGTTGAACCGCGCAACCTATGCCGTTGCCCCACTGCTTCCGTGGAAGCCGCTTGCCGCCGCGCCGAAATATAACCATAAAGTCATGCGGGATTTCTACCTGGGCTGGGAACTCGATGACTACAAAAGCGCCCGTTCCATAGCGGGGAGATTCGAGCAGACGGTATGGAAAATGATATCGTTCTGGCAGTTCTTTGTTGGCCCAGCCCTTACTCTTCCCTTTCTGATATTGGCAGGGATATGCGGAGATAGAAACGTTCGCTTTCTCCTAATTTGCGGAGGTATCTTGATTGGCGCCCTTGCCGCCGGGATATTCTTCAATCCGCACTACGCCGCCCCCGGAACCGCTCTATTTTTTATCCTGTTAGTGCAGTCCATGCGCCGGCTGCGCCTCTGGAGATGGCAGGGAAACAAGACGGGCATGTTTCTGGTGCGCTCCATCCTTCCGATATCCATCGTGATGCTGTTCGCCGTCGCCTGCGCGCCCAAAGTATTTGCCAAGCCCTGGCCCGAGTATAGCTGGTACTACTTCATGCCGGGCCAGACACCGCGCAGTCGCATACTGGATCGCTTGAACAAGATGGCCGGACAACATCTGGTTATCGTGCGTTATGGCGCAAATCACAATCCGTTCAATGAATGGGTGTATAACGATCCCGATATCGATCATGCCAAGGTTGTCTGGGCAAGAGAGATGACCTCGGAGCAGAATGACCGGTTGATCATCTATTTTGGCGGCTGGAACATCTGGCTCGCAGAGCCGGATTGCAACCCACCCCGTCTTACAGAGATGCATGGAAAGACCGCTCTTGGCGAGGGCAGCCGTTGAGAGCGGGGGCAGGGTCCGTTCCGAAACAGTAAAGTCCGCCCATTTACTGGTTGATAGATGAAGGGATTGTTTCGGGAATAATGGCTGGCGACGCCACCGGGAAGTCGACAACATACGCGTACGTAAACAGCGCCGCCGGCCATAACTGTAGCAGCAAACGAGCCAAGGACCATGCAATTTGCCACGACAATTCCACAGGCGTAATCAAATAGATGAAGAACACTCCCGCACACATTCCCGTGAGGATGATTGCAGCCGATCGAGCACCCCGCGTCTCTTTACGTTTCAACAGGAACAGCGCCGCGAAGAGGGGAAGCAAGGGATTCAGGTGTTGGCCTCCGAAGTTTATCGCTTCGTAAATAAATCCAATCGCGATCGTCAGATAACGCGATGGATCTGTCACATCCTGAAATAATGCAGTCCCGGTGTTTTGCGTCAGATAATCCGGCGGAGCGAGACTTAGCTTAAACATTGTAAGTAGGGCGAGGATGCAGAACGCCCCGGATAAGAACCTGCTCACGGGCTCCTTTGTGCATTTCATCACGATCAGCAAGAGCACAAAGAAGAGCAGCCCTTCATTCTTCGTCCAGGCTGCCAGCGCCGCCGATGTTCCCGCCAGGATCGTCCCGGAAACCGGCAGGCGATCCCGCATGCAAAGCAGCAGGATGCTAGTCAGAAAAAAGAAACCGATGGGCACATCAGCGTACTGTGCAGCCCCCAGCTTTATGAAGGACGAGGTTCCCAGCAGTACGATCCCCGCCAGCAAGGCTTTTTCGCGATCGCCAAGCGCATATAACCCCGTCGTAAGGACTCCAACGGTCGCAAACGTGAATAGCGCCGCAATTCCAATCGGTACGTTTCGAGTCTCGGCGCCTGTATAGATCCAGGATCTTGCCACCAATCCAGGGAGCAAGAGGGGGTAATCCGGGTGCGACCAGAATAGAATCCTGGAAAATGAGGTTCGCCATTGCTCACCGCCGCGGAAAAGAAACCTGGCCCTCAAGTTCCAGATAGCCCACGCATCGCCTTGACCGTCGGGATGAATGCGAGACTCAAGCGCGAAGGACATGCAGGCAAGCAGAAATATCAAGACAAATACAATGACCAATGGATGCGTCCATCGGGAGAGCGTTGTCTTTGGAGCCATCGGCGATCTACAAAGACGACAACCTGTCGCTCTGGACACCGCGAGCGCCCCTAGTATGATGGCTAACCCGAGTTCAACGGAGATGTAAAATACGTGGACAGATCCATATACGAGCAGCCAAACGAAAAAGGCGCAAGAGCAAAGGCCAAATCCGACTCCGACTCCAAGACAAAGCCTTAGCCAATCATGACGGCACAAATGCTTTTCTCCGGGTATGCAGGCACGTACGAATGCGAAACCGATAATGATCGGGACCAACAAAGAAATGAGTACTGCGGCGGAAGGCATCACTGAGGCGCGCAGAACAGAAACCCGTTACCAAGAGTTTCCACAACGCGCAACCGGTATTGCGTGAGAGCGATAGGGATATTCGCTTTGCGTCGAAAGTCTCCGATTACAAATCGCCGGTTGGCTGTGTTTTCTACAATTAGAGGAGCGAGGCTGTAGGATAAGCCGTACAGTCTTTCATCGACTGCTTCGACATCGTTCCGATCGGTAATAAACCCGAGCGTCTCGCCGCGCGGGACAATTTGCCGCAGACTGGCTAGGTCGACATCCAATGCCCCCACAACCTGAGGGGTGCGATGGACGTACCGCAGGCTTGCGTCTCTGAGCAAAGCGACACTGGATGCGGTGGCGAAAGCGATCATCAGAATGGGGGCCAACAGCAGGCCGCGCATTTTATCGACGCCTCTCTTACGATCCAAGTATATCCAGCTTCCTCGTCACCATTTATAGCTAAGCCTTCATCACTGTATGGAGCCTTACTCTAACGTTGTCGTGGATACGGCGAGATCTTGGGGGGTTTAGAATCCGGTTCCACAAGCCAGACCCTACGGTCACGGAAGTATTGTAGAAGATCCTGGCTACTTCCGGTCTCCATCTCACGCGCCCATACCACTTTGGATTTATCGATGTCCGCTGCGTTGTAGACCCAATCGTCGAACGGCGCATGATCGGGAGCATATCTGACGATTGCGAGCTGCGGGCCAGGATAGCCCTCCAGTTCAGCCAGAACGTTGCCGCGGGCAAGACCCAGCGGTTCCGTGCCGTACCACATGGCTGGCCAGCGAGGGATGGAAAGTCTCAGCGGCTCGGCGTATAGCCGAAGTCCGGCCAGGGTCAGACAGAGGACGGGGATGACACGCACCAGAGCTACGCCCAACGGCCGGTTTTCCGGACGCCACGCGCGCAGATGCCGCATAGCCTGCAGAAGAAAGGCATAAATTGCGCATGTAAATGGGGCCACATAGTGCGGAAATAGCCATACATCGATACTCAGACCGAGCCCGAATACAGCCCCCCCGGCAACCAGAAAACGCAACCGGCGATCCAGGAGTACCCTCGGTATCATGATCAGGGGTGGGAACAGCGCGAGGCCGAAGAAGAAGAACAGCACTGTTCCGAGCTTCTTCGCCGTTCCATGAATAAACCCGGTCAGTGTCCGTGCATACAGAAAATCGCCCAACTCCGATTTGGAATAGAAATCGCGCATCACCTTGTACCGATAGACGGGCTCGGACCTAGGTCGCTGCCAGGGAAAGTACGGCGCCGAAGCATAGGTCGCTCGATTAATCTGGTAAGGAAGCGTACGGGCGTCGCCGAATACGCGGTAATTATAGTAGGCCATCATTCCGGCCACAACGAGCAGCAGCGCTATCGGGGCTATCGCGCGGCGAAGAAGAACGGAAGTGGAGGGTCGCGCCTTCGTAACGGCCCACCAAAAAAGGGCGAGAGCTACTGGGGTGCATAGCAGCATGCCTTCGTAGGGACGGCTGTTGGCGAGGATGGCAACGCCCAGAGCCATCCAAAGCCCGTCGCGAATCCGGGCCGTGCGCATGATGCGCGGCAGGGCCCCGAGTACCAGCGCGCCGCCAATAGCCGCTACCGCGCCCCCGTGGTACGCATCGACCCAGTAACTGAAGAGCGCCAACCGTATCATTGAGAGCATTCCGCCCAGCAGGGCCCAACCTGGGGGCAGCCATCCTTGCAGCATCCAGCAAATTGCGGAGCACATTACCCCAGCGCTAAGCCAGACGCCGAACCACGCATCGCCCTTCAACACCTTCCCCAACGCTAGCACCAGCCCCTGCGCAGGGAAATACATGGACATGTAGGTCGGTTTTTGAGTGATGTGAAAGCTTTCAAAGTACATCCACATCGGGGGAGTTAGGTTCGTCAGCCTGCCTGAGGCGAAAGTGTCCGCCGCAAGCAGATTCGCGAACTCGTCATGAATGAATGGTTGCGGAATGGGCGACAACGGAAGAATCGCCAGCCTGATCAGAAGCGCCGCCGAGCCCACTGTCACAATGGATAGTCCGCGCCTCTGCGCCAGGCGGCCGAAGCATCGCTCCACCTTCGATAACCACCTTGTCCCTACTGCCGGCCAACAAGCTGCGGCCGCAACGGATATCAAGGTGGCTCCGGCTTCAATGACCAGGAGCGAAGGCCCGCCGGATACTGCCGAGCTTGAAACTGCAATCATGCGCGTGATCTCAAGTGGTCCGCGCCTGGGATTTGGTAATAAACGCCGGGAGTGCGGCCCTGTGCTCTCACCGGTCAGGTGGTATAAGTCGAGAGTGTATTTCCGACCTTGCTGAAGACGTTGCCAATGCTGGCAGCGACCGTTGACAGGCCGGCGGTGGCTGCCAGAGCGATGAGCGCCATTACGAGTGCGTATTCGATCAAGTCCTGCCCGCTCTCATCAAGTAGATCTTTGGCACTTATTAAGGTTCCGATAAGGCACACGCTTGCTCTCGACCGGCCCAATTCTCCGTACGGCACAGTTCGTAGCGAAGCACTTGGAATGCCACTTCGCGCATCCGTATCCAAGGAATCCTCGGATCCGCCACTTATGGCGAATTCACGAACCATTGGCTGTTAACGGCCGTCTACTAAGCTTTGCCTCACAGTCACTGTCCGTACACAGGCGATACGACCGAGGGCGCAGCAACAGGAAAAAGAATTCGGAGGTCCGCGACAGGCCCGATTGCAAACTCACGGCCGCCACGCACGACCATACGCAGCTCACCAGGAGGAAAGCGCTTTCGTACCGATGCCATATAACCGCTATATTCGCTGTCTCCCAGCGGCAGCGGAAAAAGAATAAAGTCGCGAAAGGGAATGACCGGGAGCCGGCTCTCCAGCCGGGTATCGCGATCGTTCATGGCAAACACCCGGATTCCCGAGGTGAGTTGTACCCCCGGGAACTCAACAGTCAAGTAGCCGGGCAGGTAATATCCAGCGTGCCGATAGCCAAGAAAGTGAGAATCGAAACCGACGATCATGGTCTCCTTTGAAGATGCGACTTGCGGCAGAACCCGGATTATGGTCTCGAGTTCGTTCTCAAATCTCCGAACCTCACGGTACGAGCAGTACACAGGAGCGCGGATGAAAATCGTGGTATTAGCAGCGGCACAGCCACTGATCGCCAAGATCTTCAGAGCCCTGCTTAACCGAAGATTCGCGTACCAGGTTGAAGCCCACAGGCCCATCCATGCGCAAACCGGCGGCGCGAGCGCCAAAAGATAGCCGCTGTTTACGAACCTCAGATAAATAAACGTGAAGAAGAGCAGGCCCGGCGCGATCCACACCCACGTGAACATGGTCTTGCGCCGGCCGATGGAAGAATCCCGCCCGACTGCCTTGAGCGGCAGTAGTGCGGCACAGCCGAAACAGAGAAAATAGATACCCACGATCACACAGGCGCGGGCAACGGAGTTCAACGCGGAGGAATTGAAAAGCATCTCCCTCGATGGTACGGTAAGCCACAGTGACACAAGAGATGAGATATAAGCTTTCCAGCCGCATATCTCAATCATCGGGATGAACCATGCGAGCAGTGTCAAGGTCAACGCGCCGATCCCGGCAGCAGCCCGCTTGCGGCTTGCGTTGCTAAACGAAAAGAGCAGGAGAGGACCGAGCAGCAGCAGCGAGGAGGGACGGAACCCGGCCGCGATGCCCACCACAGCTGCGCCGGGGAAGATCAACCCGCCCGCGCCGCAATAGATGCGCCAGCAAAGATATCCTGTGAGAGCCGAGAAGAAAGCTTCGACGATATAAGTGAGGGCAACCGTACCATGAAACCACGCTAATGGGGAGAACACAAAAATCAGGCCGGCGAAAAAGGCCGCTTTCCGCTCGAACCAATTGTCCGCCAACGCGTAGATCATCACCGCCGCGCCACAACTAAAGACAATGCTGATCGCAACGAGAGCCGTGTTTGCGTCGAGAAAGACCAAATTGGCTAAGCGACCGAGATACACATATAAGAAATATCCTGGCGGATGCGGTTGATGGACGCTCGGATCGAAGCGCTTCAGCGCGAGCGCGAAGTTGACCGAATCGATGTCATAGAGGTAGTGACTTCTAAACGCGAAACGCGTCAGCGCTGTCGCGACGACCAGGATGGCCGCGTCCAATGCCTGGCGGGAATTCATGCCACGCCTGCCAGACACAAAGCCTGCGTAAGGTCCATTAAAGCCTTGGCTTCCCGCTCAGCAGTACGGCTGTCCGGTCCCGATAGAGTTCCTGCCAGCCATTGGCTTCTAGGGCTGGGATCAATCGATAATCTGGGGGGAGCAGTGCGTGCGTAAAATGCCAGCGATTAAATTCATCGCGCCAGCCGGTCTTGAGACCCTCCAGGCGTGAATACCGCCGCAGGAACTCGACGCCGTAAAAGTCGCTGCGGCCATCGAAGAACACCTTGCGTTCGCCGTCGAACCGGTAGATCAGATAACCGCCGAAGGTGTCCGGTGCAAGAATGCGGGCGTTCGCCGGTAGGGACGCGACTATTGCGGAGGCTGCGACTGGCAGCAGGTTGGCGGGAAACCCGGCGCGAGTCCGAATCGAAGCAAAGATCAGAATGGCGACGAGCGGGACAAACGCGAATCCGCGAAAACGCCGGTCGATCGCCTGGAGGCGGCCGCCGTAGTCAAGCGCGGCATCGAGTCTGTAGCGCAATCCCGTCGCCAGACTGGCAGCTCGGGAAAGAACCGCCGTAATCGAGCCGTTGGCAAGCGGCAGAAGAAGCAATGCGGCTAACGGCAGCGCGCGCACTGAACGCAGCGCTAATGCCGTTAGCAACATGGATAGCAGGAAACGTGCGGGCTTCTGCGCCGCCAATGCCGCAAAGCCTCCAGCGAAACATATAGCGATGGTGAGCATGACCTGGAACGCCCCAGGCGTAAGAAAATCGAAGGACTGAAACTCGCCGATGTGATCGGTTATCCGGGAATCGGAAAGATAGAAGAAAACATGCTGGTGCAGCCTCCAGCCGTTTGGGTTAGCGAGCGTACCCGCTGCAGCCGCGAGGGCAACCCAAATGTAGCTCCGTACACTGCAGCAGCCGCGGGTTTCCGGAATCGGAGGGGTTCGAACCTCCCAAATCAGGGGCCTTAGGTACGCGCCCGCCGCATAGATCAGCGCGATCAGCGGACCGAAGAAGAAGCTCGCGTGAAGGTTGGCCCACGCAGCCGCCACAATCGCGACAAGCGCGAGATGGCGCCACCGCAGACGATGCGGCATTCGCTCGCACAACCACACTGTCCCCAGCATAAACAGCCAACTGAAAATGTGGGGCCTCGCCAGCCAGTGCAGCGTGGTAGTGGTCAGCGTGGGGACGAAGAACAGGCCTGCAAGAAGGAAATTGCCTCCGGCCACCTGGTTCAACCGGAACCACATCCACACGGAAGCGCCAATACACAAGCCGTACATCAACGCAACGCCTCCGAGTCCGGAAACGCGACACACCGCTCCCATCAGGACGTCCGCGCCCCATTCCCACGCCACCCATGGTTCCCCACCCTTCGTAAAAGAGAATGGATCGGCGTGCGGAAGCGAACCGGTTGAGATGATCCGCTCGCCGTTGCGAATATGCCAGCCGGTATCTGAATCCTGGAAGAGAGCGGTTGCGCCTCCGAAGATAAAGAACACCGATAGCAGAGTCATGAGTCCGGCTATCAATGCCAGATCCGGAGTGAGCCACGAAATGAGTACGCGGACACACACGGCCGGTCGGGATTCCGTTGCCCCTGTGACGCCCATCGGGATGGGCGTAACCAGCGTCTGACCGGAATTCATCATTGGTTTAGCCGCACTTGAGAGGCCACTTGGCAAGTGTTGCCAAAGGCTTCAAAGACGTAAGGTTGACGATTTCGCGTGTCGAATGTTCTCCCTATTGTGGTGGAGTCTCCGTCCCCGGCGGTTAACCGCAGTAAGCGGCTGTGTATACTACCGCTTACTATTCGTGCTCAGGACAATCGCCGCCATCTGCCTAAGCTGCTGACGTGGAAATGATCTACGCTCACTCTTCAAACGGCTCTTCGAATGCTTTAGCAGGGCAGGAGAACAATCACTCAGGAATGGCGACGGCCCCGGTTCCAATTCCCGTTCCGTCGAAAGTAGGGCTATCTCGCCGATGGCTCCGGACTATCCTCATCGCCGCTATCCTCTCGTTTGTCGGCAAGGTGGTCATTGCGTCCCGAACATTCGGCTCCACAGACGCCCTTCTGTGGGAAGCGAACCTACAGGAGTTGCGGGAAGCCGGCCCGGTGGCGCTTTATGAGAACGGGACCGTCCTGCGACGCAACCTAGTTCCCTATCATGCCGAGGTGTTCAACCATCCGCCTTTCACGATCCGTCTATTATGGTTGGGCGGCTGGCTTTCCAAGCATACGCGAATGCCGTTGCGCTTCTGGCTTCGCGCCGGGTGTGCGGCGGCAGATCTGGCGAGCCTGATACTGATATTGAGGATCGTTAGAGGAACGCGGTTGTTCGTTTCCCCGCTGGCATTACTTCTCGTTGCAGCTTCGCCAATCTCGCTGTTGATCTCAGGGTTTCACGGGAACACGGATCCGATCATGATAGCGTTCCTGCTACTCGCGGCGTACTGGGTGCATCGAGAGGATCCACTGCGAGCAGGCGCCGCCTTGGGGTTAGCCGCTGGCATTAAGATTGTTCCGCTGTTATTCGCGCCCGCACTCGCGCTCTGCCTGCCCGGTAGGAAACGAGCTGTATTCCTGGCCGGCGCGGTTGGAGTGTTTTTTACCGGATCGCTCCCCCTCATAATAGATCATCCGGGATTGATCTGGTCACACGTCTTTGGCTACACTCCACAGACCGGCATTTGGGGCATTTCGCGTTTCGTCGCCGCGCTCGGCGCCGAAACGCAGGCGCTGACATATGCTCACTTCGCGAAAGGCTTCCTGCTCGTTGCCCTAGGTGTGATTTCCGTGTGGCTCAACCTTCACAGGCCGCAACCGCCCATCGTCCTTCAGTGCGGGCTGCTGGCATTCGTTCTGATCTGGCTCGCGCCAGGGTTCGGGGTGCAGTATCTGGCGTGGTTGGCGCCGTGGGCGTGCCTGCTGAGTGGAAGACAGGCCGCCGCGTTTCAGGGCATCGGCGGCCTCTTCCTGACCTGGTATTACACGGAGGGCGCACATGGATTCCCCTGGTATCTCGCCAACTCGGCGGCCACCCAGGTCTGGCATGGCCCACTGATTTTCGTCGGACTTCTGTGCTGGCTGGTGATCGGCTGGCTGACATTTGCTATCCTCCACCGTATAGTGGATCTTACCGAACTTGAAGCGACGCCGCTGTGTCCGGGCAACTGCAATCTGGGCGCCTCTGGATCGTCGTATCCAGCAGCTGACTTACACGCCTTTTCGTTTCGCCGGTGTCGCTGGAGGATCACCCGTTGAATGCGGGTGTAGACAACCGCTTACTATTGCCCCCTCACGAAATCGCAACCTGATACTTAACCTACTGACCTGAGAGGACCTACCCGCCTGTCTTCCAAACGGTTCTCCGAATGCACTAACATCGGCGGGAGTACCAATTACATGAGAGACAGCCTTTTGAAGGTGTATGTAAACATGCAAAGTCTGAAAGATACGCTGATTGCGGACCAAAGTGGGCAGGACCTGATTGAATACGCGCTTGTGGTGGCCCTCATTGCACTAGCGGCTACCGCCGGTATGGGAACGGTCGCAACTGCCATTAGTAACGCCTTCAGCAAGATCGGTAGCAGGCTGTCGGGTTACACCAGCTAATCTGTCGTGAAACAAGAGTTCGGGCGCGGATGCGCGGTCCTCTTTTCTTTTGCGGACCCTCACGTATATGCAATCGACTGCCTGGTGGCCTCTTCTAACTCTGCTCGTGGCGGCTACGGTTATGGATGTCCATAGCCGGCGCATCCCGAACTGGCTTGTGCTGCCATTTCTAACCGCCGGAGTGATAGTGACCACGGCTAGTCACGGCGTTAAGGGTCTGGGACAAAGTATGGGCGGGATAGCGCTTGCGGTGGCCGTCACAGGAATACTCTGTTGGCTCCATGGTATGGGTATGGGTGACTTGAAGCTATGCGCCGCCGTTGGCGCGTGGATCGGCCCGGCGCAACTCGGCACGGCGCTGGTGGTAACAGGTATAGCGGGCGGCGCGCTGGCCCTAATCTGGGCGGCGTGCCACGGATCGTTGCGGGAATCGCTGGATGGTTCGAGCGATTTGATTTCGAGCCTTTGGACTAACGGTGTTCGTCCCCATCCCGTCCTGGTTCTCGATAACCCTTCCGCGCGGAAAATGCCTTACGCGCCGGCAATCGCTATCGGAACACTGTTTTCGTTTTTTGCAACCTGAGAATAAGTCTTGCGAAGTTACTTGCTCGTAAACAGATCCCACTATGCCCGATATTCCGAAACCCACAACATCGAAAGCTCTCTCCGTCGCGCTGATGGCGCCGGATGCCGGGCGGCGCCGGTCTCTGGCAACGGCGCTCGCCGGCTCGCACTTCAATGTTGCCCGCGAGTTCGGCGCCTACCCCTCGCCAGCCGATCTAACGGAAATCGCCCGGCTAGCCTGCGACGTAGTAATTGTGGATCTGGATGCCGGTGTCGAGCAGTCGATGGGTGTGATCGAAAGTATTTGCAGCCGCTATCCTGCCATGACCGTGATGGCTTACTCCAGCAAGAATGATGCAACCTTGATGCGTCGATCCATGCAAGCGGGCGCGCGCGAATTTCTCATCGAGCCGCTCCTTCCGGAAGCGCTAGACGAAGCGTTCATTCGTACCTCCTCCCGCCGCCCAAACCAGGAAAAGGCCGCTGGAAAGATGCTGGTGTTTGCCACATCCAAAGGAGGCGTGGGCGTCACCACTGTCGCTGCCAATTTTGCTTTGGCTCTCGCCAAGGAATCCGGGGCCCGGGTTGTAGTTGTGGACATGGATTTCCAGCTGGGTGAAATTGCCGCCGGCCTTGGTCTGACCGCGACTTTCTCGGTGGTGGACGCGCTCATGAACGCCGCCCGGCTCGACCGTGAGTTTTTGTCTACTCTCCTGATCCGGCACGCCTCCGGACTCTCAGTACTGGGCGCGCCGGAAGACTACAGCTTCTTTCACTCCCCCGTCGACGAAGGTGCGAACAAGCTGTTCCGGATTCTGCGCGATGAGTTCGACTATGTGGTGGTGGATATGGGCGCCTGCCACGGCCACATTCAGGAAATGCTCTTTACAATCGCGACTACGCTCTATCTCGTCACGGAAATGACTTTCCCCGCGCTGCGCAACGCGCACCGCTTGATCTCATATCTTTCCGCCCGAAACCCGGACCGCCAGTTGGAAGTGATTGTTAACCGGTTCAACTCCCGTCACAGTAAGATCGACGAGAATAGCGCCACGAAGGCGTTGACCCGGCCGGTGAACTGGAGAGTCCCGAACACTTACGCTGCAGTCCGGGCCGCGCAAGACAACGGTGTTCCACTTGTCATGGAGAGTTCGCCCTTCACGCGCGTAATCGTGCAGATGGCGAGAGCCGCCTGTGGCAGCGGCGTCGCCGCCAAGAGCGAGACTGGTAAAGGGTTCCACCTTTTCGGTCTGCGAGGAGTGCTGGATCCGGTGCACACGTAAAATGGAAGTCCTCGATTTTGAAAAACTGAAAACCGCGCTGCACGGTACACTGCTATCCAGGATCGACCTCGAGAAGCTTTCTTCAGTCGATGACGCAAAAGCCCGTCGCGCCGTCGGCAACATGATTCAAGAGATTGTCGGCATCCAAAAAATCCCCCTGAACGCCGGCGAGAGGGAGCGGATTGAAGGCGACCTTCTGGACGAAGTCTTCGGGTTGGGACCGCTGGAGCCCTTGTTGAAAGATACCACCGTATCGGACATTCTGGTCAACAACAGGAATGTCGTCTATGTAGAGCGCCGTGGAATTCTTGAGAGGACCGGCGCAAGATTTCGGGACGACCGGCACTTGATGCAAGTCATCGATCGCATCGTGTCCCGCGTAGGCCGCAGAGTGGATGAATCCTCGCCTATGGTCGATGCGAGGCTTCTCGATGGCTCTCGAGTGAACGCCATCATTCCTCCGCTGGCGATCGACGGCCCGTGCATGTCCATCCGGCGCTTCGGCAGCGGGCCGGTCGCGGCGGACGCTCTCGTCAAACTCAAGAGCATTTCCGCGGAGATGATGCAAATTCTGGCCGCCGCCGTGAAAGCGAAAATCAGCATCCTGATCTCGGGCGGCACCGGAGCCGGTAAGACCACGTTTATGAACATCCTCTCCAGCTTTATTCCGGAGACCGAGCGGATCGTCACCATCGAAGACGCCGCCGAATTGCAACTCAAGCACGAGGATGTCGTGCGGCTAGAGACCCGGGCTCCAAATGTGGAAGGGTTGGGAGCCGTGCGCCAGAGACAACTCCTGATCAATAGCCTTCGCATGCGGCCCGACCGGATCATCATCGGCGAGGTTCGCGGCGAAGAAGCCTTCGACATGCTGCAGGCCATGAACACCGGTCACGAGGGTTCCATGACCACCATCCACGCGAATACCTCCCGTGACGCACTCTCAAGGCTGGAATCCATGGTCGCAATGGCGAATGTCAATATGCCGGAAAGATCCGTCCGCCAGCAGATTGCCTCCGCCATTTCAGTGGTAGTGCAGGTGTCGCGCATGAGCGATGGCACTCGCAAAGTGGTCAATATCTCCGAGATCACCGGCCTCGAAGAAAACATCATTAGCATGCAGGATATTTTCAATTTCGTCAGGAAGGGCATTGGACCTGACGGCAGGGTCATCGGGTCGTTCCAGCCTAGCGGTATCCGTCCGAGCTTTCTCGACCGGTTGCGGGTTGCAGGCATTCTGTTGCCGGCTGAAATCTTTGAGCGCTCAGTGGAGGTCGGTTGAGAATGCGGCCTGGAATGCCAGGAAGGGGCGGGATATGTTGCTGATCGTTATGTCAGTCTGTCTGGGCATCTTCGCCATCGCGGCCTTAGTAGCGATGACCGTAGGAACAGGTACATCGAAACGCGCAACTCTACGCCTCGCCGCGTTGGGCCAGGAATTCGCTCCTACCAGCCACGAGGAAACCATCACCGATATTCGTAAAGAGCAACAACATTTAAGCGCGATTCCCTGGCTCAACCAATGGCTGACCAAACTGAACCTGGCGACGGCCTCCAGCCTATATCTATACCAGGCCGGCGTCACCCTGTCTATTGGAACCCTTCTGACGACATCCGTCGCGGGCTTCGCCGTCCTGGGATGCATATTATACCTGCGCTTCGGAGCGACGCTCCCGGCGCTCCTGCTGTCCGCCGGCTTTCTTCCGCTGCCTTTTCTATACGTCCACCACAAGCGTACCAAGCGTCTGTTTAAGCTGGAACAGCAATTACCCGAGGCGCTCGGGATGATGGTGAGCGCACTCCGCGTGGGCCACAGTCTGATTGCAAGCCTGGGCGCCGTCGCCCAGGAATCATCGGAGCCGATTGCCGGAGAAATGCGCAAATGCTTCGATGAGCAGAACTACGGCATCGACTTGCGAACCGCGCTTATGAATCTCACGGGGCGGGTTCCCGTTCAGGACTTTCGCATTTTTGTTGCGGCCGTGCTCATTCAGAAAGAAAGCGGTGGGAATCTGGCGGAAGTATTGGAGAAGGTGGCGGGGACTACTCGCGAGCGGTTCCGCTTGAAAAAGCAGGTCAGCGTCCACACCGCACAAGGGCGGATGACCGGCTGGATACTGTCGTTTCTTCCTGTTATTCTCGGCACAGCCATGTACTTTATGAATCCGGACAGCATGAGTGTCTTGTGGAAGCGCGATATTGGGTTGAAGATGCTATACACAGCCTTAGGCATGGACGTTGTCGGCGGGCTCATTATTAGAAAAATCGTTGCGATTCGGGTCTGAAAGGCAGCTTATGCAACTTGCGATATTCGCGTTCTTAGCGGCATTCCTGTTGATATCAAGCATCGGTATCTTGATTTTCTACCGGCAGACCGCTCTACGAAGACTTTCGCAAGTAGTGTCGCGTGCGGCGGACGCCAGTATATTGCGCAGCGTCGCGCCAACACGAGGGGCCAAAATCGAAAAGCTCGTCAAGCCTTTTGAAAAGGTATTGCCGAGAAGCGCGCAAGAAGTCTCAACCGTTCAGAAGCGCCTCATTCGTGCGGGTTATCGCGACAAAGCCTATCTCAATATATTCTATAGCTCGAAGGTGCTCGTTCCGGGTTTCCTCTGCCTTCTTGCCACTGTCACGCAGATTTACGCATACTCTCCGCTCTTCGTATATGCATTAGCGGCTGGACTCGGGTATCTCGCTCCGGATTTCTGGCTCAGCAATCGCGTTCGCGCCAGACAGTTGCAACTCCGTCTGGGCCTGCCGGAAGCTTTGGATCTCATCGTAATCTGCGTGGAGGCGGGCCTCAGCATGGATAAGGCGACAATGCGTACGTCCGAGGAACTGCGGATCAGTCAGCCGGCCATCGCCGATGAGCTGAATCTTGTCTCACTGGAACAGCGCGCCGGCCGCCCGCGCTCTGAGGCCTGGAAGCATGTTGGGGAACGGACCGATGTCGATACCATTCGTTCTCTGGCATCGATACTCATCCAGGCGGATAAGTTCGGCACCAGCATTGGAAAGACTCTGAGGACCCATTCGGAAACGTTGCGTACGCGGCGGCGCCAGGACGCGGAGGAGCAAGCGGCGAAGACTACCGTGAAGCTTATTTTCCCGCTGGTGTTGTTTATCTTCCCTTCGCTGTTCGTCGTAACGCTTGGACCCTCAATGATCATCATGTTCGACGGTTTTTCGAAGTATTTGAGTTGATCCGGCCTCCGGCTGCCTCAATTCGAAGGAGAGGAGAAAGATTATGGACACAGCAACTGTTATTCGCCTGGTGGCGGCCATCCTGTTCGTCATCGGCTTAGTGGTCTTGATTCAGCGCCGCCGCAAGAAGACTGTTTAACTGAGGGGTTGCGGTAACATCGACCGAGAGGGGATTCTCGGAGGATGGCAAGCTGATGGCGTATGTTTGGAAGCTGTGCCGGGCCGGCGGGGGCGAGGGAATAGTGGGGTGCCAAAGCCATGAGACGGACTGTCTGTGTATACAATCGGAATCGCGAATCGTTCTTGGGACTTCGCGTCGCTCCTGCCGATACGTGGCTCATGCGCATGAAGGGAGCGTTGGGGAAGCTTGCATGGAAACCTGACGATGGCATCTGGCTGATTCCCTCCCGCGGGATACACACGATCGGAATGCTCTTTCCGATCGATCTGGTTTACCTCGATGCCGCGAGCAAGGTGATTCATTTAGTAGAACACCTTGGGCCATTTCGAATTTCCCCGATCAGAATCAAGTGCGCCAGTATTTTGGAATTGCGCCCGCGGGCAATTTATGCTTCGAACACCCGAATCGGCGATCAATTACTTATCTGCGCACCCGAAGAGATGACACAGTATTGCGACCAGAATCGAACACAACCCGTGTTCACGGACAGGTAGGGTTTAACGTGGGATTGATGTATCGGCAGGCCTTCAGTAAGATCAGAGCGTGGCTACTCCAGGAGAATCCGGAGCCCCGGCGGGCTCCGAGAAGCAGGGAGCCGGAGGTTGTCGTGCATTACTGGGATGGATCCGTCCCGGAGGGACGCCAGATCCGCGACATGAGCGAGACCGGCGCTTATATTTACACGCCTGAGCGCTGGTACCTCGGTACGATCATCCGGCTGACCCTACAGGGGTATAAGACGGTCGTGCGCGAGGATGGCGCCAAAGTTCCCGCAGCGTCGATCACCGTACGCGCACAAGTTGTCAGGCATGGATCCGACGGAGTTGCCGTTGCGTTCGCCTTTCTCAATGAAGAAGAAGAGCAGTCCTTCCGGACATTTCTGGGCGCAATTCCATCCCAACCGGCAACAGAAGGATCCTCCGTAGGGGCGTCGGGAAGGGATGGACAAGCCCTTATAGAGTTCGCGTTGATCATACCACTAATGTTTCTTCTGGCCGTGAACGCCCTTAATTTCGCCGGCTTTCTCTTCGCGTGGATTACTGTGGCCAACGCGGCCCGCGACGGCGCACAATATATGGTGATGTCCAGCGCCTCCCCGGGGGCGCCAACCGCCGCCACGCTGGCGCAAGTCACCGCGCTCGTTACCAATGACGTCACATCGCTCATGAACCGCTCGAGCGTGGTCGTCGAAACATGTACTAATGCCAATAACACTATGGCGCCGGCAGGGTGCACTACGCTTTCGGATCCCGAATCGCCCCTGTATACTCTCGCTACCGTAGACGTGACCTACACCTATAAGCCCTTCATACCGTTATTCCCGTTCCCAGGGTTGCATATTAACGCTACTCTGCCGTCCAGCGCGATTCACCGGAAGGCAGTCATGAGAATGCTTAAGTGACCCTGGGATTGCATGACCGCGGCGGCAAAGCCAGCCTGCAATCTCGCGGTCATGGCACTCCGCGGGCGGCCGGGCGTCGCGGTCAAAGCCTTGTGGAATTTAGCGTGGTTACGCTGCTGACGGTCATGATGCTTCTATTCGTTGTCGAAATGGGCCGGATGCTGCTGGTGTACACCACGGTTGCCAACGCCGCCCGTGCCGGCGTGCGTTACGCGATCGTGCACGGCAGCACGCGCGCTGCCGGCGCCACGCTAAGTAGCGCCAGTGGGCCGAGCAACACCGCTCAGGTGGTGACCGTTGTGACGAACTTCGCGAGCGCGGGTCCGTTGAACATGAGCCTGTTGACCGGAAATATCGCTGTAACCTATCCAAACGCCTCCAATGCTCCCGGCCAGCCGGTGAATGTCATTGTCTTGTATCCTTACGATCCACTGACATCGTACTTCTCGAAGACCGTGATCCTTGGCAGCGCCGCGCAGGGGATCATAGTATATTGAAACGCTCCGCCATTCATGCGGGCAACGAAGCCGGGCAGGCTGTCATCCTCGTGGTAGTAGCCATGAGCATTTTCCTGATCGCGGCGCTCGGGTTGGCGATCGATGGCGGCCAAATGTACGCTCACCGGCAGATGGCGCAGGCTGCCGCGGATGCTGCCGCCCAAGCCGGGATCATGAGCATTTATGACGGAACCAATGCTTCATCGGCGTATCCGTTTGGCACCGGATCTACGCCAATAGCTTCGTCCGCCTGCACTACCACAGACCTTCGAACCCCCTGCGTCTATGCGCGCTACAACGGTTTCGGCGGAACAGCCTCGGACACCGTGACGCTGAGTTACCCGGCCACCGTTTCGGGCGTCACTCTATCGTCGGCTACCGTTCCGGCTTTTACCGTCACTGTGCAAAGAACCCTGCAGACGGGATTGATACGTCTTCTGCCGGGGGCTCCGGCCACTGCCAGTGTCACAGCAAAAGCCACGGCCGGACTCGTTGGCACGGTTTCGCCTGACTGCATCTACGTGCTCGACCCGTCTGCGGCGAATGCATTTCAGGCAGGCAACGGCGCCACTGTGGCGGTAATCGGATGCGCGGTTTCAGTAGATTCCAGCAACGCCGCTGCCGCGAGCGTAACCGGGGGAGCCAGCGTCAGTGCCTCGGCGATTAACGTCGTGGGAGGAGTCGCGATCAACAATGGCGGAACCACCACGCCTGCCCCGGTAACCGGGGCCACGCCGGTCGCCGACCCATTAGCCTCATTGCCGGCGCTTACTCCCGGGACCTGCCTCTACGCCACGACTTATAGCCCACCCTCCGGGACGACCCTCAATCCTGGAACTTATTGTGGCGGAATTAATGTTAGCAATGGCGTAACCAACGTTACCTTCGCCCCCGGTAACTATATTATTAATGGCGGGGGAATCACATTCGGCGGGGGAACAACTTCCAGCGGCAGCGGAGTAATGTTCTACCTTACGGGTACGAACGCGAACTACGCTTCAGTTACAATCGCCAACGGCGTGAACGTTGCCTTCTCGGCTGAAACCTCCGGGCCGTACCAAGGGATACTGTTCTTCCAGAACCGGTCGATCACGTCCAGCAGTAACGCAACATTTGCCGGTGGCGCTTCGATGCAACTGAGCGGCACTTTGTATTTTCCGACAACGGATGTTTCTTTTTCGAATGGGAGCACCGCGGAGGCCAACGCCACGGCGATTGTGGCGGACGAGGTGTCGTTCACCGGCGCCGCAAACATTAAATACGATTCCACCGGGTTGAAGACCGGTCTCTTCTCGAAGGCCGTAGCGCTGGTGCAGTAACTTGGGCTAGGCCCTTTCGGGGCCTTTTGATTTTCCCGGCGATGCGTAGCTGGCGCTCATGAGACCCGGCCGTCCGGTTAGCCGGAACCGGCCAACTGGAACTCCGCCAGATTCCATGAACCTCGGGCGCTTGTGGAATCCTACGTGCTTAACTAATCACTTGAAAGTGGGAATCAATGAAGACTGAGAGTCTTGCAAAAGACTTTTTCCCCGTCGTTTGCATCGGTGGTGCGGCCAGTAGCCCCGACGACTATGTCGAGTTGATACGCCGCCTTCCGGACGATCTGGGTGTTGCTATCGTCATCGTCAATCACCTGAAAATGATAGCCACCCTGCTCCGCGATACTCTCCCCCGCTATACCAAGATGCCGATTGAGGTGATCACCGAACAATTGCCCATTCAGCCCAATTGCGTATTTATCCTCGTAGCGGAGCGCGATCTGCACGTTCTTGATGGTAAGTTCCGTCTAAAGACAACATCAAAGCCTAAGGGATGGCCGGATGTGATTACGGTCTTTCTGCGTTCCTTAGCTCGGCACTGGGACGGGCAACTGATCGCGGTGATTCTTTCCGGCTATGATGGAGACGGGGCAGGAGGGTTGCGCGACGTAAAGGACGTAGGCGGCGTTACCATCGCGCAGAATGTCGAGACTTCCGGACAGCCCGACATGCCTTTGAGCGCAATCTCAAGCGGTTGTATAGATTTGGTTCTTTCAGTTGACAGTATCGCTAAGGAAATAGAACGGGTTGCGCGCGGGGTAAAGGCTGAAATTCTCACGGCTAGGCACTGAGAAGACGCTAGCAGCGTGTAAATGCATGGCGAGCTTTTCGGTTCAATTCGGATAAGGCATCTCGTAGGGTCGGCGTTGGCGGCATTCGGGCCAAGCGAGATCGACGCAAATGGAAATAACGCGAGCTTGAACGTCAGTGACCGAAAGCGGCTGCGCCGATAGCAACTAAATTCCAGCCGACAACCAACGAATAGCCCGCATTAGCCCGTCGGAGAAGGGTCATCCGTCCGCTGCGATAACAGTATTGACCGATAAACGCGGCCATCAGCTTGGTTGCGACCAAACCGAGCCATGGCGCGCGAGCATGGGACAATGCCCAGCTCATCAGCGGGTTGCCCTCTGGCACGCCCCTGTTGAGGAATACCAGTGTCGTAAAAACGTCCAGGCATTGTAGAGCGATGAAGAATTGCAACGCCATTATTGAAGTTCGATCCGTTTAGATGAGAGTCTTGTCGAGCCGTCACCGCTGTCGAAGCCTGCTAGCAATTGGCCTATGATGTTGACTTCCTCTAGTTTGGGTTTCATGTTTTCTTCCGTTCGGCGGCCGGCGGTTGGCTTTCGCAAGGTCCCTATTGTTGGTTTCCTATGAAGCGATTATGGTGGAATGCGGCGGGTTTTTCAATCCACTAATGACAGGATCAGAATTGATAACTTAAGAGAATTATTGATAAATAATAACTGAACTGCCCCCACATGGGGGTGAAGTCAGAAATGTGGGGGTAAGCCACGCGGAGGTTGGCCGTCCTGTTAGTTTACTTCGAGCGTCGCCGGCTCGCGAAGCAGGGCAGGCTCCTCCCTAACCTGCTGAAGTGTCAGGATGTCGACCCAATTTGGGGTTCACCTCCAACGCCCGCGCCGCCGTTCGGAAGGCCGGATCGAGGAACTGGAGAGGAAGGTCGGCCAAGAGGCTCTGTAAATCGGCTTTTTGAAGGGGTGCTTGAATTGCACTAAGCAGGAGCGCTGCAGGAGCCGACTGGAAATCCGCGGTCTACCGGAAGGTGAAGCATCCGGCTGGGGCTGGTTCACCGTTCCGACCGCGGTTCGCAGTACGCCAACAACGCGTACACCGATTTGCTGCACGACCATGGCATCGACATCAGCAAGTCGCGGAAAGGAACAACGCGCCCTGCGAATCTTCATGAAAACGCTGAATTACGAGGAGGTGTTCCGCAAGGAATATCGCGACCTGGCCGCGGCCCGCCGCTCCATCGAGATCGCGATCATTTCGCGCGGACGGGCGCTTCGGCGCCATATCAGCTTCCATGGGAGTGGCCGTGTACCCGAAGCACGGAGGCGCCGTGGGGTCGCTGATACGGACCGGCGACGACGCTCGTTACAAGGCAAAAGCCCTCGGACCCGACTGCGTCATATTAGCCGCAGCGCCCTGGCAGCAAGGTACTAAACTAAACGGCGGAGCATTCGCCCCTGCCGGCGCGCGTCTCCGGCCGGGGCCGTGATTCGAGATCAATCGACCCGACTTCCGGAGGCCTTCGCGCATGATCCGTAGCAAAGAACGCTCGACGATGCCGGCGAATGCACTCGCGAGAATGCCGTCCTGAAGGATGGGCCTTTCCGCCAGGCAACGCCAACGACATCGGCAGACGAAACCGGAGAGGATCTCTTCGGCTTCCGCCGGCGTGATTTTGATTCTCCGTGTCGTTCAGGAGTTAACAACGTCGTTATTACTCTGAAGGCGGGCGGGCAAACTCGACGACGCCTCAACCTTGGGCGACTCCCCGGCGGCCTCAGTTCTCACCTGCACGCACTTCTGGATCCGATGTACGCCATACCGGGGGAGAACACAACCGTCATCCGAACAGCAACTGGTGCGAGAAGTAGGCGCATCGTACAACTGCAAGCGCTGGATACCACGAACTAAATAGGCTCACTCCGACTCTTCCTCCGAAACTGTGAAACAGCTCTCGAAGGCCCGATTCAGGAGATCCTCCGTTAGAAGATACGGCAGGCGCAGAAATTCGATCATATCGGTCACGTGAAGAAGAATGTCTCGAGGTTGACAGCGCCTGAACGGCTTCTTGTCGCGCTCATAGCGCTCGTACAGGAATTTGTCGAGCAGTCCGCTCGGACAATCCAGTCCCTGTTTCGACGAATACATCTGGAAGATCTCGCGGAACTCGGTCAGGCTCGGATTCTTGACGAGCATCTTGTATTTGATGCGCCGCAGAAATGCCTCATCGCCCAGTTCGGCGGGCTTAAGATTGGTTGAAAAGACCAGGAATATCTCGAACGGCATCGCCATTTTGCCGCCCGATGCGAGTTCTAAATGATCGATCCGGCTTTCCATCGGTACGATCCATCGATTTAACAATTCCGTCGGTGTGACGCGCTGTCTGCCGAAGTCGTCGATCAGATAAATCCCGTTGTTCGCCTTCACGTGGAGGGGCGCATCGTAAATCTTCGTTCCTGGGTTGAGGCGCAGTTCAAGCATGTCCAACCCGAGCTCTCCGCCGCTGGCTAGGAACGGTCGCTGGCACTTTACCCAACGCCCGTCGTAGCGTCGCTCTTTCGAAATAATGCCTTCGATGAAATCGTCGGCCGTCGATCGCTTGTGATACAGCTCATCGAAAACCTGAGTAATCGTGCCGTGGCTCTCAACGGCGTACGGAATGAACACTTCGGCTGTCAATAGATTGAGCAGAGCCTCCGCCATATAAGTTTTGCCGTTTCCCGGCATTCCATATATCAGGAGGGATCTGCCTGAATTCGCCGCGGGGCCAATCTGTTCGAGTACGCCAGGTTCGATAACTGCCTCCTTGTAAGCGGCTGCCAAATTCTCTTTTGTCAGCCAGCCCCTCTTAAGCCGCTGGCTCACGACAGCTGTGCTATACAGATCAAGAGTAACCGGGGCGGGACCGACATACTGATTGATATCGAAATACTCTCGTGCTCGTTTCCTCCCCATTTCCGATAATGCGAACAGGGAAGATGCCAGGCCAAACCCTTCAGAGCTCTTGACCTCGACCGCATGACGCGCTTTGAGATCACTCATCAGCGCTTCGATGGCTTCGAAACCAATCCCCAGGACATCAGCAAGACCTCTCCCGGTCATCGCGCCACGGCTGTAAAGGGTATTGAAGATTAGATGCTCGAACAAAGCATTCGAAAGACCTGTCTCGGCAACCGTGCGCGGCACTGGCGGGATGAAGGCTGTGGACAGATCCGGCAGAATCGAAGATGGGCTGAGGTCATCGGCCGGTTGAAGATGATTATTGGCAGCGACGATTGTTGATTCGGCGACGGGAGTGGTAGCGGGGGTGTTCATGCGAGCGGCCTACTAGGCACATAGGGAAGAGCTGTTTCTCGGTAAGAATGCGCGGCGGCGCCCGAACCTGTCGGCATCTGGGCACTATGAGGATGAGGGTGTACGCCATGCAGCAATTGCGCCGCGACACGTCATGGCGGGCCGGTGGTTCCGACTTCGCAGCCATTCATTCTTCCATCTGCGGATTCCGAAGAGCGCAATTCCTGCGCCCAGAAGAGCGAGCGTGGAGGGCTCTGGGACGCCGGCAGCAGCGCCGCCGATTACCTCCGTCCCTGACACGCCAGTAAACTGCGGCGGAGTAGGGTTGAGGTTGAGGTTGGTAGTCCAAACGGCTTCTCCGGCAGACGGGCCAGCGCAGTTAGCAGTCGCAGTTTCAAAACACATACCTGGGTTCCCATCGCCCGTAATTGGGCTTTGAATTAAGAAAAAACCATCATCCGTTCCGCCGAAGCCGAACAGCAACTCGGTCGTGGTTGCCGACAAATCGGATCCGCTGACAGCGAGTTGCGAATTCGCGCCGCTCAGCGGCCCAAGCAGATCGAATGTAGTCACGCCGTCATTCAGGAGCAGATTCCAGTTAAGAATATCGGCTTGGGCAAGAACCCCGACTGTCCCATCGGTCTCGATGAAACCAGTCACGCCGCCAATGCCGATGGTCTGGGTAATGTCGTAGGTTATATCGCCGGCGCTGCAGAGGGGTGCAGCGCCAAGTATCAACGAAAGGACAATGAGCCTTCGTGCATTAACAGTGACGGCTGTCCGAAATATGCGCATGTCCGTGTTTTGTTCCTTTCAGCCACCACTCGCGTGGATTCGATCAATCCGGCTGCGAACCGGCACTTGGCCCGGATGGCCAAGCTGTCGCGTTGACCAGGCGGAATTCCTGCATCACCGGGTCCCTTGCAAAGCGGGGGGCGGCAACCTGTAAGGCCGTATCCCAGAACGGGGCTTGGAGTATTCGCTCGCCCACGATGGAGCAATTATGATGCCAAGCGTTCGTCCCACGGACGTGGTAGACGCGCCGAACAGAAGCACAAAGACGGCCGAACGATGAAGGGTTTGTTGAGTTGCCTCAGGGAATTCCTCACCGTGTCACTAGGGCGGAACACCCGTGCACGTGCCCTGCACCTCATGCGGATCGCGACATGCCGACAGTCCGGAAAGCATCGGACAAGAACCGATCCTGGAAAAACAGAGTCCGGAGGCTCGCCCGAAACGAGGTGTTCCACGACGTTTTGATCCGGTGTAAGCGTGGTGTCATAGCCACAGTTGCTGCCCACTCGCGGGCGCACCCAGAGAACAACTGTTTACTGCTACATCCATCCTGGGCGGTTAGGCCGTTGAAACCCCACTCAACCAGTCATACGACCGACGAGTCGCTTCCTCAATTGTGAAGCCGGCGAGACTGGTCTGGATCGGACCCTCAATTGCGACTCAGTTTGAAGTATGAGTAATGCAACCCGGGGCGCGCGTCGGACGCCCCATTGAATGCTATTGCCCAATAGCCGTCCGCAGATCGAAAGATGAGGTGGTCCATCGTCAACACTGATCGGCCTCATTTGGTCATGTGACCACATATAGTCGATGGCCCGAAGTCCTCCGTTTATGCCTGACCATTGACCGCGTGGTGGTGCATTGGATGAAATTGGCATCTGGCGGAGAGCGAGCATTCGTGCAGTCGGTGCGACATCGGCTGCGGGCGAGGGGGACCATCACAACGGCCTTTGAGATGCAAATGAACAACCACCTGGACCGCTTCGATTTGGTACAAGTTGATTGTCTACAAATGTCGCATGTCAACTCTGTTACTCGGCCGGAGTGACGATCCCCTCGAGGAGCATCCGCGCGTGATTCGCCATCGCTTTGGGGAACCGGTATGGAGTGCAGTGTATCCGCCGGCACGCAGCGGCGCTGTCGCCGGTGTTATGTTCAACACTGGCTTCCGCAGGCGTGCGGATCTCTGCGTCATGGACGGCGTTAGCCTCTCCTCCGCGATGAACGCTAAGCGCACTGGCGCGGCTCGCGTTGACCTGCCCGATTCGTTACCGCCGGAAAGAGCCGCTGGCCCGCCGGAAGCCAAAGAGTCATCGGGAATGCACCGCGAATAATATGGAAAGCGAAGCGAATCAGTCGAATCCTGGCGTGGTGGTGTCGGTACGCGGCAGCGTCGTCGATATGCGCTTCGAAAAACATTTGCCGCCCATCTACACGGTGCTTCGGGCAGGGGACAAAGGTCAGATCGTTATCGAAGCGCTGGCGCAGCGCGATGCCCACTATGTGCGTGGAATTGCGTTGACGCCCACCCAGGGCCTTGCCCGCGGCATGGCGGTTGAGGACACGGGCGGACCCCTGAAAGTCCCCGTGGGAAAAGGCATTCTCTCGCGTATGTTGGACGTGTTTGGCAACACAATCGACCGCGGCGCCGCTTTGTCCGATGTTCAATTGCGTTCCGTGCATAGCGCTCCGCCGCCGCTAACGGTGCGGTCCACCAAGTCTGAAATCTTTGAGACTGGCATCAAAGTCATTGATGTGCTTATGCCGCTGGAGCGCGGCGGCAAGGCGGGGCTCTTCGGCGGCGCGGGCGTGGGTAAAACCGTGTTACTCACCGAAATGATCCATAACATGATCGGCCGCCAGAAGGGCGTAAGCATTTTTTGTGGCATCGGCGAGCGTTGCCGCGAAGGCGAAGAGCTTTACCACGACATGAAGGAAGCCGGCGTCTTGCCGAATATGGTCATGATATTCGGCCAGATGAACGAGCCCCCAGGCGCCCGGTTTCGTGTGGGCCTGGCGGCGCTTACAATGTGCGAGTATTTCCGCGATGTGGAGCATCGCGACGTGCTTTTACTCGTCGATAACATTTTTCGTTTCATACAGGCCGGCATGGAGGTCTCCGGTCTGATGGGGCAAATGCCGTCGCGCCTGGGCTATCAACCGACCATGGGCACCGAGTTATCCGGATTGGAAGAGCGTATTGCCAACACCGATACCGGCGCCATCACGTCCATTCAGGCTGTCTATGTGCCGGCCGACGACCTGACCGACCCGGCCGCCGTGCACACGTTCTCGCATCTTTCCGCGTCCATCGTTCTCTCCCGCCAGCGCGCGAGCGAGGGACTGTTCCCGGCTGTCGATCTGTTGCAATCCAACTCCAGTATGGCAACGCCCGGTATCATCGGTACGCAGCATTACCTTCTGGCGCAGGAAATTCGCAAGACCTTGGCGCATTACGAACAACTCAAGGACATCATCGCCATGCTGGGGATGGAGCAACTGTCTCCCGATGACCGCAATGTAGTAGGCCGCGCCCGCAGGCTGGAGCGATTTCTCACTCAGCCGTTTTTCGCCACCGAACAGTTCAGCGGCATCAAGGGAAAAGACGTCAGCCTGAAGGAGTCCATCGACGGCTGCGAGCGAATCCTTCGCGATGAATTCAAAGACTACCCGGAGAGTGCGCTCTACATGATCGGCAAGGTGGATGAGGCGAAGGAGAAAGCCAAGACCGTCAAGCCGGAGTCCGATTCCAAAGCTAAAGGTAAGTCCGAAAAGCCGCCGGCGCCCGCGGCGAAACCTCAACCGGAGACCAACCATGCTGCCGGCACTCATGCATCTTAAAGTCCTTTTGCCGTTCCAGATTTTTGCCGACGAAACCGGCGTGTCGCGCATCGTCGCGGCGACGCGCGAGGGCTCGTTTGGACTCTTGCCACACCGACTCGATTGCGTCGCCGCGCTCGCCCCCGGGATCCTGATCTACGAAGCCGAGGCGGGGAAGGAGGTCTACGTGGCCGTGGATGAAGGAGTATTGGTCAAGACCGGCCTGGATGTGCTGGTGTCTGTGCGCCGGGCGATAGGCGGGGTGGATCTTGGCCGACTGCACGATGCGGTGAAGCGGGAGTTTCTGACCCTGGATCAGCAAGAGCAAGACGTACGCTCGGTAAACGCAAGATTGGAGGCTGGATTTCTGCATCGCTTAGCAAGGTTTCAAGGTGACTGACCAACCAGCCATGAAACCATCGAGAGACGAGCCCACTTTCGCGGAGCAGATCGGCGCACAAGCGGCCCGCAAACTCAAGGCGCGCCGTAACTCCACGCCGGGCGTCAGCTTCGGCTTGGGCATGATGGGGCTTATCGGATGGTCGGTAGCCGTGCCGGCGCTGCTCGGCATAGCGCTTGGTATCTGGTTGGACCGGCGCCATCCCGGAACTCACTCCTGGACTCTGGCCCTGTTCTTTGGCGGTCTCGCGCTTGGCTGCTTCAACGCCTGGCATTGGGTCACGCAGGAAGACAAGACGATGAATGACGAACAGGATGGCAAGCATGAATGAAACTATGGCCCTCGCGCTGGCGTGGCTCGCGGGTACGGCGCTGGGCGCTATTTTCTTCGGCGGCCTTTGGTGGACGGTTCGCAAGGGCCTCTCGTCCCAATTGCCGGCATTTTGGTTCGCCGGCAGCCTACTGCTGCGGATGACCATAACACTGGTTGGATTTTACGTAGTCATGGGGGGCCAATGGCAGCGGCTGCTGGCGTGTTCCCTTGGATTCTTGATGGCGCGCCTGGTGGTGACTTGGCGCACCCGGCTGCCGGATGACAATCAATCCGGTCAGGCAAAGCAGGCGAGCCATGCGCCTTAGTCCCGATCAGTGGATCTTCTGGCAGCACGGGTTTCTCAAACTCAACGCCACCATTGTGTTCACCTGGGGCTTGATGCTCTTGCTGGCAGCCGGTTCGAGACTCATCACACGCAACCTTTCCTCAGATCTTACTCATTCCCGCTGGCAAAACCTGCTGGAAATCGTCGTCACCGCCATCGAGAAACAAATCGAAGAAGTCGGACTGAGCCCAGCGCGAAAGTATGTCGGCTTTCTGGGAACGCTTTTTCTTTTCGTAGCAACCGCCAGCCTCTGTACGGTCATTCCCGGGTACCAGCCGCCAACGAGTTCGCTATCCACGACCGCGGCGCTTGCGCTGTGCGTGTTTGTGGCCGTGCCGCTTTTCGGCGTTGAGGACCAGGGGGTGGGCGGCTATCTCAAGTCCTACACGCAGCCAACGGTGATTATGTTGCCGTTTAATATCATCGGTGAATTCTCGCGCACGCTGGCCCTGGCCGTCCGTCTCTTCGGCAACATGATGAGTGGAGCGATGATTATCGGGATACTGCTCACTATTACTCCCTTCATCTTTCCAATTTTCATGACGATGCTCGGTCTTCTCACCGGGATGGTCCAAGCCTATATCTTCAGCATACTGGCCGCCGTATACATCGCGGCCGCCACGCGCTCGCGCAAACCCGCGCCTGAGCCAGCGCCCAAAACCTGAACGGCAATGAAACGACTAAAGGACACATTATGGATAGCAATACGCTCGTAGCAGTCGCCTCAATTGTCACTGCCGGTCTTACTACCGGTGTGGGGTGCATGTGCCCGGCGCTGGGTGAAGGGCGGTCAGTCTCCACGGCGCTCACTGCGCTGGCACAGCAGCCGGACGCCTCCGCCACAATCACCCGGACCTTATTCGTGGGTCTCGCGATGATCGAATCGACAGCCATCTATTGCTTCGTGGTCTCTATGATTCTCATCTTCGCCAACCCGTTCTGGAGTCACTTCATCGCGCAGGCGGCTGCTAAGTGAACGTATGCTGATCGATTGGTTCACGGTCTGTGCGCAAGCGCTCAACTTCGTCATCCTTGCATGGTTGATGAAGCGCTTTCTTTACAAGCCGATCCTCGACGCCATAGCTGCGCGAGAGAAGCTGATCGCCGCGGAACTCGCGGACGCCGTCGCGAAAAAAGCCGAAGCCCAAAAGGAGCGCGACGAATTCCAGCGCAAGAACGAGGAGTTCGACCAGCAGCGCGCCGCCCTTTTAAGCAAGGCTACGAACGAGGCGAAAGCCGAAGCGGAGCGGTTGCTCGACGAAGCGCGCAAGGCGGCCGACGTCTTGACCGCCAAGCGGCAGGAAGCGCTGAAAAACGAAGCGCATAACCTGAGTCAAGCCATCGCTCGCCGCACTCAACAGGAAGTGTTTGCCATCACTCGAAAAGCTCTGACGGATCTCGCCACCGCCAGTCTGGAAGAGCGCATGGGCGAGGTATTCACACGCCGCTTGCGAGAGCTGAACGGCAAAGGGAAGACATGCCTCGCCGACGCCCTCAAGACATCATCCGACCCCGCGGTGGTGCGCAGCACGTTTGAACTGCCCGCGGAACAACGCGCGGCTATACAAAATGCGCTTAACGAAACCTTCTCGGCTGCAGTCCGCGTCCGCTTCGAGACTGCGCCCGACCTGATCGGCGGGATCGAACTTACCACCAATGGGGAGAAGGTGGCATGGAGCATCGCGGATTACCTTAGCTCGATGGAAAAGGGCGTCGGCGAACTGGTCGGAGATGTGACAGCCAGGCAGATCAAATGAGCGCCGCGCCTGAGAGCTTACAGGGTGTCTTCGACCGCACGTTCGCCGGCATAAGTCAGGCGCGGGAAGCGTACACTCCCGAGCTGACGCCGCGCGAAGTGGGCACAGTCACGGACGTTTCCACTGGCATCGCCAGGGTCTCCGGCCTGCCGGGCGCCGGCTTTGAGGAACTTCTCGCGTTTCCGGGCGGGGTCTTCGGCATCGCCTTCAACGTGGACGAGCGCGAAATCGGCGTCGTGCTGCTCGGCGAATATTCACAATTGCGCGTGGGCGACGAAGTGGAGCGCACGGGCCGGGTCACCGACGTGGCCGTGGGCGACGGATTGTTGGGTCGCGTCATCGACCCGCTCGGCCAGCCTCTCGACGGCAACGGGCCCGTAACGTCCAGCGAACGCCTGCCCATTGAGCGCCCTGCCGCGCCCATCATGGACCGCGCGCCGGTCAGCGTGCCGCTCCAGACCGGCCTGAAAGTGGTCGACGCGCTTATTCCAGTCGGGCGCGGCCAGCGCGAATTGATTCTTGGCGATCGTCAGACTGGCAAGACTGCCATCGCGCTCGACGCGATCCTCAACCAGCGCGGGAAGAATGTACTCTGCGTCTACTGTTCCATCGGCCAGCGCGGGTCCGCCGTTGCCAAACTGGTGGCCAGCCTCCGCGAGAAAGGCGCGATGGATTACACCGTGGTGGTGGTCGCCGAAGGCGACGATGCGCCTGGCCTTCTCTACATTACGCCCTACGCCGCCACCAGCATCGCCGAGCATTTTATGGAAGCGGGTCGCGATGTGCTGATTGTTTATGACGACCTCACGCAACACGCGCGCGCCTATCGCGAGATTTCCCTCCTGCTCCGCCGGCCCCCCGGACGCGAAGCCTTCCCCGGCGACATATTCTACATCCACTCGCGCCTGCTTGAGCGCGCCACTCACTTGAGTAAGGAGCGTGGCAGCGGATCGCTCACGGCCCTGCCTATCATTGAGACCGAAGCGCAGGACATTTCCGCCTACATTCCGACTAACTTGATTTCCATCACGGATGGACAGATCTATCTCTCGCCCTCGTTGTTCGAATTGGGCGTACTGCCGGCGGTCGATGTCGGCAAGTCCGTTTCGCGCGTCGGCGGCAAAGCGCAACGGGCGGCTTACCGCGCCGTGGCGGGCGACCTCAAGCTCGCTTATGCGCAGTTCTCGGAGCTGGAAACATTTTCCCGCTTCGGAGCCCGCCTGGATGAAGACACTCGCAAAACCATCGAGCACGGACGCCGAATTCGCGCCTGCCTCAAACAGCCGGAATTCCAGCCGGTACAGGTACCCGCGCAAATCGCCGTACTTCTGGCGTTAACCGCGGGACTCTTCGATCGCGTGCCGCTCGACCGGATGCCGGACGCCGAGCACGCTCTACGCGAAGCAGTGGCGGAGATTCCGGCGGAGGTGACCGGCCGATTTGAAACCGCGGAAAAATTGAGTGACGAAGATCGCAAAGCCGTTATTCAAATCGCGAGTAAGTCGCTCGAGCCATTCCAACCTAAGCCCGACCCGGACTCGAAGCCGCAAAACCAGCCGAAGGTCCAACCGGAGGTCAAACCCCAGCCCGATGCCGCGCCGAAAGGTAAATCATGAGCGACACCGCCGCCAGCCTGAGCCGAAAGATCGAAAGCGCCGGAGATCTCCAATCCGTCGTCCGCACCATGAAAACCTTGGCCGCGGCGAGTATCGGCCAATACGAGAAATCGGTGCGCGCATTGGGCGACTACTATCGGACCGTGGAGTTAGGGTTAGGAGCGTGCTTTCGGGAAAGCCAAGCAGCGGCCTCGATTACGGAACGGAAGGGGCAAGCCGATGTGGGCGCGATCGGCGCGGTCGTGTTCGGTTCCGACCAGGGGCTGGTGGGCCAGTTTAACGAAGTGCTGGCCGATTATGCGATCGAGACGCTTGCAACCCTTCGCGGCCAACCCAAAGTCTGGGCCGTAGGTGAGCGGGTTCATGCGCGCCTGACGGACGGGGGCCTGCCGCCGATAGGCCTCTTCAGTGTGCCGAATTCCGTCCAGGCTATCACCCCGCTCGTTGGAAAGATTCAAATCGAAAGCGAAGCGCATCGCGAAGAAGGCGACTATGCGCGTGTCTACGTCTTTCATAACCGCCCTCAGTCCGGGGCAATCTACGAACCGGTCAATCAGCGGTTGTTGCCGCTCGACGGGCAATGGCAACAAGGGCTGGTTAAGGTGAAATGGCCGGGTGCGAGTTGGCCCGAAGTCATTGGTGGAACTAGTACTCTTCGCGCCCTAATCCGCGAATATCTTTTTATCTCTCTATTCCGGGCGTGCGCCGAGTCTCTGGCTAGTGAAAACGCGAGCCGCCTGGCGGCCATGGAACGCGCCGATAGAAACATAGACGAATTACTCTCCAATCTACACAACACCTCCAGGCGTTTGCGCCAGAGCAGCATCGATGAGGAACTTTTCGATGTCGTCTCCGGCTTCGAGGCGCTGAATTCATAGGGGAGCCCCGTGGCCCGGAGAATGAACACACAAGGTTGAATGAATTAGATTTCCGGCAACAGTAGATGTATCGCTCTCCTCAATAGCTTGGATTCCAACCGCTTCCTGAAGAAGAAAGTAAACGATTGTCTACTCTTCCGCCTCCGATAGCGAACCGTGAGTAACATCGGAGCCCGCTGAGTGCATATCTACCGAGCCGTACTCGTAGTGACGGTTGGCGCGGCCCGGTCTCGTCTTCAAGCGGAATAGGCGGGACGTGGGCCGCCGATTCGATGTAAGCTCATTGGAACGGCCCACCAGTTGCTGTCCTGCTTATTAGTTCCTCCCGGAAGAAGCAGGCGGCTACCTGAAACTACCACTGGAAAAATATGTTCCCATAGGTCTTGGCGTAACGGGTCTCGCCATTATTCTAATCGGCGTAATCCAACACGACGATATGAGCGCCCTTGGCGTGAGTAGCCAATGGGTCGACCACACGACTCAAAACATCCGGGAGATTACGGAGACGCGAGACATGGCGACGGCGGCTGAGAGTGCGGCTCGCGGCTTCGCTCTGACGGGGGATCTTGCCTTTCTGGAAATCCTGAAGACGTCTGTCGCAAGCGCGAATCGACATGAGCGAGAGGTGCGATTGCATACAGCCGATAATCCCCGGCAGCAGCAAAGGCTGGACAAACTTGAGCCTCTGCTGCGGGAGCGCTTTCAGGCGTTAGACGAACTGGTCGAAAAACGTCGTGCTGGGGAAGCCGAGGCAGTCGCGCAGGTCGTCCGAAGCGCGGGTGTCCCCTTAGCCGCGGCAATCGAGTCGCTCAGTTGGGAGCTTCAGGATGAGGAATACTCTTTGCTCAAGATGAGAAACGCCACCCTGAACGGGAATATCTCCCGCGCCCGGAGCGCCCGAACGATTGCCGCAGCTTTCTCGTTGTTGTTGCTAGCTGCGGCGAGTTTGCTGATTCGTTTCGATGGACGTAGACGGCGTAAGTTGGAGACGGAGCTCCGGCATGAGAAGGACTTGTTCGCGACCTTGATGGATACGGTTCCCGACTGCGTTTACTTCAAGGACGGGGAAAGCCGGTTTCAGCGGATTAACGCCGCGATGGCCCGGCGGCTGGGTCTCTCAAACGCTACGGAAGCAATCGGCAAGAGCGATGCCGATTATTTCGATACGGAGCACGCGAAAATTGCCCGAGCCGAGGAAAAAGAGGTCTTTCATACTGGTCGCGCGCTGATTGACAAGGAAGAGTTGGAGACCTCGGCCGGCGGGCTCCAGACGTGGGTCATGTCCTCGAAGCTGCCCATACTCGATAGCGATGGATCCATCGCTGGCACGTTCGGTATCTCGCGTGACATTACCGCCAGCAAACTAGCGGAGCAAGAGCTTGAGAGCGCGAACTCGAAGCTGACCGGACGGAACGATCAGCTTGAGATGCGAAATCGGGAAAGCATGGTGCTGGGCGAGATGGGTGGACTTCTTCAGACCTGCGTCAACGAAGCGGAAGCGGAGAAGATACTGAGCAAGTTCGCGGTCGATTTATGTCCGGAGCTGTCGGGCGCTCTGAGTATGATCAATGCCTCGCGAAGCTCGGTTGAGATCGCGGCGAGATGGGGTGACTCGACCCTGTTGGCCACTGTCTTTTTGCCGGAGGATTGTTGGGCGCTTCGGCGTGGCCGGCCGCACGGGAGCGCCATCTCTTATGGGCAGATTCAGTGCGCGCATATACAGCAGGGCTTCACGGGGGCTTTCGTTTGCGTGCCAGTGCTGGCTCACGGAGAAGCGCTTGGAGTGCTGCATTTTTTACGGCAGGATGGACGGGAGATCGACGAATCCGAATTACGGCTGGCGAAGATGATGGCCGAACGGATTGGTCTGGCGATCGCCAATCTGCGCCTGCGTGAAGCGCTGAAGGCCCAATCGATCCGGGACCCGCTTACCGGTGTATTTAATCGGCGATATATGGAAGAATCCTTCGAACGGGAACTTCACCGCGCGGGGCGGGACGGGGGCACGATTGGTGCGATTATGGTTGACCTCGACCACTTCAAGGAGCTCAACGACGCCTTCGGACACGATGGCGGCGACGCTGTGTTGAGGGAATTCAGTCAGCTTCTGGTGACTCGAACTCGCAAGGTAGACATCATCTGCCGTTATGGTGGAGAAGAATTCCTGATCGTATTGCCGGGAGCGTCACTTGCGGATACGCTCAATCGGGCCGAGAATCTGCTCGCGGCGACAAGGACTATGAGGGTGATTTCGCGCGGCCGGGAACTCGGCGCCATATCCGCTTCCATGGGAGTAGCCCTCTACCCGGACCACGGCGACACGGCAAGGTCGCTGATACGAGCCGCCGATGACGCTCTTTACAAGGCAAAAGCGAATGGACGCGACTGCGTAATACTGGCGGCAACGCATCCAATCCCCGGTAGCCCGTTGCTAAATGGAGGCGCACTCGTCCCGGCCGCCGCGCGTCTCCGGCCGGGGCCGTGATTCCGGCTCCAGCGCAGTTATTCGCGTTTCGGCATCAACTTCGCAAACTTGTCCAGTTGAGATGAACTAACTCGAAGTGCCGCTACGCGAGATGAGTTTTCAGATGCGCAGCCTGCACCACAAGTTCGGTGTCGGGGTGATGGTCAGACGGCCCGATAATCTGGGCCACTCATCACGCCCCCTTGAGCTTCCGGTATCGGCGGATCAGATTGTTCGTCGAACTGTCATGCCGGAGCGCGGGCTCCGTCGGACTCTCGATCTCGGGGATGATGCGCTGTGCCAGCGCCTTGCCGAGTTCGACGCCCCACTGATCGAAAGAATTGA